>CAJCDH010000132.1 GCA_903961095.1 uncultured Burkholderiales bacterium | reverse complement strand
CACTGCTGGAACCGGGCTTAGTGTCTACGTGTCCACGATCTTTAAGTGGACACGTATCTGCTAGGAGCAGGCGTAAATCGAAAATCTAGATGGGACGGCCGGACGCTTACGTTGTTTTGACCATTGCTGTGCTCCTCCCCACATTGGAAGCGGCTAAGCTGGACCTGATTTGGGTTGGGATTTTTATTGTGCTGGTGGTTGAAATGGCGCAGATAACGCCACCGGTTGGCTTTAATCTCTTCGTTTTGCAGAACCTGACTCGCAAAGAAATCGGGTGGATAGCACGCAAGTCGATGCCACTTTTTTGGCTGATGATGTTCGCAGTGCTCGTGATGTACTTTGTGCCTGAACTCATTTTGTGGCTGCCTGGTCAGTCAGCCGCAGGGTGACTGATGCTGGTAACGCCTATCTCAAGGAGCGCAGCAGATGGAGTGCCTTGACGTTGTGCCTTTCAGAGAAGAAGTGGGCCCCCCTGTCACGAGTATCACTGGGGGGAACCAGTAACTTTTCGACAGAGGCTCTGAGCAGTCTTGTTGAGCCTTGGGGCGGCGTTCTAAGGTTCTACGACTAGCTAAGACACCTCACTGGATGATTGCGCATAGGACATGTTTTGTGATTGGTAAAAAGCAATATGCATAGTTGATCGAATGCCTTGAATTAGAGCTTCGCTTTGCTCCCTTAGCTGACTCTTATCGTGCTTGGCTACCTAGCGTTTTTTTGACTTCGATCCCTGTTGTACTTTTACATTACGAAAAACACGATGTTAAAAATCGCCCGGCAAACAACAAACGTCTGCAGTGCTACACATGTCTAGTCCATTTTTTATTGGCGTTGTCACAACTCAGCCTTGGAGCAATGGCCTTGGCTTAACACGTGTTCTGGCCAAGGGTGATGGTTGGCGCATAAGCGTCGCTGAAGTGAGCAGCGACGGTCCTTTCTCGAGGTTCGACGGTGTATTTCGACAGGCTCTCATCATCAATGGCCGTGGTTGCAAACTGACCACAGATGATAGATCGGTTGTCCTCGTCCCGCATTGCTTGTCCTCATTCGATGGTGGAGAAGATTGGTTCTGCAAGCTCGAAGATCAGGCGGTCACAATTGTCAACGTCATGACAAATGGGGACTCGGCGATTGCTAAAGTTTTCCAAGCTGAACATCTTGAAATCGAGAGCCAAGAGACGACCTTTCTCCTTGCGGTGAACTGCTCTGCTCATTATGTCTTTGATAGCGTGTCAAATCGCCTAGACGCAGGCTACGCGGTGCTCTTGCCCGCTGGCCGACTCAAAGCCATCGTCGATACCCACTTTGCTCATTCATCGTCCTACCTACTGGTTGTACAAATTCGGAAGAATGTGACTTTCACATGAAACATCACGATATTTTTCAGCTCAAGCGTGGAGCCTCACCGCTTGTGATTTCTATACCTCATCTTGGGACGATCATCCCAGACGACATTATCGGCAGCTACAACGACGAGGCCCTGCAAGTTGCCGACACAGACTGGTACCTCGATCGGATTTACGCATTTGCGTCAGATTTGGGGGCAACAGTGATCGCTGCGAATATTTCGCGCTACGTGGTTGATTTGAACCGCCCCGCTACGGGTGAGTCGCTTTATCCCGGAATGGTCACGACATCACTTTGTCCTTTAGAGACGTTTCGCGGCGATGAGCTATACCGCTCGGGCTTTACGCCCGACTCCCAAGACGTTCAACGACGCATAGACACATACTGGCGCCCGTACCACGAGGCACTTCAACAAGAACTGGCACGACTGCGCGGTCGGTACGCGAACGTACTCTTGTGGGAAGCGCATTCGATTGCCAGCGTGTTGCCACGACTGTTCTCCGGGAAACTCCCCGACTTTAACTTTGGCACATCTGACGGCGAAAGTTGTAATGAGCAAGTGATCGCCTCAGCCATCCATCCTGTTCGAAATACAAATATCTCTTCAGTAGTGTCCGGTTAAACCGGGTTGATTTGCAGAGAAAGCCAATTCTGGCGTGCCCTAGCAGCCGATTTTTTTTGGTGCCGATTTGAAACTTGTTT
>CAJCDH010000131.1 GCA_903961095.1 uncultured Burkholderiales bacterium | reverse complement strand
TGTGATGCAGGCTGTCATGAGCTTGGCTGAGCATGTTTGGGTTTTGGCGCAAGGACAGTTGATTGCGCAAGGCACCCCAGGTGAAGTCACGCGGCATCCGCAAGTCATTGAAGCCTATTTGGGGCATGGCACTGCTGCGCGCTTAAGACAGGCGGAGGTCTCTGCATGAATGCGCTGTTGAAGATTGAGCAGTTACGCGCCGGTTACGGGGCGGTTGAAGTTTTGCGCGGTGTCGATTTGGAGGTCATGCCAGGTGAAACGGTGGCACTGCTGGGCAGCAACGGCGCAGGCAAAACCACCTTGAACGGTGTCCTCAGTGGCTTGGTCAAGGTGCGCGCAGGGCGTGTGAGCTTTGATCAGCAAGACATGACGGGTTGGCATGCACGCAAAGTGGTGCAAGCCGGTTTGATTCATGTGCCGGAGGGCCGCAAAGTTTTCCCAAACTTAAGTGTGCTTGAAAACTTGTCTTTGGGTGCATTCACGCGTGGCAAAGAGCGGCGTGAAAAAAATCTAGAAAAAATATTTGGTATTTTTCCCAGACTTCGTGAACGCATTCAACAACTCGCCGGCACATTGAGTGGGGGTGAGCAGCAAATGCTGGCCATTGGCCGCGGCTTGATGGCAGAGCCCAAGCTGCTCATTTTGGACGAGCCTTCGCTGGGCTTGTCGCCTTTGCTGGTCGAAGAAATGTTCAGCTTGATTGGGCAACTCAAATCAAGTGGTCTGGCCGTTTTGTTGGTGGAACAAAATGTGGGCCAGTCTTTGGAAATTGCAGACCGTGCCTACGTCATGGAAAACGGCTTGATTCGTTTCACTGGAAAGCCTGCAGAGCTGCTGGCCAGTGATGCATTGCGCCAAGCCTATTTGGGAATGTGAAGACATCATGACTCGATTGATTTTGAAAATGACGGCCAGTCATGCCATGCGCAGGAGCTAAACCAGAATGAGCACCGCATGTGAAATGAAGGTCGAGCGCAGCACCAAAGTAGCTGGCTCAACATTGGCGCAAAAACTCATAGCACGCGCTGCAGGGCAGTCACACGTCAGTGTGGGCGATGTACTCACATGCCAAGTTGATTTGGCCATGTTTCACGACTCATCTGGGCCGCGGCGCTTAAAACCCATGCTGGCCGATATTGGTGCGCAAATTTGGGATCGAAACAAAGTGGTGTTGGTGCTCGATCACTACGTGCCTGCAAGAGACGCAGATTCTGAAAAAATCGTTCGCATCACCCGAGATGTAGCCAAAGAGTGGCAACTCCCCCACGTGATCGATTCTGAAGGTATTTGCCACGTGGTTTTGCCTGAGCGTGGACACCTGAAGCCTGGCTTTTTTTGTGTGGGAGGCGATTCTCATTCGCCCACGGGGGGTGCATTTGGCACCTACATGTTTGGCATTGGCGCCACAGAAATGTTGGGCGTGGTGGCCACAGGAGAAATTTGGGTGCAAGTGCCGCAAACACTCAGAATGGTGTGGCATGGCGCGCTCCAAAAAGGCGTTTGCGCCAAAGACATGATGCTGCACATGATTGGCAAGTTTGGCATGAATGGTGGCAACTACCAAGCCGTTGAATTTGCGGGCGACACAGTTCTCGGCCTTGGCATGCAAGAGCGTATGACCTTGTCCAACATGAGTGCCGAGATGGGGGCTCAAGTGGGACTGATTGCGGCAGACAGCACCACACGCGACTATTTGAAATCTGTGGGTGTTGCTGAAGACGTCATTGAACAGTGCCAATACTTTGAAACCGATGAAACTGCTGACTGCCAACGCTTTGATTTTGAGGCCTCTCAATTGAGCCCGCAGGTGGCAGCGCCGCACAGTCCTGAAAACACCAAAGCAGTGGGTGAGTATTCGCACATCTTGCCCACAGTGGCCTACATTGGTGCATGTACCGGCGCTAAGTTGGCCGACTTGCGCGCTGCGGCTGAAGTCTTGAAGGGCCGCAAAGTGGCCGCCGGTGTGCAACTCATGGTTGCACCTGCCAGTGCAAGAGACCAAGCGCAGGCGGCGCGTGAAGGTGTGATGCAAATTTTGACGGATGCAGGTGCCAGCATTTTGCCCAATGCCTGTGGTGCATGTGCCGGTTACGGCGCCACTTTTGAAGAGGGCGCTACTGTCATTTCAAGCACGGCCAGAAATTTTCAAGGCCGCATGGGGCCCGCCAGTGTTCAAGTTTATTTGGCATCGCCTGCCACAGTGGCGGCCTCTGCATTGAGGGGCCATATTGCCGATGTGCGTGAGGTCTTGGCATGACTGAAGGCGCAGTTGACTTTCACAAAGTCTGGCGTGTAGGCGCCAACATCGATACCGATGCTTTGGCCCCTGGGGCCTACATGAAGCACGGCATTGAGGTCATTGCATCGCACTGTTTAGAAGTCCAGCGCCCAGATTTTGCGCAAGGGGTAAAGCCTGGCGATGTGTTGGTTGCAGGACCTAATTTTGGCATTGGTTCATCGCGCGAGCAAGCTGCAGGTGCCTTGAAACAATTGGGCATTGCAGCAGTCATAGCGCCTTCTTACAGCGGGCTCTTTTTTAGAAATGCTTTCAATTTGGGCTTGCTGTTGCTGACCTGCCCCGAAGCTGAAACGCTGCAAGAAAACGAGATGGTGCATCTGGATTACACAGGCAGGCCTCAAGTGACTTCGGCCCACGGTCGCGTACTGACTTGCCTTGCCGTACCCTCGTTCCTGATGGACATGGTGAATGCAGGCGGTTTGGTGAATGTACTGAAACAACGCATCTCAGCTAACGCAAGCAGCTTAGCCAGCTGACACGATGAACAAAGTATTCAATGAGTGAGATTAATATGGAATTGACGACAGCGCTCGACCCCGTCACCCTGGCGGTGTTGCGAGGGCGGCTTGAGCAGGTGGCAGACGAAATGGACGCCACGCTCTACCGCAGTGCCTTCAACCCCATCATTGCCGAAGCGCACGATGCGTGTCATGGCATTTACGACGGCGTGTCGGGCGACACTTTGGTGCAAGGTAAATCGGGCCTGCCGGTTTTCGTTGGCGCCATGGCCTTTGCCGTTCGTGCTGCTGCCAAAGCAGCCGCCACACGCGGAGGCATGCAGGATGGCGACATTTGGTTGTTCAACGATCCCTATGAAGGCGGCACACACGCTAACGATTTCAAGTTGGTTCGTCCTTTTTTCCGCAGTGGACAATTGTTTTGCTTCTTGGCTTCGGCTGCGCACTGGCACGATGTGGGCGGTGCGGTGCCGGGCAACTACAACCCCGCCGCCACCGAGTGTTGGCAAGAAGCGGTGCAAATTCCACCTGTTCGAATTTTGCGAGCCGGTGTGTTGGAGGAAGACGTTTTAGCCATTCTGCGAGCCAACACACGTTTGCCCGACAGCCTATGGGGCGACTTGAATGGCCAGTTGGCTGCTCTGGAACTAGGCGCAAAACGCCTAAATGGATTGTTGGATGAATATGGCGACGCCAAAGTGGCACAGGCCATGGTGGAGTTGCGATCTCGCGCAGTGCGGCTGATGCGCTCACACATCGCAAGCCTGCCAGATGGGTGCTACAGTTTTGAAGACGTGTTGGACAACGATGGTGTGGTCGACAAGCCTCTCACCATTGCACTTGACATGACAGTCCAAGGCGATCAATTGACTTTGGATTTTTCGCGCACATCTGGGCAATGCGCTGGCCCTGTGAATATTTCCAAAGCCACCGCAGTCGCAGCATGTTATGTGGCCTTGAAGCATGTGTTTCCCGATGTACCCGCCAATGCGGGTGTGCTCGATGCTGTGAACTTCATCATTCCAGATCGTCTGGTCATTAGCGCAGAACGCCCTCGTCCAGTGGGTGGCTACACCGAAACTATTTTGCGCATGATTGATGTGATCTTCAGTGCCACAGCCATTGCAGATCCTCAGCGAGCAGTGGCACATGCCTACGGCACCATCAATGCCTTGTCGATTGCGGGTCACCGCAGCGATGAAAAACGCAAAGGCCAGCGTTGGGTGATGTTCAGTTTCTTTGGTGGCGGCCATGGTGGGCATTCAGATGCAGATGGTTTGTCGCACAGCAACGCACCCATCTCCACAGCCACCATTCCGCCTTTGGAAATTTTGGAAGCAGCTTATCCCGTGCGTTTTACGCAATGGGCTTTGCGCGCCAATTCGGGTGGCGATGGGCAGCACAGGGGTGGCTTGGGTGCGGTGTATGAAATTGAGTTGTTAGAAGAATCGGCTGAGGTCTTTATTTTTGGTGAGCGAGGTAAAGCATCGCCCAAAGGCATCGCTGGTGGCGAGCCCGCTTTGCCCAATGTGTTTGAGTATGAAAACGAGGGTGTTTGGAAAACACCGCCGATGGTTTCCAAAATGTTAGGAATTCGTTTGAAGAAAGGCGAGCGTGTGCGCTTACAAACACCAGGCGGCGGCGGATGGGGCAAGCCTGCTGATCGAAGCCCTCAAGCTCGCGCCAAAGACCTTGAAGAAGCCTACGTTTCAAAGGATCCATCATGAGCCAGAAACGCTGGGTGGTGGGTGTCGATGTGGGCGGCACATTCACTGATTTGTTTGTGCTAGATGAGCAATCAGGTACAGCCCGTATTGTGAAAGTGCCTTCAACGCGCGGCGAAGAAGCGCGCGGCTTTATGAACGGCATTCAGAAAATTTCTGAAGATGGTTCTGCGTCTGGTGTGGCCAGCATAGTGCATGGCACCACGGTGGGTACCAATGCTTTGCTAGAACGCAAAGTAGCGCGCACTGGCATCATTACCACACGCGGTTTTCGTGACGTGTTAGAAATGCGCCGGCGTGATCGCCCGCAGACTTGGGGTTTGCGCGGCAGCTTCACCCCCATCGTGCCGCGTGCATTGCGTTTGGAAGTAGACGAACGTGTTTTGGCCGATGGCCAAATTCACACGCCCGTTGACATCGACCAAGTGAAGGCACAAGCGCAAGCCTTGCTCGATGCTGGCTGCGAAGCCGTGTGTGTGTTCTTCATCAATGCCTATGCCAACATGGCCAATGAGCAAGCCGCAGTGGCTGCTGTGCGTGCCATGTGGCCCAACCCGCATGTGACGGCAGCCAGCGAAGTTTTGCCCGAGATCCGTGAATTTGAGCGTTGCTCAACAGCCACCTTGAATGCAGCATTGCAACCTGTGGTGGGCAGTTATTTGACGCGCTTGGAATCTGACTTGCGGGGTCAAGGTTTTGATGGTGAGCTGCTCATTGTGCAAAGCAATGGCGGTGTCATGTCGCGCCAAACTGCGTGTGATGTGCCTGTGCGAACAGCATTGTCAGGCCCGGCTGCTGGCGTGATGGCATGTGCTGCCATAGCTCGTGCGGCGGGTTACCCCAATGTGATGACGGGTGACATGGGCGGTACCTCATTCGATGTGTCTTTGGTTGCTCATGGCGAAGCTGCCCTGGCCGCGCAAACTTCCATTGAATTTGGTTTGGTGGTGCGCTCACCCATGATTCAAATTGAAACCATTGGTGCGGGCGGTGGCTCGATTGCGTCTGTCGATGCTAGTGGCATGTTGCAAGTGGGCCCTGAGTCGGCGGGCAGTGTGCCGGGTCCGGCTTGTTACGACCGTGGCAACACCAGGCCCACCGTGACAGATGCCAATGTGCTGTTGGGCCGTATTGCAGCTGACCGTCCATTGGGTGGTGGATTGTTACAAGCCATGCAATCTAATTTGTCAGATCAGGCCATTCAAAAGCATGTGGCTGAGCCCTTGGGCTTGAGCACCTTGGAAGCAGCAGAAGCCATTTTGACCGTGGCCAATGCCAAGATGGCCGGCGCAGTGCGTGTGGTGTCGATCGAAAAAGGACATGACCCACGCCAGTTTGCCTACATGCCATTTGGTGGGGGCGGCGGCTTGCATGTGTGCGCCATGATGCGTGAAGTGGGTGTGGCCACAGGCATCGTACCGCGCTACCCCGGGGTGACGTCTGCTTTGGGATGTGTGATGGCCGACATGCGCCACGACGCCGTGCAAACTTTGAACCAAGCTTTAAGCGATGTGAACTTCAAAGAGGTGTTGGTGCGCATCGACCGCTTGGCCCAAGCCTGCCAAGCTCGCCTGGATTCAGCTGGTGTGCGATTTGTAGCGGTCGATGAAAACATTGCACTTGACATGCTGTTCACAGGTCAAACGCACACGCTGCAGGTCCATGTGCAGCGGTCGCAATTGACAACAGATGGTTTGCGTCAGGCTTTTACGGAAGCGTACAAAAATGCCTTTGGCCGTGTTTTGGAAGGCCCCGTCATTCGCGTCATGAACTTGCGCTATGCCCGCATTGGCCGTCGCCCCAAATTTGATTTGTCGGTGCTATCCCCAGTAGGTGCTGGCAGTTCCCAGCCATTGGGTGTGCAAGCTGTGTATCACCAAGGAAAGTGGTGGGATGCACAGCGCTACGCCCGCTTGGAACTGCCAGTGGGTGCCAAAGTAGATGGCCCCGCCATCTTGGAACAAGCCGATACCACAGTGTGGTTGGAGCCGGGCTTCCAAGCCAAAGTGGATGCCATGGGCAACTTGTTGGTCACAGCGCAAGCGTGACACCCATTCGCTCAATTCATTGAAGAAAGTTTTGAAATGACCCAGCATTCAAAGATCACTGCAGCTCAAACGGCCTTGATCATTGTAGATTTGCAAAATGATTTTTTATCACCGCAAGGTGCTTATGCACGAGGCAAGACGGTCAGTAGCGAGGCATTGCTGTTGCCTGCGCGCGTTGCACCCG
>CAJCDH010000130.1 GCA_903961095.1 uncultured Burkholderiales bacterium | reverse complement strand
TCAGATCAACATTGTTTTGGTCAATCAAAGGGCGTCAAGGCTGACGGGGGCTTCCTCATACTGGGGTACCAGAAATCGTCAGCCCCCTTCAGCCTTGACGCCCTTTGATTGGAAAACAATATTGATCTGACCCCATTTATTTGACCCCATTTATTCTGGATTACGGAAGATCTGCATTCTCTGCTGGGGCTTGTGCGTTTCGAGGGCCCACAGTGCCAAGGCGGGCCTTAAGTGATTGCGGTTGGCCAGTGATGATGGCGGCGTAATTGGTTGTGTTGGACAAAACCTTTTTCACGTAATCACGTGTCTCATTGAACGGAATATTTTCTGCCCAGATGGCGGCTTCGAGAACGGGTCCTTTTCGCCAATTGCGTGACCGGCTTGGACCGGCGTTATAAGCGGCGGCGGCCAAAGGCATCGACCCATCGAAATCGTCCAAAACCAATTTTAGATAGCCCGTGCCAATGGCCACATTGATCTCGTGATCATTGATTTGGTGAGGTTGGAAATTGGTCATGCCAATTTTCTTGGCTGTCCACTTGGCCGTTGCAGGCATGACCTGCATCAACCCCGAAGCACCCACCACCGATTTGGCATCCATGAGGAAACGGCTCTCTTGACGAATCAAGCCGTAGACATAAGCGGGGTCAAGTTGAACATCCTTGGCTTTTCGAAGGACTGTGTCTTTAAGCGGCATGGGAAAACGTTGATCAAAATCGATCGTTAACTTGGTTCTATCGCTGGTGTTGATGCAGCGGTCCCATACTTGTTTGCTGCACGCCAAGTCTGCTGCAGCCAACAACTCTCGTTCACTCATGCCCCCGGGTGTGTGCAAATTGGTGGTGTAGTTCCATTCGCGATTGCCTTCAGATCTGAGGCCTAAACTCAAAGCAGTCAAGGCGCGTTGCAGCCCTGTGTTTTGGGCTGCAGCTGATTTTTCTTGCGGCGTGAGTGGTGCAGGTTTGGCTGGCGCTGTAATGACTTGACCTAGCTCTTCCATGGCAAGCTGTTCGTAAAAACCTTTGACACTGGCAATGCTTTGCAGAGCGGCGAAGGCTTCTAAGCGCAAGGGCTCTGTGGCCGCGGGGTTTGTTGCCAATTGTCCGCGCGCCTTCCAATAAATCCAAGTCGAATCTTGCTTGGCACTGTCCATGGCGTCGACCGCAGAGATCACCGCTTTCCAATCGCCGTTGCGCAGCGCCGCACGGGTTTTCCAAATGAGCAGATCGTCATTCAAATCTTGATTGCGATTGACTTTGTTGAAGTAACTGTGCGCGTTGTCTTGCAGCTTTTGCGCAGCTTGTTTGCCAATCACCGCCCAAACCCAGTTGTGCTCTTCTTTGGTCAGCATCAGGCCCCATTTTTTTTCGAGCAACTGCGCAGCCTTGTCGGGATCGGTGTTGGCAATTCGAATGAGCGCCAAAACAGCCAGTTCTTTGCGCTTTTTGGAGAATGCCAATATGTGCTTGTCTAAATATTTTTGCGGGTCGGTGTGAATCAAAATGGCTTGTTTGCCCAGCTCACTCGATTCAATGTTCAGAGCCAGTTGAGCAGCGCGCGGGCGATTGTTGTCCATGGCCAGTCGGGCTTTTCGCCAAACATCCAAAGCATCAATTTTCTTCTGGTCGTGTAATTTTTCTGCGGTGTATGTGCAGCCATCTTCGGTATCTCTGAAGGCATACCAAAGGCGTTTTAATTCTGCTGCTGTGTCTGGTTTTGAAAGGAATGCCTCGGTTGACAAGGCATAGCATCGAACCTCCCGATCGTCATTCATGCGAAAGAGGGGGTATTCCTTCGAAAAATCGGCCCAGTCCCTTTGCCTACCCAATTGCAACAACCAATCGTTTCGCAAGCGGTCTTCAGCATAGGTGCCAGCGTATTGCGTTAAAAACTGCTGAATTTCAGAGCCACTTGCTTGGTCTAGCCTGACTCGAAGTTCCCAATAGGCGGCCCAGGGCTCTAGGGCGTGGCCTTTGGCTTTGGGCAGCAGCCGAGAAAGCTGGCCTTTGTCGTTCTTTTTAAACGCCTGATTCATCTCCAAAATGAGCTCATCTGCCTTGTTTGGGGCATTTGTTTGGCCCAAGGCGGGGTTCATCAAGGAGAAAATGAGGACGGATGCCCCAAGCGATGTCAAAATCTGTGTCAATTGCATAGGTCGATTATGGACAAATCAGAAGCCAAAAAACAAATTCGCCAAGACTTGTTGAACGCGCGCCTCAATATGGCGGATCGCCAAGAGCGGGTGGATGCCCTTCAACGTGTGATGCGCATTTGGTTGTTTGGCCGCCCAGAGCTGGTCATTGGTGCTTATTGGCCCATTAAAGGCGAGTTTGACCCCTTGCCTGCGCTACATCGCTGGAAAGAAGACGGTGAGTTAACGGGCGAGTCACAATTGCGCCGCATTGGCCTGCCGGTGGTCGACAAGGTACACAAAACGCTCACTTTTCACGCTTGGTACCCAGGTTGCCCCATGGAAGAAGATGCCTATGGCATTCCCAAGCCCAAAGACACCGAAGTGATTGTGCCCACTTTGTTGTTTGTGCCTTGCGTGGGCTACAGCGCAGGTGGGTATCGCTTAGGTTACGGCGGTGGTTTTTATGATCGCACTTTGGCATCGATAGCGCCCAAACCCTTTACAGTCGGCTTGGGTTTCACACAAGCTTATGTCGACGATTTTGAGCCGGAGCCACACGATGTGCCCCTAGATGCCATTTTGAATGACAACGGTGTGGTGTGGCCTGTTGGTTAAGAGTTTGAGAAGACCCGTCAATCAATATGGCAAGACCTAAATCCGCCAGCCACGATATCAAACGCGATGCCATTTTAGACATTGCGGCCCAGTGCTTTGCCGATCGCAGCTATCCGGCCGCCAGCATGAACGAAATAGCCACAGCATGTGGCACGTCTAAGGCTCGGCTTTACCACTACTACGATAGCAAAGAGGCCATTCTGTTTGACCTCATGGACCGCTACACACAACGTTTGTTGTCACTGATTGCTTTAACGGAGGCTACTGCTCAGCGCCGAAATTTGGACGACCGTGCTGCCTTGCATGAGCTCATTCGCGCGTTTTTGCAGGAGTATGAAACTTCGGCCACTCGGCATGTGGCTTTGTTGAACGACACGCAGTTCTTGAGTGATGTGCCTGATGAGCATATGGGCTCGTCAGTCATTTCTCCGCGCGAACTTATTTTGAATCGCCAACGCGATGTGGTGGCCGCCGTCACGCGGGCTTTGCGCCGCGCCTACCCCGGCCGATTAAATGCTTCCAACCAAACGGCCATCACCATGATGTTGTTCGGTATGATCAACTGGACCTTTACCTGGCTTCGCCCCGGTGGCCCCATCTCGTATGTGGCTTTTGCAGACGAAGTGATTGACCTTTTAGAAAAGGGTTTGAGTTAATTTAATTGGAAACCAAAGAAAAAATATGAACCAACCCACAAAAGCATTTGCATCGCAAGCCGACTTGGCCGACAAGGTCATTAAGTTTGAGCAACTCAGCAAACACTGCTGGGCCTACACCGCAGAAGGTGATCCCAATTCTGGCGTCATCATTGGTGACAAATTCATCATGGTGAGCGATGCCACGGCCACGCCTGGTATGGCCCGCGACTTGATCAAACAAATTCGCACCATCAGCGACAAGCCCATCAAGTATGTATTGTTGACGCACTATCACGCGGTCCGTGTGTTGGGTGCCAGCGCTTATGCAGCCGAAGGAGCCACAGAAGTCATTGCCAGCCAAGGCACCTTCGAGTTGATCGTGGAACGCGGCGCACAAGACATGAAAAGCGAAATGGAGCGCTTTCCGCGTTTGTTCCGCGGCGCAGAAGAAGTGCCAGGCCTTACATGGCCCACCATGGTCATTGGCGGTGGTGATGCCACCAAGGGTGAGGTGCCAGGCAAATTGGTGATTGACTTAGGCGGCGTGCAAGTCCAAATTTGGAGCCCTGGCTATGGTCACACACGCGGCGACACCATTGCTTGGGTGGAGGAAGAAAAGGTGCTTTTCTCTGGCGACTTGGTGGAATACGAAGCAGGGGTCTACACCGGCGATGCGCAACTCGCAGAGTGGCCAGCTACCTTAGAAGCTTTGCGTGCCCTGAAAGCCGAAGCCATCGTGCCAGGCCGCGGCGAAGCCATGAAGGGCCAAGCCAATGTGAACAAAGCTTTGGATTACACCAAGCGCTGGGTGGAAACCTTGTTCAATGCAGGCAAAGAAGCCGTTGCTGGCAAGATGGATTTAAAGGCCGCCATGGCGCACACTCGCAAAAGCATGGATCCTGTGTTTGGTCATGTGTTCATTTACGAACATTGCTTGCCCTTTGATGTCACTCGCGCCTTTGACGAAGCCTCGGGCATTAAAAACCCCCGCATCTGGACGGCAGAGCGCGACATCGAAATGTGGAAAGCCCTTCAGGACGCCAATTAAACCAAGCGCCAACCGTCACGCCACAATGTCCTCAATTCATTTTCATGAGTTCACGCACATCGGTTTCATAGTCTTTTAATTTGCGCTGCGCTTTCAATCGTTGGGCGGGGGACATGGCGTTGTGAAGTTGCGCTAAATTTTGACAGGCTTGTAGCTCTAACTGAAGTTGCTTAGACAGCTCGGTGCCATCTTTGGGTCGCACCGATTGCAGGAAAAGTGACTGCAGTGCTTTTTCTACTTGCGCTGTCGTCATGGCTGGCTTGGTCATCTCGGATGACATGGCCTGAAGTTCATTCAACTGTGTTTGTTGGCGCTTGAGGCGCTGCTGATAACCCCATTCGGGTGTCCAGGTCGATTGTAAAAACTGTTGTTTGAGCAGTTGTCTTTGCTCTGCGTTGAGGTCGCCATAAAAGGAATTGAAACGTTCTGCAGCAATGTCGACTCGCTTTTTCAAACGCGTATCGGGTGTGCCCTGCAGCCATTGTTTTTTCCAATCTTCATTGCGCGAAGCCCACTCTTTTTCTAAATGCTTGAATTGCTTGGCGCTCAATTGGGACACCACGGGCGCTGCCAAGCGACTGCTTTCTTGAACAAGGGATTCAATGCGAACTTGAGCGCCTTCCCACACCTTGCACGCCTGCTCAGCGCTGATATTTTGGGGTGCCAGTGTTTGGGCTTGTGCTAGCAACTCGGCAATGGCTGGCAGCTCCTCTTTGCGGTGCCAAGCCTGAAGCTTTTGAAGCGCCACCTTGGCTTGCGAGCCTTGGGTATCACTGAAGTCAATGTAGCTGTCTAACCACCAAGAGCCAATTTCGGGTAGCTTGTTGTAGCCTAGCCTGAAAGCACTGCAGCCCGTGAAAATGACGCTCATTGACACGGCCGCCAAAGAAGCCGTGATAATTCGGGACCAAAAGGATAATTTCGCCATGTCGGATCACTCAGTTAATCAAGCCACATTTTCACTCGAACGGCCACTGGACGTGGTTGTCATGGCCGCGGGTAAGGGTACTCGCATGAAAAGCCGTTTGCCCAAGGTTTTGCAGCGTTTGGCAGGCAAACCCTTGTTAGGCCATGTGCTAGGCACCGCTGCTCAATTGAAAGCACGTTCTGCTGTCGTGATTACTGGCCACGGCGCTGCGGAAGTGGAAACCGCCGTTGCGATGACATCGGGTACTTTGGCGCTCAAATTTGTCAGACAAGAACCCCAGTTGGGCACCGGCCATGCGGTGCAACAAGCGGTGCCAGTCTTGGCCGATGATGGCTTGGTGGTGGTTTTGTCTGGCGATGTGCCCCTCACGCAGGCCCATACCCTCAATGCCTTAATGGCGTGCGTGCGTCAGGCAGGATCAACATCTGACTGCTTGGCCTTGCTCACCCTAGACATGCCCAACCCCACAGGTTATGGCCGCATTGTGCGTTCGGTGCAAGGCGATAGCGTGCTGGCCATCGTGGAGCAAAAAGATGCCAGTCCAGAGCAACTCCAAATTCATGAGGTCTACAGCGGCATCATGGCGGTGCCCGCCAAAGAGCTCAAAACTTGGCTGGCCAAACTTGACAATCAAAATGCGCAAGGTGAGTACTACCTAACCGACGTGGTGAAGTGGGCTGTGGCCGATGGCGTGAAGGTGGTGGCGCATCGCATACAAGATGAGCTTCAAGTCACGGGGGTGAACAGCCCCCAACAATTGGCTCAGTTGGAACGTGCTTATCAATTGCAAAAAGCCAACGAATTGATGGTGCAAGGTGTGCGCTTGGCCGACCCTGCGCGTTTTGATGTGCGCGGAGAGTTGCATTGCGAAGCCGATGTCGAAATTGATGTGAACTGTGTGTTTGAAGGTCAAGTGCAATTGGGCGAAGGTGTGCGTATTGGCCCCAACTGCGTCATTGCCAATGCGCGCATTGACGCGGGTGCCGTCATTCATGCATTCACCCACATCGATGGTGAAAAATTAGGCGTGAGCGTGGGCGAAGGCGCACTCATTGGCCCCTTTGCACGCCTGAGGCCTGGCGCGCAATTGGCCGCCGAAGTGCACATTGGCAATTTTGTGGAAGTGAAAAACTCCACCATGGCCAAAGGCGCTAAGGCCAATCACTTGGCTTACCTAGGTGATGCCACTGTGGGCGAGCGCGTGAACTATGGCGCTGGCAGCATCACTGCCAACTACGACGGTGCCAACAAGCACCGCACGGTCATTGAAGACGATGTGCACATTGGCAGCAATTGCGTTCTCATTGCGCCTGTCACCATTGGTGCAGGGGGTACTGTGGGAGGTGGATCTGCCATTTCAAAAAGCACCGAACCCGGTGCATTGAGCGTGGCACGTGGCAGGCAAACCAGCATTGCCAATTGGCAAAGGCCCCAAAAAAAACCTGCAGCCAAGTAAAGCTTCACTGAGCGCTGCTCATCCGCTTTTCAAAAACTTTTCTAAAGCTATTCAAAAGCTTGGCAGGGGCAACTCAGTGCCAAACTTGGCGCGCTTCACGCTAAAGAAAGCTTTGACATTTCTCACATTGGCATCTTGCGTGAGCAATCTTTGTGTGAGCGCCAGGTAAGCGGGCATGTCTGTGGTTTGCACCACCAATATCAAGTCGGGCCCTGGCGAAACGCGCCAACATTGCTGAACCGCTTGCTCTTTGACAGCCCGTGTTTCAAAGGCCTGCAGCCATTCTTCCCCTTGCTTATCGAGGCTGACTTCAATGATGGCGGTCAGGCCGTGGCCTAAGTACCGTCCCAATTTGTCAGCCGACAAAATGGCCACTTGCTTTTCAATCCAAGCTTCTTGTTGCAAGCGCTTGGTTCTGCGCAAACAGGTGGGTGCTGAGATTTGCAACTTTTTAGCCAAAGCCACGTTGTTGATGCTGGCATCGGCTTGCAACAGGGCCAGTAACTTGAGGTCGGTGGCGTCTAATGTATTTTCTGAATGTTCAGATGGGGTTCTCATATTTAAGTTATTTATTTCAAATTAATTAAATTAATGAAATAATAATTCATTAAGCATAAAAAATGAAATTTTATTTCAATAACATTGAATTTATATCAAAGTAATTTCATTACAAGAAGAATATGATCCCGCCACATTCAATTTAAAGGATTGGCTCATGTGCGGCATTGTTGGTGCAGTTTCCGAGAGAAACATCGTCCCCATTCTGGTTCAAGGCTTGCAACGCCTCGAATACCGAGGCTATGACTCCTGCGGCGTGGCCATTCATGAGGCCAGCTTAAAGCGCGGACAAGGCGGACTCAAGCGTGCGCGAAGCACGTCGCGCGTGTCTGAACTCATGAGCCAAATTGAAACCGATCATCTGGCAAGCGGTACTGGCATTGCACACACCCGCTGGGCCACGCATGGCGCACCGGCAGTGCACAATGCACACCCGCATTTCAGCTCGGGTCCTGGCAGCTTGGCAAACTTGAAAGACAAACCTGGCCGTGTGGCCTTGGTGCACAACGGCATCATTGAAAACCACGATGAATTGCGTGCGCAGTTGCAAGCCAAGGGCTATGTCTTCACCAGCCAAACCGACACCGAAGTGATCTCACATTGGGTGGACAGTGTGTACGACGGCGATTTGTTTGAAGCCGTCAAGCGCACGGTGTTGGAGTTGAAGGGTGCTTACGCCATCGCGGTGTTTCACAAAGATGAACCCCAGCGCGTGGTGGGTGCTCGTGCTGGCTCACCCCTCATTTTGGGTGTGGGCACCTCACATCACGAACATTTCTTGGCCAGCGATGCCATGGCATTGGCAGGTGTGACCGATCAAATTGTTTATTTGGAAGAAGGGGACTTGGTTGATATTCAGCTCGGTAAATATTGGATTGAAGACCGTGACCATCAGCGTGTAGAGCGGCCAGTCAAAACTGTTCATGCTCACAGCGGTGCTGCAGAGTTGGGCCCTTACAGGCACTACATGCAGAAAGAAATTTTTGAACAACCCCGCGCCATTGCAGATACTTTGGAAGGTGTGGAGCACATCGTGCCAGAGTTGTTTGATGGCCTGAATGAAGGTGCGCATTCTGCCAGTGCGTTCAAGACATTCAAAGAAATTGACAACGTGTTGATCTTGGCTTGTGGCACCAGTTATTACAGCGGTTGTGTAGCCAAATCCTGGTTGGAATCTGTGGCCCAGATTCCTTGCCAAGTTGAAATTGCCAGCGAGTATCGCTACAGAGATTCTGTGCCCAATCCCAAAACTTTGGTGGTCACCATAACGCAATCGGGCGAAACGGCTGACACCTTGGCGGCATTAAGACACGCGCAAAGTTTGGGTATGCAGCACACCTTGACCATTTGCAATGTGTCGACATCGGCGATGGTGCGCGAATGCAAGTTGGCTTATGTCACGCGCGCTGGCACAGAAATTGGTGTGGCATCTACCAAGGCTTTCACCACGCAGTTGGCAGGTTTGTTTTTGCTCACTTTGGCACTCGCACAAAGCAAGGGCCGCTTGAGTGAACAAGAAGAAGCAATGCACTTGAAAGACATGCGTCACTTGCCTGCTGCTTTGCAAGCGGTGCTGGCGCTTGAGCCGCAAATCATCAGCTGGTCGCAAGAGTTTGCATCTAAGGAAAATGCTTTGTTTTTGGGGCGCGGTACGCACTATCCCATTGCGCTAGAAGGTGCTTTGAAGTTGAAAGAGATCACTTACATTCATGCTGAGGCTTATGCAGCGGGAGAACTCAAGCATGGACCTTTGGCATTGGTAACCAGTGAGATGCCTGTTGTCACAGTGGCGCCTAACGATACACTTTTGGAAAAGCTCAAGAGCAATATGCAGGAGGTGCGTGCGCGTGGTGGTGTGCTGTATGTATTGGCCGATGGCGATACCAAGATTGAGAGCAGTGAAGGTATCAATGTCATTCGCATGCCGGAGCACTATGGCGTGTTGTCGCCTATTTTGCATGTGGTGCCCTTACAGTTGTTGGCGTATCACACAGCTTGTGCGCGGGGGACAGATGTGGACAAGCCTCGCAATTTGGCTAAGAGTGTCAC
>CAJCDH010000129.1 GCA_903961095.1 uncultured Burkholderiales bacterium | reverse complement strand
GCTCCCGGAACAGGCGGCTGGGGCACGGCTTTGGCCAGAGGCAAGCTTCAAGGTCACCGCATGACCGATGTACAAGTGCTTTTCAGTATGCAGCCCAAAACGCGATCCAGCTTTCATTTCGGCGGACGTATTGTGTTCGACCAAGCAGGTTTTCTTTATCTCACCTTGGGTGATCGAGGCGACAAAGACCGCGCCCAAAAGCTAGACGATCATGCTGGCTCAGTCATACGCCTTCACGATGATGGCCGAGTTCCTGTCAACAATCCTTTTGTCAACCGAGCAGGGGCCATGGCCGAAAAATGGACTTTGGGCAATCGCAATATACAAGGCGCGGCCCTACACCCTCAAACAGGCGAATTGTGGTCTCACGAACACGGCCCGCAAGGCGGGGATGAAGTTAACGTGATGCGCTCGGGTTTGAATTATGGCTGGCCCATCATCACATACGGGGTCAATTATGGCCTTGGTACCAAAATTGGAGAGGGCCAAGCCAAGCCCGGCATGGTGCAACCCTTGCATGTGTGGGTTCCTTCCATTGCGCCATCGGGCATGGCGTTTGTAAGCGGTACACAGTTCCCCCAGTGGCAAGGCAATTTGTTGGTGGGCGCTTTGCGTGGTCAGATGCTGGTACGCCTAAGCCTCGATGGTGAAAAAGTTCTCGGTGAAGAGCGTTTGCTTCAAGGTCGAGGTTGGCGCATACGTGATGTGAGGATGGGGCCAGACGGGTTGGTCTATTTGCTGACAGACGAAGCGCAGGGCTCCTTGTTGAGGTTAGAGCCAGCCAAACCCTGAAAACTCCGAATGTGAATCATAATTATTGACAATGATGCCAAAAACTCAATTCATCAATTTCATGCCTTTACGGCATGTATTTGTATTTTGTTTGATGTTGATTCTTTGGGGCTGTGCTCAATCGCCATTGTCTCCGCCCACTGCGTCACTTCCTGAAAATCCAATTGAAGTTAGGGGTGCAGCAGCAGAATGGCGCGCCATCAATCGCCTCACGTATGGCCCAACACCTGCATTGCTAGCAGACATGAAGACCCTTGGCCAGCCGAAAAGTTGGGCCTTGACGCAATTGGAGGCTGCACGCAAAGCAAGTCTAGAGGCGCCTAAATTGCCGCCAGACTTGGCTTCAATCAATGCCTCACTCCCCATGATTTTTGATGGAGCCCGAAAAGAACGCGAAGCGCGCGCTGCCGTCCCTGCGGGAACTCGCATCAATGAATTTGTCGTCAATGAAAAGCGCTTTCAATTTGATGATCAAAACGAGGACTTGTTTTACAACCGCACACAAGTTAACAAGGCCATTGCATGGCGCTTGGCCAGTTGCAGCAGCGACGACGTTGAACAACCCCTGCTGGCTCGAATGACTGAGTTTTGGTTTAACCATTTCAACATTTATCAACAAAAAGGAACGGTTCGCCCCTTTGCTGGGCACTATGCAATTCATGTGGCTCGCGCCCATGCCTTGGGTAAGTTTGAAGACTTGGTCATGGCCAGCGCCAAGCACCCCGCCATGTTGTATTACTTGGACCAATGGCTGAGCGTCAGTCCCCAACCAGCACGTGCCGGTCAAAATAGTCGTGGTCTCAACGAAAACTATGCGCGTGAATTGATGGAGCTTCACACATTGGGTGTGCAAGGTGGCTACACCCAAGAAGATGTCAAGGAACTGGCTCGAATACTCACCGGTTGGACTGTTGCGCCACGAGCCGATAACGGTTTTCAGTTTGTCATGCGTTTGCATGAATCGGGTCAGAAAACTCTGATGGGACAAAGCATTCCAAATTCTGCGCAATTCATTGGCATGAAAGAGGGTGAGCAAGCCATTCGATTCTTGGCAAACCATCCTTCAACAGCGCAAAGAATTTCTCGCCGACTCGCAGAATATTTTGTGGCTGACTTGCCACCTCAGGTTTTGATTGATCAAATGGCCAAGACATTCTTGGCCACGGGCGGTGACATTTATCAAGTGATGAAAGTGATGTTGAACGATGCAGCCTTTTGGGATCCTAAAAATAAACTGTACCGTACGCCTTACGATTTTGCATGTGCAAGTTTGCGTGTTTTAAACGTGCCAAAAGATCGCAATAAGTGGCTTCAAGCTTTTGGTTACGCCGCTGTTGCGGGTCAGGCCATTCAAAATTGGCAAACACCCGATGGCTATACTTTCAATGCCAATACCTGGTTCACACCTGAAGCTCTCACGCGCCGTATTGACTTTGCACTTAACATTGCGCGCAACGCTCCAGAGCGAAACGATTTGTATCCTTATCTGAGCGAAACCACTGCCAAGGCTGTCATGAGTCAGTCACCACAGCAAAGAATGGGCTTTGTGTTGGGCAGCTCAGAATTGGTTTTCAAATAATGACCTTGAAAGTAAATCCAATGTTGTTCAATCGCCGAGAAGCTATTCTTCAAACTATCAGCATGGGTGCCTTTGCTTTGCCTGCCATTTCTGCAACGGCTGAAGCGTCCTCATCGGGTCGATTGGTACTTGTTTTTTTGCGTGGCGCCTACGATGGCCTTTCAATGCTGGTTCCTCATGGTGATGTCAGGTATTCACAAATTCGCCCCAACATTGGTATTCCCAAACCCGATGGTTCTCTTAAAACTGCTCTAGCACTTGACGCAACATTTGGGCTGCACCCTGCATGTGCTGCTTTGTTACCACTTTGGCAACAAGGTGTTTTAGCCGCAATCCCCTGTGCGGGCTCTCCCGATTCAAGCCGTTCGCATTTTGATGCGCAATACCATTGGGAGACAGGTAAGCCAGGGTCTAGCTCGCCTTCTGCCGGATGGCTCAATGTGTTGTCCGGGATGATTGGCAATGGCGTCGGTTTGCATGCTTTAGGCGTAGGGGAGAGCAGTCCCCGAATTTTGTCAGGCCCTAGACCCGTTCAATTGGTGGGTAATGGCATGTCAGCCACTAGGCCAGGCACTCTTGCAGAAAGCAAAACTCGAGACGCAATGCTCCAGTTGTATGCGGGCCATGAGAAGATGGCCAGCGCCATGTTGGAAGGTGCCAATAACCGCATGTCTACAGCGACCATGCTAAGAGCACCTAGCATGACTTCAAGCAACGAACAACAAGCAGCCAACAATGGTGCAGGTTCCCCACAGGGGCTGGCTTTGGATGCCAAACACCTTGGTACCTTGATGCATCAAAATCGTCAACTGCAGCTTGGATTTTTGTCTTCGGGGGGGTGGGATACCCATATCAATCAAGGCAATGTGACCGGCTTGTTGGCCAATAATTTAACCAATCTTTCCAACACACTCATTCAGCTCCGAGCAGCTTTCAATGAACCCAATGATTTGGTGATGGTGGCCAGTGAGTTTGGCCGAACTTGCGCTGAAAACGGCACACGAGGTACCGACCATGGTCACGGCAATGTCATGTGGCTTTTAGGCAATCGCGTGGAGGGCGGAAAATGCCATGGTCGGTGGGATGGTTTGGCTCAAAATCAACTCAACGAGGGTAGAGACTTGCCTGTACACCACGATTTCAGAGGCGTTTTTGCACAGGCGCTGGTAGCTAGCTTGGGCTTGTCTAAAGCAAGCGTGGGGGAAGTGTTTCCTGGCTATCGGTGGGATCACAGCCTAGATGGCATTTTCAAGGGTTAGCGACAACGTTCATTGAAAATAGCACCACAATCCATAACACTTGCCTGTGAACCACTCGATGGCAATATCTAGCAGTACCGTGAAAAGAAAAAATGGCATTCCGAAATACACAGCAGCCCAAAATCCGGCTAACCACGTGGGACGTGGCTCTTTGAGCTTGTACCCCATGACTGTTTGGGCACGGCGTTTTTCAAGGAATTTTTTCAGCATGCTGTCGAGCTTAACTTGTGTCTTCAAAAAGGTTTTCCAATGATAGTGCATTGGGATGGGCATGAGCTTGCACAATGGGATGCTCACCACCAAGCTTCAGCTGGGGCCTTGCAACAAGCTTGGGACTATGGCACCAGTTTGAAATTGTTAGGGGTTCCTGTCCTGAGAGCGCGTGTCGTTGATCAAGGCCAACAATTAGCACAAGCCCAATTCATTGTGAGAAAGTGGGGCAAATTGGGTGCTGTTGCGCTGTGTACGCGTGGCCCCATTTGGTCAAAACCTTTAAGCTCCGAAGCTGAAGCCCTTGTTTACAAAGCCTTGAAAAAAACACTGCCGCTTAAAGGGATCCGCTTCATGGCAGTAACGCCCGAGGTTGCTGAAGGCCAAGTTCACGGATTGCACCCTCTTCGAAGAGTCATGTCTGGCATGTCTACTGTGATGCTTGATATTGGCATAACTGTTCCTGAACTGCGAGCGCAGCTTGAAAGTCGTTGGCGATCAAGCTTGGTGAGTGCCGAGTCAAGCGAAATGAAGGTTCACCGTGTAGGGACCAATGAAGGGCAGTACAGGTGGCTACTCGACAATGAAAAAAAGCAAAGGCTCGAAAAGCATCTCGACGGATTGCCAATTCCTTTTTTTGACATGTACGTTCAATCTCGTAAACAACCCGCTAAAAATATTCTGACTCTCAGAAGCGATTTGGGAAGAGATCGAATTGCTGCCATGATGTTTTTAATTCACGGCGAAGCTGCAACCTACCAAGTTGGCTGGACCTCAGACCAAGGACGTGAGTTGAATGCCCATCATCTGATTTTGTGGCGGGCTATTGAAGAGTTGCGCGAAAGAGGCATCAGGCTGTTGGATTTGGGCGGCGTCAATACCATTCGAAGTGCAGGCGTCGCTAGATTCAAGATGCGCACCGGTGGCAAGGTTGTGACCTTGGCTGGTACTTATATTTAAGCTTGCAAAGTCAAAAAAATAACCATGTATTTGCCCAAACAATTCAATCATCCTGAGCATGCCAGGCATATTATTTTAGAAAATCCGTTTGCCAGTTTGGTTTCAAATGATGACGAAGGTTTTCCGTTTATCAGTCATATTCCCATCAAATTGATGCCGCATGCAACAGACGCGCAACAAGATATTTTGCTGGGGCATGTTGCCAAAGGCAATCCTCATGCGGGTTTTTTGCGCAAGCGTTCGCAGGTACTTCTATCCTTCATGGGACCTCAGGCGTACATGTCGCCTGCCGTCTATCCAGATTTGATCAGGGTGCCCACATGGAGTTATGTGGCTGTTCATGTCAAAGCCGATGTTCGCATATTGGAAGACGAAGAGGCCAAAGATGCACTCTTGAAACAACTGATTGCTGATCATGAACCAGCCTATGCGCAGCAATGGCGAGGCCTTCCAGAAACCTACACACACCCCATGATGAATGCCATCGTGGCCTTTGAGATGACCTTGATTGAAGTTCAGACCAAAGTCAAGCTCAACCAGCATCGCCCTGAGGCTCATGCTGCCATGCATGCTGCCTACGATTCTGGCAACGAAGCTGAAAAAGCTTTGGCTCTTTGGATGCGTCGACTCGGATTGGTTTCATGAACACTGATTTGCAGTGGATGCAAGTAGCCCTTGAACTGGCCAAAGAAGCGGGTGAGGCCGGTGAAGTTCCTGTTGGTGCGGTGGTCGTGAGAGACGGTGTCATTGTTGGCAAAGGACGCAATGGTCCTGTTGGCAGCAAAGACCCAAGCGCCCATGCAGAAATCATGGCTTTGCGTGATGCTGCAAAAACGATTGGCAATTACCGACTTGAAAACTGTAGCTTGTATGTCAGCTTAGAGCCTTGCACCATGTGTTCAGGCGCCATTTTAAATTCTCGCATTTCGCGACTTGTGTTTGGTGCTGCAGAGCCCAGAACTGGCGCAGCAGGTTCGGTGTTGGATGTCTTTTC
>CAJCDH010000128.1 GCA_903961095.1 uncultured Burkholderiales bacterium | reverse complement strand
TTCAAGCTTGCTGTTTCATCCGTTGGTTGCCCTTGCGCAATCAACGGATTCTTTCTTTCTAAATTGATTTCCTTGTTGAGTGAACCAAGACATGTCAAATCCTCTGCCCAGTTCGGCTCAAGCCGCTCACTTGCTCAAAACAGCCGAGCGCCAACGCACCCAAGATTGGCTGTTCCATCGACTCACACAAGCTTTTTCGCTCTTGGTTCTTTTAGCACTGGCCGGAATTATTGTCTCCTTGTTCATGAACGCGTGGCCAACCTTTGCTAAGTTTGGCGCACGTTTTATTTGGTATGTTGAGTGGGACATCATCAATGAAGAGTTTGGCGCCGCCATTGCCATTGTTGGAACGGTTGCGAGTGCCGGATTGGCGATGCTGATTGCAGTTCCTCTTTCATTTGGAATTGCTGTTTTTTTAACGGAAACATGCCCTGTTTGGCTACGTCGCCCCTTAGGCACTGCCATTGAATTGTTGGCTGCCGTGCCTTCGATCATTTACGGCATGTTTGGCTTGTTTGTCTTTGCCCCCTTGTTTGCAGATTTTGTTCAAGTGCCGCTTCGCGAAATTTTAGGCGGCATGCCTCTCATTGGATTTTTGTTTGGCGGTGCCCCCAACGGCATGGGCATCTTGGCGGCTGGCATTGTACTGGCTTTCATGGTTTTGCCCTTTGTTGCTTCAGTCATGCGCGATGTGTTTGAAATCACGCCCCCCATTTTGAGAGAGTCTGCTTACGGGCTTGGCTGCACCACATGGGAAGTGGTGAGAAAAATTGTTTTGCCTTACACACAAAAAGGTGTCATTGGGGGAATCATGTTGGGCTTGGGTCGCGCGCTTGGCGAGACCATGGCCGTCACATTTGTGATTGGCAATGCGAATCGCATGCCCACTTCACTTTTTTCACCTGGGACGTCCATCGCATCGACACTGGCCAATGAATTTGGAGAGGCCGCCGACTTTCACATGTCAT
Organism: uncultured Burkholderiales bacterium; assembly: GCA_903961095.1. Taxonomy (GTDB): domain Bacteria; phylum Pseudomonadota; class Gammaproteobacteria; order Burkholderiales; family Burkholderiaceae_C; genus Limnohabitans_A. Next base: position 37,364 of record CAJCDH010000128.1, on the reverse strand, counting down.
CCTTGTTTGCGCTTGGTTTCTTATTGTTTATTATCACTTTCATGGTTCTAGCGCTCGCCAAAATCATGATCAGCAGAGCTGAAAAAGCCAAGGGGTTCTGAAATGGCAATGAACATGAATCACGCACTTTACCGTCGGCGTCGCTTGGCCAACCTCTGGGGCATGATGACCTCGATGTTTGCCATGACTTTAGGTTTGGTCGTTTTACTCTGGATTTTGTTTGTCTTGTTTTCCAATGGGTTTGCAGCACTCGACTGGAACATTTTGAGCAAAGACACACCTGCCCCCGGAACTGAAGGCGGCGGACTGCGCAACGCCATCGTGGGCAGCGTACTCATGGTCGGACTGTCAGTCTTGGTTGCTACGCCAGTTGGTATTTTGGCTGGCATCTATCTCACCGAATTTGGAGATCAGAGCAAAACTGCAGCTCTTACGCGTTTTGTCACTGACATCATGTTGTCAGCGCCCTCCATCACGATTGGTTTGTTTGTATACGCAATTGCCGTCGCCACATTCGGTCGGTTTTCTGGTTATGCAGGCAGCCTGGCCTTGACGCTCATCGCGGTGCCTGTCGTCATGCGCACCACTGAAAATATGCTTCGTCTCGTTCCTGGAAGTCTGCGAGAAGCAGCCTTTGCGTTGGGTGCGCCTCGCTGGAAAGTGTCTTTGTCCGTCACCTTGCGTGCCGCCAAAAGTGGCGTGATCACGGGTGTTTTATTGGCCATTGCGCGAATCAGTGGAGAGACTGCACCCCTGCTGTTCACCGCTTTGAACAACCAGTTCTTCAATGATGACATGAGCAAGCCCATGGCCAACCTGCCTGTGGTCATATTCCAGTTTGCGATGAGCCCCTATGAGAACTGGATTCGACTGGCTTGGGGCGGCGCATTGCTGATTACCTTGACTGTGCTGGTTCTAAATATTCTTGCTCGTGTCTTTTTTAGAGACAAAACGACAAGCTAATTTACCCCCTCAATAGACATTTTTTTGAATTCACAGGAAACCATATGCCTGAAAATAAGCCAACACAAAACGCCATCGAAGTGCGCAATCTCGACTTTTACTACGGCAAATTTAAAGGACTGAAAAATGTCAACCTCGATATCGCTGAGCATCGAGTCACTGCCTTCATTGGACCGTCGGGCTGCGGCAAATCAACTTTGCTCCGCACACTCAATCGCATGTACAGCCTTTATCCAGGGCAACGCGCAGAAGGCGAAATCAACTTCTACGGTCAAAATATTCTCAACAAAGGGCAAGACTTGAACTTACTCCGTGCACAAATTGGCATGGTGTTTCAAAAACCAACCCCTTTCCCAATGTCTATCTATGACAACATTGCTTTTGGTGTTCGTTTGTACGAAAACCTCAGCCGTTCAGATATGGACGATCGCGTTGAGTCAGCCTTGACCAAGGCCGCCATTTGGAACGAAGTAAAAGACAAATTGGGGCAAAGTGGATTGTCCCTATCGGGTGGACAACAACAGCGTCTTTGCATAGCACGCACAGTAGCAGTCAAACCCAAAGTTATTCTTCTTGATGAACCCACCTCAGCGCTAGACCCTATCTCGACAGCCAAAGTGGAAGAATTGGTGAGTGAGCTGAAAAAAGAATATACAGTGGCTATCGTGACTCACAATATGCAACAAGCCGCGAGGGTCTCAGACTTCACAGCTTACATGTACCTTGGCGAATTGATGGAATTTGGCGTCACTGAGCAAATTTTCTTGAAGCCTTCGCGTCAAGAAACTGAAGATTACATCACTGGCCGTTTCGGCTAATCAGGAGCACAACATGGACAAACACATTTCAAGCCAATTCGACAACGAACTTACGGGTGTTTCCACACGGGTTCTTGAGTTAGGTGGGCTGGTTGAGTCGCAAACTCGTCATGCTGTTTATGCATTGGCACAGTTCAGCTCTGAAGTTGCTGAGCAAGTCATTGCATCTGAAAAACAAGTCAACCAGTTGGAAATCGAAATTGATCGCGAATTGGCATCCATCATTGCCCGCCGTCAGCCGACCGCCCGCGATCTTCGCTTGCTGATGGCCATTTCAAAAATAACAGGCAACCTTGAACGTGCAGGTGATGAAGCCGAGCGCATTGCGCGCATGGTCAAACAAATACTAGAAGGAGGCACGCCTCGCAATTTGCCTTCATCCGAATTGCGCATCGCAGCAGATTTAGCCACCGGCTTATTGCGAAAAGCGCTGGATGCATTTGCCCGCCTAGATGTCAACATGGCTGTCACCATTTTGAAAGAAGACGATTTGATCGATGCCGAGTTCAATGGCTTTGTTCGCAAATTAATCACTTACATGATGGAAGATCCACGCACCATCTCAGCGAGTTTAGATTTGCTGTTTGTCGCCAAAGCCATTGAGCGAATTGGTGATCATGCCAAGAACATCGCTGAATTTGTAATTTACGTTGTCAAGGGCGCTGATGTTCGTCATACGGCCTTAACCGAGATTGAAAAAGCTGTGCAATGAAAACACTGCCACGCATTCTAATTGTTGAAGATGAGTCATCCATTGCAGAACTGATTGCTGTGAACCTGCGGCATAACGGTTTTCAACCAATTTGGGCCATCGACTCCGCAACGGCACAACGCGAACTTGATGATGTTCTGCCAGATGTCATTTTGCTCGACTGGATGCTACCTGGAGAGAGCGGTTTAACATTAGCAAGACGCTGGAGAAGCGCCGCAAGAACCAAGACTGTGCCCATCTTGATGCTCACTGCCAGAGGCGATGAAGCCGATCGAGTTGCTGGTCTCGACGCAGGCGCAGACGATTACATTGTCAAGCCCTTTTCACCTCGTGAGCTGTTGGCTAGAATTCGGGCCGTATTGCGTCGACGCGTCCCTGAATCAGTCGTAGGCGTCGTCAAAATGGGTGAGCTGCAACTTGATGCAGAAACTCACCGGGTTAGCTTTGCAGGCAAGCAAATTAAAGTGGGGCCCACCGAATTCAAGCTTCTGCACCATCTCATGCACCACCCCGAGCGAGTGCACAGCCGCGGCGCCTTGCTTGACAAAGTTTGGGGCGATCATGTTTACATCGAGGAGCGTACCGTTGACGTTCACATCAAACGCCTGCGTGAAGCCTTAGGAGAGGCCGCAGACATGATAGAAACAGTGAGAGGTGCTGGCTACCGTATGACGAAGCAAGTCAATGTTTGAGCCTGAAACTGAATGTTCTATGTAGTGTTTGAATTGTTATTTTGGCTTGTTGTCGTTGCACTCCCTGTTTGGATTTGGCTCGATGCTGTGGCCGCACTTTTGGCTGCGTTGGCTTATCTGGTAGTGCACATACTGATTCAAGATTGGAAATTTACACGTTTTCAAAACTGGCTCAATTCAACATATCTTCAAGCTAACCCACCTTGGAGTGGTGCTTGGCTAGATGTTGCAACACGCATTCAGCGTCAATTTCTTTTGGCTGAAAATAGTACCAAGCTTCATGAAAGACGCTTGCAAGATTTTCTACTGGCCATACAAGCTTCGCCCAATGGTGTGATATTGCTAGACGATGAGGCAAGAATCGACTGGTGTAACGTTACCGCTGCTTCTCATTTGGGATTAGATGTCAAAAAAGATCGTTTGCAACACATCGTTCATTTGGTCCGTGATCCTGTTTTCACCCGATATTTTGCTCAAGAAAACCATCCAAGTGAAGTATTGATAGACGGCAGATCTGCTGCCGTCTCAAGCCTTCGCAAGCTATCTGTACAACTACACAAATACGGTGACGGTCGTTTGCTTTTGCTGTCGCGAGATGTCACCGAAGTGGTCAAAGCAGAAGCCATGAGAAGAGATTTTGTAGCCAATGTTTCGCACGAAATTAGAACACCACTGACTGTTTTAGGCGGTTTTGTAGAGACCTTGCAATCTGTGCCACTTGACGCAGAGGAAACACAGAAATACCTTCAACTGATGTCCGTTCAATCTGACCGCATGCAATCCTTGGTTGCAGATTTACTTATTTTGTCTCAGCTTGAAGTCAGCCAATCACCTAATGGCCAAGATCTGGTCAACCTTCCTGATTTAGTCGATCAAGTCATGTCTGAAGCCAATGCCTTAACCACATTACTTGCTGAGCAACAAAATGGCAATCAACATGCGCTGGTTTTTGACAAAGTACCCCTGCTCTGTGTGAAAGGTTCCCAAAAAGAACTGTTCAGTGCACTGTCCAATTTAGTCAGTAATGCAATTCGATACACACCACTGGGTGGGTTGGTGCACTTAACTTTTTCACAAAGAGAAGATCAGTTGACTATTTCTGTGAAAGATACAGGGCCAGGCATTCCTTCTGAACACTTGCCACGCTTAACTGAGCGTTTTTATCGAATCGATCAGAGCCGGTCTCGAGAAACAGGTGGAACAGGCCTTGGTTTGGCTATCACTAAACACGTCATGCAACGCCATGGGGGTGAACTGCAAATTCAAAGCGAACTAGGCAAGGGATCTACATTTAACTTAATTTTCCCAGCAAGTCGAATATCAAATCAGATCGCTACGCCCGATTTGCAAACAAGCGCTTAGTTTCAAATTCAAACATTGACACCCAGGCTAGAACCATCTGACCCTGAGGCTGCCACATTTATTTTTTTAAACTTCATTAAATTGACATAAAAAAGTCACAAAATAGTGACCATTGGCGATCAGTACTTACAAAATAACTAAATGCAAAATGGACAATTATTAGCAGCCATAGACTTGGGCTCCAACAGTTTTCGCTTGGAAATTGGCGTTTTAGAGCATGGCCACATTCGACGTGTTGAATATCTGAAAGAGACCGTCCGTCAAGGCAATGGGCTTGACGCTGAAAGAATGCTTTCAAATGAAGCAATGGTCAGAGGCTGGGAATGTCTGGCCCGATTTTCAGAAAGATTGTCAGGATTCGGGCCCAAGTTTGTTCGCGCTGTAGCAACCCAAACACTCAGAGAAGCCAAAAATAGAGAGGAATTTCTCACTCAAGCTGAAAAGATCTTAGGATTTCCCATCGAGGTCATTTCAGGTCGAGAGGAAGCTCGATTGATTTACTCTGGCGTTGTCAATCTCCTGCCTCAATCCGAAGAAAAACGATTGGTCATTGACATTGGCGGAAGATCTACCGAGCTGATTGTTGGCAAAGGCTTCAAGCCACAGACCATGGAGTCTTACCGCGTCGGCAGTGTCAAATGGTCGATGAAGTACTTTGCAGATGGCCAGTTCACACCGATGGCCTTTGAATGGGCAGAAGTGGCAGCCAAAGCAGTTTTAGACGAAGCAATGGCGCTTTACCCCAAAAGCTGCTGGGATGTTGCCTACGGCTCATCTGGCACCATTGGCGCTGTCGCAGATGTATTACAAGCCGCCGGCTGGCCTGAGGAGGTCATTTCGAGAGAAGGTTTGGACTGGCTCAAAGAAAAACTGATTAAAGCAGGACATGTGGATGCTCTGCGCTTGGAAGGTGTCAAAGAGGACCGAAAACCAGTGATTGGCGGCGGCTTGGCTGTTTTGTTTGCACTGTTTGATCTGATGCAAATTGACACCATGCATGCCGCGCAAGGCGCTTTGCGACATGGTGTTTTGTACGACCTGCTGCAACGCGAAGAAAACTCAGACCTCAGAAGCGCGATGGTCGTGGCTTTGGGCAATCGTTTTGCCGTTGACCTGATGCAAGCAGAAAGAGTTCAGCGAACTGCACAGGCATTGTTCAAAGGCATTCTTGACCAATACAGCATTGAAGCAGACCATGCCATTCGGCTAGAGAGAAAACTTTGTTGGGCATCGCATTTGTTAGAAATTGGCACGCGCATCTCTCACAGCGATTTTCACAAACACGGCGCCTACATCCTTGACAACGCAGACCTACCAGGATTTTCAATGTCGGAGCTGCACCGCTTGAGCCAACTCATTTTGGGACACCGCGGAAAGCTTAAAAAATTAGAGATTGAACTTAAAAATCCTGAATTCATGATTCAGCTTCTCAGCTTGCGCATTGCTGCTATTTTGTGTCATGCCAGAAGAGACCCCGACCTCAAGGGCGTCAGCCTCAAACCAATGGAAGGCAACAAAACAGGCTTTGTCATTCAGTGCAAAAAGACTTGGATTCAACAATGGCCGCAATCGGCGCATTTGTTACGCGAGGAATGCATTGCTTGGCAAAAATCAAATTGGCAATTAGAGTTTCTTGAAATTAATGGGAAAACGGTATAAACTATTTTCATGTTCAACCCACTCCTTTATTGACCATGTCAACTGAAACCTCTACGGTTGCTGCACCTACCAACAATGCCACAGCCAACAGTGCCGCGGTGCCAGCACCGGCCAAACTGCCTGCTGCACCCGCTAAAAAACCAGTCCGCAAAGCTGCCAAAAAAGCTACCGGCAACTCTCCAGCAGCCAAAAAGAATAGCCCAACCAAGCCTGCTGCCAAAAAGCCAGTTCAAAAAGCAGTTACCCAATCAGCACCCAAGAGCGCGGCCAAGCCTGCCTCAAAGCCTGCCTCAAAGCCTGCTGCCAAACCAAAAGCCAAGCCTGTGGAGCAAGCCGCTGGTGATCTGAAATTGAAAAAACCCAAATTGGTTCGCGACAGCTTTACTTTTCCGAAAGATGAGTACCAAGCCATTGCGGGGTTAAAACAAAAGGCTTTAGGCCTCAAGCACAGTGCCAAGAAAAGCGAAATATTGCGCGCCGGCCTCATGCTTTTAAATGCTTTGAACGACAAAGCTTTTTTGGCTGCATTGGCCAAGGTGCCAGCCTTGAAAACAGGCAGACCCGCCAAGTCTTAGTCAGAGCAGTTCGGGTGTTTGAACGCTCACCAACACAGTTTGTGTTGCTCCGTCTCGCACCCGACTTCTCAACCACCAAAGGGAGCCCTTGCGCACTGAGCAATCGCCCCCAGGGAGCCCAAGCAGGTAGGCAATGGCTTGTCCCAATACAGGCTGATGGCCCGCTATCAACACCGACATTTTGGAGTCTGGCCAACCGGCTGTGACCAACAAATCATCTAAGCTGCCACCTGGTAATAGCTCAGATTTGTATTTCACTTTTCGGCCTAAGTGTTTGACTGTTTGCTCACAGCGAACAGCAGGGCTGGAAATGACACGCACACCTTCAGGCAATTGACGGTCAAGCCACTGGCTCATTCGCAAGGCTTGCTTCTCGCCCTTGGGTGTCAAGGTTCGCGACAAATCATCCTGCCCCTCTAAAGCTTCAAATGCTTCAGCGTGTCGCCAAAAGATGAGGTCCATGATGTCGGTTGTTGATTGAATGGCAACTACTGCGCTTTGACGTTGCTAGGCGAATATTTTTGCATGAGCAATGCCTGTGCACTTTGTTTTTTCTGCCCTTTTTTATCAACGCGCGCATACTTTCCGTCAACTCCCAAGGTCCAAGCATTGCGCGTATCGTGTAAATAGGCCAATAAACATTCATCCACAATTCTTTGGCGCAGATCCAAATCCAAAACAGGCCATGCGAGTTCTATGCGCCGTGTCATGTTTCGTGACATCCAGTCTGCACTCGACAAATAAATGTCTTGGTCTTCACCTGCTTCAAAGAAAAATACACGCGAGTGTTCTAAGAATCTACCAATGATAGATCGCACTCTGATATTGTCAGTCTTGCCTGGCAACCCAGCAGGCAACATGCATGCACCTCGAACAATCAAATCAATTTGTGCCCCCTTTTGTCCAGCCAATATCAGGGCATGAATCAGAACAGGATCGGTGAGGGAGTTCATTTTTGCAACGATTCGGGCTGGCAGTCCTTTTTCAGCAGCAGCCCCAACGGATGCAATCTTCTCAACCATTTTCTTTTGCAATAAAAAAGGTGCAGCCCACAACTTGTTCATGCGCCCCAGCCTACTGGGACTGGCCAGATGAACAAACAAAGTGTCCATGTCTGCAGTCATGCGCGCATCGCAAGTCAGGTAGCTTAAGTCTGTGTACAGCTTGGCGGTACGGGGGTTGTAGTTTCCAGTAGACAAGTGTCCGTAGCGCTTAAGCACACGCCCCTCGCGCCGTGTAACCAGTAGCATTTTGGCGTGTGTTTTCAGGCCCACCACGCCATAAACCACCTGCGCCCCAACCGACTCCAACTGCTCTGCCCAGTTGATGTTGGCCTCTTCATCAAAGCGCGCTTTGAGTTCAACAACCGCCGTCACTTCTTTGCCTCGCCTCACAGCCTCGCGCAACAAATTCATCATGGCGGGATCACTACCGGTTCGGTAAATGGTTTGCTTAATGGCCAAGACATTGGGATCTTCGACAGCTTCTTTCAAGAAGGCCAACACACCATCAAAGCTTTCAAAAGGCTGATGAATCAAAACATCACCTTGCTGCATGCGTGCAAAAATTGACCCTCCTTGAGTGAGCTTTTTGGGAAAGCTCGGCTGGTAAGGTGGAAACAACAAAGCTGGGTCTGCTACCAAATCAATGAGTTGTGTCAGGCGGACCAAATTGACGGGCCCTGCAGCCCGAAAGAGGGCCGTTGTTGGCAAACTAAATTGCTTAAGCAGAAAATCTGATAAGTGATCTGAACAACTGTCAGAAACTTCTAGGCGCAATGCTTCACCATATTGTCGATGCTGAAGCCCCTTGCGAAGCGCAGTTCGCAAATTTTTAACTTCCTCTTCGTCAACCGATAAGTCGGAATTTCGCGTGACTCTAAACTGCGAGAACTGCCCCACGTCGCGTCCCGGGAACAGATCATTCAAGTGTGCCCGAATGACACTCGAGAGCAGCACAAATGCCTTACCACTGCCAGCCACCTTGCTTGGCAATGGAATCACCCTGGGTAACACACGAGGCACTTTGACAATGGCAATGTCATTAGAACGACCAAATGCATCCTTGCCCGACAATTGCACAATGAAGTTCAAAGATTTGTTGGCAACTTGAGGAAAGGGGTGTGCAGGGTCTAAGCCAACAGGAACCAGAAGCGGCTTAACCTCACGCCTAAAGTATTCTTGAACCCATTTCTTTTGGGCAATATTGCGTTGCGCATGGGAAAGAATGTGTATTTTTTGTTTCTCTAAACTAGGTAACAAAACATCGTTGTACAGCTTGTATTGCTCGGTCACCAAGCTCCTCGCTGCTTCATAGATCTTCTCAAAAGTAAGGGTGTTGTAACTGCCTTTGGTGTCTTGATTTCTAAAGGCTGACATGTGCAGGTCAGCACGAACCTCAAAAAACTCATCTAAATTAGAAGATACGATGCACAAATATCTGAGTCTTTCTAGCAGTGGCACTTCTGGCCTTTTAGCCCAATCCAAGACCCGCTCATTGAACGCCAAGATGCTGCCATCGCGATCGAGCAACTCGATGTCTGGGCTTATTTTGCCAAGGGGGTGTTGGTTAGAAGAATTCACTTGCTGGCATCCATTTGAAAAATTGAGTCTCAAACGGGGGTCAAGACTGTTATGCGCATTCTTGCCTTACATCATGTCATATTTGTGACAAATTAATGATAATTCGCCCAAATTGGTGCTGCCCTAAACGGAAGAAGGGTTCTGACTCACAAGAACAAGGGCTCTTTGAAGCTGCCAAGCCCTGAACCTGATCCAGGTGAAGCGCACAAACAAATGACACGCCCAAATTGAAACCAAGGAAAAAACAACATCACTTAAAAAATGTCCACCTTGCATGATTCGAACCAAGCCAATCAGTCCACCGGCTGTGAGACCCACTAAAAACCAAAACTGACGCCGCCTGCGGATACCCAACAAACCAACAGACATCAAAGCAAATCCTACAGCTGCGTGCCCACTGACGAAAGAACAGTTTTTTTGACAAAACTCACTTGGTGAGAAGACGGGCACATAAGCAGTGCTGCCCGCAAAAATTTGAACATCACGCGGCCGAGGACGTCCCATACCGTCTTTTAAGAATACATGAACCACCAAACCAATGCCCAGTATCACAATTGAAAATACAGCAGCAGCTCTACGCCAGTGTCGCCTTGAAATCATTGTAGGCTTGACGATGGCCAACAAGCTAGCAGCTATGGCTATGAAGAAAAATAAGCGGCCAAGCCATGGCGTTCCATGGTAGACCGCTTTCACAATCCACCAATCATTGGCTGGGAAATAGCCATGGCCCGCATAAAATAAGTTTGAAAATTCCAAATCTGCTTGTGGATAGAGGCTGAACAAAATAGCTGCAACGGCAAACAGCACGAGGCAACCGGGTGCGCAGTGCCATTTTTTTAGGATCCGACTTTTCATGGCTTAGGCCCCCCAATTTCTGGCGACTTAACGATTGCTAGAGGTCCGCTGCTTGCCAAAATTTCCCAATCAGAGGGCCAAAAGGGCTTTACATTTTTGACCAAGGCCAATTCACCTGGCTTCGGCTCGCGTCTTGCTGCCTCTTGATGACGATAGCTGGCAAACGAAGGTAAGTGAACGCCCCACTGAACCACTGTGCGAGTGTCACCTTTGAATTTCATCGCCAATGCGTGCACATCAGATTGCAAGGTGCGCGACCACCAAGGCAGCGTGACCATCGACAACACAATGGATTGGTAAAGTGCGAGCAAAAGGAAGGAAAAGCTTGGCGTGACTTTTAAATTCGCTATCTTGGTCATTCGAAGCAACGTGACAAATGCATGCGCCACATAAATGATCAGGGGTATGGCAAAAAGCCATACCGTCATTTGTGTTTTGGGGGAGCCTTCCAGCAAAGCTTTGTAAAAGGGATCAGTCACCCATTGGGAATTCGCCTGCAAATAAGCGGGGGCCATGATCAAAATAGTCAGGCCCAATATGGCAATCAGCCAAGTCAGTATCCAGGTTAAACGAGTTGCATGCAAAGAAGTGTAGGCAATGATTAAACACATTGCAGGACCTGCATACAACAAATAGTGAGGTAGCTTGGTGTTGGCTAGCGTAAAAAAACAAAATACAAACAGAAACCAAATCCAACAGTATTTTAAAAACGGGTTTTGCCAGTGCGATCTAAAATTTCCAAGTGCTCTAAACCACAAAGCTGACCAAGGTAGCCAAAGCAAAGGCAACGCAATTAGAAAATAAGCCCAGTGCCCAGAGTGACCCTCCATGCTTCCCATAAAACGTTCAACGTTGTGCTTGAGCAAGAAGCCTTCAATAAATAGCTTCCCATGTCTTAAATATGCATAGATGTACCAAGGCAAAGCAACAAAAGCAAAGATGAGCCAAGACCTGAAGTCGCTTATAAGAAGTCGAATTTGGGTGCGGTAAGAAGGCGCCACAAGCCCATAAACCAAGAGCGTACCCAGCGGTAGAACCAATGCAACTGGCCCTTTCACCAAAAATCCCAAGCCCACCCAAAGTGCAACGCGTCGCCCTGCCCAAACTTCTTGATTGTGGAGCGAGCGCCAAAGATCTAAAAAGATCAAAACAAAAAATAGCCCCAGAAGTGCATCGGCAGTGGCTGTTCTGGCCATGGCCCATGGCCCTAAACTGGTTGCAGAAATGATGGCTGTGATGACCGCAGCTCGACGACCCCACTCTTTTTGAGAGAACCAAGCCAAGGCCAAACTTGCAAGCCAGCCAGACAAGGCAGAGGGCAAACGGAATGCAAACTCATTCAATCCAAAAATTGAAACACTGATAACTTGAAACCAATAAACACCGATGGGTTTGTCGAAACGATCGATACCATTCAAGGTGGTGTGACCCCAATCTTGGGAGATCAACATTTCTCGGCTTGCCTCTGTGAATGCGCCTTCGTCGACATCAAAAAAAAGCGACTGATCTAAACCAAGAAGAAACAAACCCAACAAAGCAATAGCGCCAATTAGCCACGCCATGCGGTGAGGGTGAATTGAATCAGTTGGCAGCATGCCATCCCTCATTCATATTCAGATTGGAAGTATGCAAGGTGTGATAAGAATTGAACTTACCAGCGTCGTAATAAGTGCGCATCAAAATCTCTGCAATCACGCCAGTGGTAAGCAGTTGAAGACCGCTCACGACCGCAAAAAATCCCAAGAACATCAAGGGTCGATTGCCAATAGACTCGCCCAAAAACTTCAAAATACCCAAGTAGGTGAGTATGAGAAGTCCAATGCCCGTCACGATGCTGCCAAGGCCCCCAAAGAAGTGACCTGGTCGCGAGCCAAATCGCAAAAAATAATGAATTGAAAGCAAATCAAGCAAGACCCTAAAGGTTCTAGACAAGCCATATTTAGACTGTCCTTTGGTTCTAGGGAAATGTGCGACAGGCACCTCTGCCATGCGTTGGGGCGAAGTCACAGTCGCAAGCCATGCAGGAATGAATCGGTGCATCTCACCATACAGGCGAACTTGACGAAGCACAGATGCCCTGAAAGCCTTCAAGCTACAACCCAAATCTTGAAAATGAAGCCCACTCACATTTCGAATTAAGCGATTGGCAATTTTGGAAGGTACTTTGCGAAGCCAAAAGCCATCTTGTCGCTTCTGACGCCAGCCGGCCACCATGTCGAGGTCTTCAGACAATAACTTGTGAACCAATGAGGGAATATCACGCGGATCGTTTTGCAGATCTCCATCCATGGTGACAATCACATCGCCTCTTGCCGCATCAATACCAGCCTGCATGGCTGCAGTCTGCTTAAAATTTCGGAGAAGCCGAATCAAGCGAACATGTGGCCCTACATGCTTAGCACCCATGCTGAGTTGATCCCAAGTTGCATCACTACTGCCATCATCGACGACGATCAATTCCCAAGGAAAAGCATAGTTTGACAATGCGTTGTGAACCGCTTGAATCAAATCAACTGCCAGTTCTTCCTCATTGAACATGGGCACCACCACAGAAAGTGTGTGTGCCACAGCACCCTTTGATGCATCCTTCACAGTCGACATATCAGACATGCGCATTGTCTCTTTTTGAACTTATCGAGTTCGACCATAAACCATGAAGTAACAAGGAAATAAAAGCACCTAACAAGGAAATAAAAAGGAAAAATAAATGAGAAAACAAGACGCAGGCCATGAGATTTCTCATATCGGTCCAAGGCAATCCAAGGCCCGACCACACCGCAGCCTCGTAGGTTCCTAAACCAGCTGGCCCCGTGATGGGTAGCATGGCTGAAAGCTCTCCAGTCAAGGCACCGTTGAGAGTTTGAAGGATAGGCAGCCCTGTCAGACTTTGGAGCATGATGGCAACAACGCTTATTTTGCAAATCCAGTTGGCAGCAGACCAAAACCAGCCCCAGGCATTAGACCGCTGATGGAGAAATGCTCTTAATTGACGCATGAGGAAATGCCTTGACCGCAAAAGTCGAAACCAATGCTTTTGGGTCAACATCATCAGCGCAACGCACAAGAGCAAGACCAGCAATCTGACTTCAGGGCTGAAGAATGGCAAAATTAAAAAAGCGATGACAAGGAGAACAATGCCGTCTTGAAATCTTAGCCAAAGCAAACTTCGAATACATTTTTGCCAAGAAACATCAAATAATTTTCTAACCAAGACGGGATACCCTAACTCACCTACTCGGAAAGGGACCAAAACGACGGCAGCATTGTGAAGAAAGGTGACATGCAGTGCTTGGCATAAATTGACAGGGCCTAAGAACTGCCATTCCAATCGAAAACGAAGGGCTCGAAAAATAAAACTCAAGAGCCAACCTAAAACGCAAACGAAATTCACAGATGCAGGTAGATCTAGAAAGCGGGTGTAAGTTAACTCCCAGTTGGAATGACGAACCAAAACCAAGAGCAAAACCATCGAAAGCAACCAGAATGCAATTCGATAAAACCACTTCCTCAAGCGGATGTGTGAATCAAAATGGTTTTCAGAGATTAAGTGTTGCATCACCGTTTGACTGGTCAGTAGGCTCTAAGCCTCAGAAATTCTTTGATGAGTGACATAGCCTTGAACAAAGAAAGACATGCCAAGCTCAATTGAAAAAGGTAGACAAAGAAAAAGTCGGATTGAGGTGAAAGCAGATGCAGTGCAATCAGAATGTGAATCAAAGCAAGCAGCAAAGTGCCATGTTGTGACTTCAACCAGTGATTCCAGGTGTGCTTACTCTCCCAAAAATGCGTCAGAGTGACTACAAAAAATGCCAATCCAACGCCGGCAATGACATCGGACGGCCAATGTGCACCCACAGCCACCCTGGCCCATGCAACAAGACCTGCAAAGACCGAGATCAGCAACAATATTGAACGAGAAATGCCTCTTTGTCTTAATACCGTGCACAAAATGAGTGCACATGAAACTGCAGCCAATGCGTGCCCAGAAGGCATTGACCCACTGAACATAGGTGGGTGGTCAATCAATGACAACATCTCTTTGCCTAAGACATTGGCAGGTCTAGGCATGGGAAAGAAGATTTTGAAGAATTGAACTAACACTGCACCGGTCAACCAGGTTTTAAGGACCCAGGAAGTTATTTCTCCAGGCCGCCTTTCAGCCAGCAGCAAAATGAGCAAAACAACCCATGCATCACCGCCAATGTTGATGAATGACCAAACCCAAGTTGGCAGTATGGGCGCGGCATGAATGCTCAACATCCAGAGTTGATTGAGCTCAAAAGAAATGAGTAAAAAACTCAAAGAAACACTCAAGCACAGAAGCATTCCAACTGAAAGTAGGATTAATTTGGAAGAAGCGTCGTGTGTGACAGAAGTATTCATAAATGAGTCGGCATCAGGCCAAAGGCCTTTTGCTACATGAATATTTCAACCAAGTTTCATGACAATGTCATGAAACTTTTCTAAATTGATTGAATGACAAGAAAAGTTCTGATCACAGGTGCTGCAGGATTTATTGGATCTAAGCTGGCCGAGCACTTGAGCGAACTTGGCTACGAAGTTGTGGCTTGTGATATTTTCAACTTTAGAAATCAGTTTTTCGATGTGGGCGATTTACACCACCTAGCTCTCCAGCGCCTCAGATCTGATCGAATTGCACATTTTTTAAAGAGAAATGACATTGAATACCAATCGATAGACATTTCTGATCACGCTTCTGTTTCCAAATTGTTTCAAAAAATAGAACCTGATGTCGTCGTCCACCTAGCGGCTCAAGCAGGAGTCAGACACTCAGTCAAATCACCGATGGACTTCGTTAAATCGAATTTGAATGGGTTTGCGAATGTCCTTGACGCTTGTAACACGCATGGCATTAAGCAATTCTTATACGCCAGCTCCTCCAGCGTGTATGGCGCAAGAACAGAGGCGCCATTTAAAGAGACCGATCGATGTGACACGCCTGAATCTTTCTACGCTGCCACCAAGATCGCCAATGAGCAGATGGCCAAAGCATATTTCGCACAATACCAAACACCTTCATTGGGTCTGAGATTTTTCACAGTCTACGGGCCTTGGGGTCGGCTAGACATGGCGCCATTTATCTTTGCCCAGAAAATGCGCAAACAACAAGCCATTCAATTGTTTGGGAGCGGCTTATTGCAGCGCGATTTCACGTTTGTAGGTGACACCGTATTCGCAATTGGCCGTCTCATTGAGCGCGGCATCAATCAAACTTATGCAGATGTGGTGAACGTTGGGCATTCAAATCCTGTTCAAGTCACTGAGTTTGTGCAAACACTGGCAAAGGTTTTAAAGCTTGAACCAGTGATTGAGTTATTGCCAATGCAAGTTTCTGACGTGCCGCTTACCTGCGCCAGTGAAGAGAAACTGAGACAACTGATTGGTGACTGGCCTCATACAAGCCTTGAAGATGGCTTGCTTGAGATGGTTGAGTGGTTGGGAAAATGGAATCCGGTGTAAGCTCAAAGTTGACACAAATGGATCAGTGATGAGATGAATCTATTTCAAAAAAGTATTCAAAAAGATTTGCTTCGGAATTTTGGGGGGGCAACGGTCATCCTATTTACCATTGTCATGACCATCATGCTCATTCGAATTTTGGGCCAGGCGTCAAAGGGCAAAGTCGATCCCTCCGAGGTGATCTTGCTGATCGGCCTCAATGGTATTGGCAATGCAGGCCCCATTTTGACCTTGAGTTTGTTTGTATCGGTGGTCTACACATTTTCACGAATGTACCTCGACAGTGAAATGGTGATCTGGTTTTCAAGTGGCGTAAGTCTTACCAAATTTCTAAAACCGCTCTTCTATTTTTCTTGGCCCATCGTATTGACCATTGCAATACTGGCACTTTTTGCTTGGCCTTGGAGCAATGAACAAACGCAGTATTTGAAAGATAACTTTGAAAAGAGAAGCGACATAGAAAGGGTCAGCCCAGGTCAGTTTCAAGAATCAAAATCTAAACAAATGGTCTTTTTCATTGAAAAGAAACAGAAAAGTGATGACGAGGCCAGCAGTGTGTTTATTTCAAACATAGATGCTCACCTCGAGACCATTACGACGGCCAAAGCAGGCAGCATCGAGTGGCTGAATAAAGACAAGTTTTTAGCTTTGAGTCAAGGGCAACAAACAGTCATAGACCACCAAACTGGTGAAGTGCGGTCGACTGAATTTAATCAATTCAAGTATTGGTTAGACCCCACAAGTCGTCAAGTTTTATCTGGCATGCAGAGCCAAATGCTGGGCACAGCTGAGCTTTTTAAAAGCAAGGATCGCATCAACCAAGGAGAACTTTTCTGGAGAATTGGGTTGTTTATAGCCGCCATCAACTTAGCTCTTCTAGCTGTTCAAATTGCAAGCGTCAATCCACGGATTGGGAGAAGCTATTCATTGGGCATGGCCCTCCTGTGTTTTGTAGGCTACTACAACATGCTGACCATTGGTAAACGCTTGATTGCAGATGGCACCGTAACTTTTGGCGGCATGATGCTAATTGTCCATGGCACAAGTACGCTGATTGTGTTGATTTGGTACTTACACACTGAATTCAATTTGCATTGGAGAAGACTTATTCCTAGCAAATAGGCCCTTGATGACATTTTTCAAAGCACATAACCGTCACGAAAAATACACGAATTAGTCACGACACAGAAATTTTCAATCTCCAAAATAAGTTCATTCAAGGAGATCACCATGAAAATTTCAATCGTTGGCGCTGGTTACGTAGGCTTGGTTACGGGCGGATGTTTGGCAGACCTAGGCCACCAAGTTATTTGCATTGACAGTGATACCCAAAAAGTGGCCACACTCAACGCTGCTGGCTTACCCATTTATGAGCCTGGTCTCCAAGAACTCATGGCTCGGAACAGGGCTGAAGGTCGAATTCACTTCACCACAGACATGGCGCAGGCCGTTGAACATGGTGAAGTCATATTTATTGCAGTTGGCACCCCGTCTAAAGAAGATGGCTCTGCTGATTTGCAGCATGTCTTGGCAGTAGCCAGCCAAATAGGCCGTCATTTGAAAAAATTCAAAGTCATTGTGAATAAATCCACGGTGCCAGTGGGTACCGCCTATCGCGTTCAAAAATGTCTGCAAGATGAATTGAACAAACGAGGCATTACAGACTCATTATTTGAAGTTATCTCTAATCCAGAATTCTTGAAAGAAGGTGCAGCAATTAAAGACTTCATGCACCCTGACCGTATTGTGATTGGTTTGGATGAAGGTCCTAATTACAAGACTGTCCACCAAAAAATGGAGCTTCTTTACTCCAGCTTCAACAGACACCATGCGCGCACTATCTGGATGGGGGTTCGAAGTGCCGAGCTCACAAAATATGCTGCCAATGCCATGTTGGCAACACGAATTTCTTTCATGAATGAAATTGCCAACCTGTCCGATTTACTGGGAGCAGACATCGACAGCATTCGCAGGGGCATCGGAGCAGATCAACGCATTGGGCACGACTTCTTGTATGCGGGTACTGGCTATGGTGGCAGCTGTTTTCCAAAAGACACACGCGCACTGATTCAAACGGCCTTAGATTGCGGCAGTCAGATGAAGGTTGTCACCGCCGTTGAAAATGTCAATGATCAGCAAAAAACTTTACTTGTCTCACGTTTGATTCAGCATTTTGGAGACAATTTCAGTGGTCTCAAGTTTGCAATTTGGGGTTTGGCATTCAAGCCCAATACAGATGACATGCGAGAAGCTCCTAGCCGCGTCATCATTCAAGAACTGCTTCGACGTGGCGCACAAGTTAGCGCTTTTGATCCTCTTGTTTCTAAAGAAGGATCTGAAGCTGTGGCCCACGACATCCCAAACAAAGCTGATTTAAGCCGTTTTCATATGGCCGACTCAGCCTACGAAGCTGCCAACAATGCAGATGCGCTTTTGGTCGTCACAGAATGGAAGACATTCCATCATCCCGATTTTGAAGCGCTTAAAGCTTGCATGAATCAAGCTTTCATTTTAGATGGTCGCAATTTGTATGACCCTCAATTGCTTGAAGATTTGGGAATTGCCTACCAAGGTATTGGCAGGCGCAATCAGTTGGCTTTGAATTTCAAGGCAGGCCGAACTCAGCAAAACGTTGAGGAAGCATCGGCATAAGTCAAATATGCCAAAGGGTTTCTTCTACCTGATCAGCGCTCAATTTGCATCAGGTCTGGCTGACAATGCTTTTCTAATTTTGGGAATCGCCTTTCTCAGTGAGCAAGGCTATGCTGGATGGTGGGCACCTCTTCTCAAGTTTTCTTTCACACTTTCTTATGTATTTTTAGCACCCCTGATGGGGCCGCTTGCCGATGCTTACGCCAAAGCCAAACTGATGGCTTGTATGAATGCATTGAAAGTAGTAGGCGTAGCGTTTATCTTCACCAGTTTTCATCCCATGCTTGCTTTTGCCATTGTGGGGATGGCTGCGTCTGCCTACGCACCCGCCAAATATGGTCTAGTGACTGAGACAGTTCCTGCAGAGCATTTGGTCAAAGCCAACG
Source organism: uncultured Burkholderiales bacterium (assembly GCA_903961095.1). Taxonomy (GTDB): domain Bacteria; phylum Pseudomonadota; class Gammaproteobacteria; order Burkholderiales; family Burkholderiaceae_C; genus Limnohabitans_A. The sequence continues at coordinate 18,627 of CAJCDH010000128.1, read as the reverse complement.
GTTGGTTAGAAGTCACCGTGGTCATGTCGGTCATTTTGGGTACGGCTTGCGGGGGACTGCTTGTTGCTTCTAAGAACTTCGAGCACATGGCATTGCTCAATCAGGGTTTTATTCAGCATTTGAATCTGCCTATTCAAACCCAATATGCGGGTCCTCTTCTGTCTTTGATTGTGATCTACATCGCAGCAGCCATGCTCAACTTTGGCATTCCCCATGTTGATATCAAATATGTGCAGCAAAGCATGAAGCCCATTGCACTTTTTAAGAATTTTTTACAAAGCAACCGAATACTTTGGAAAGACGCCGTCGGTAAATTGTCATTGGCTGTGACCACACTTTTTTGGGGTGTAGGCGCAGTTGTGCAATTTGCGGTATTGCTATGGGCCAAGGAAGCACTTGACATGCCATTAGAACAAGCCAGCTTGCTACAAGCGGTAGTTGCATTTGGTGTTATTTTTGGTGCAGGTATGGCTGGACATATGGTGGCGCTTCACCAGGCTTACAGGGTTTTGCCACTGGGTCTCTGGTTAGGCATCTCTTTGCCTGCCTTGGTATTTTCAACATCACTCTGGATTGCCATTCCATTGATGCTTTTAACAGGCTTTGCTGGCGGCATGTTGATGGTCCCTATGAATGCACTTTTGCAAAATAGAGGCTATAAGTTGCTGACAGCGGGCCGCTCTATTGCCGTTCAAGGCTTCAATGAGAATGCCAGTGTCATGATCATGTTAGGCGTTTACAGTGGGCTCCTGGCCTTGGAGTTTCCACTGAAATGGGTGATGACATTGATGGGCATCTTCATGACCCTAGGCATCCTTTACCTCATGCGAATGGCATCCCATAAAACCGATTCAACTTGCTCAGCAATTTGATCCCAATCTAGGTGGACCACTTGCTGACGGGTACTCGCAGTGACCTGTTCTAACAAGTTAGGAGTTTTGAAAATAGCCATGGCTTGTTCAGCAAAGCCCGTTGGATAATTCTCAGGTACCAACCATCCATTGACACCCTGCTGGACCCAGTCACGCGCTGCAGCACAATCAAAAGCCAAAACAGGAATTCCACTGGCAAGTGCTTCTAAAGTGACATTTCCGAAGGTTTCTGTTTGACTTGGAAATACAAACAGATCAGAGCTTGCGTAATAAACTGCCAAATCAGCTTGCGACAACATGCCAGGAAAAATGATGTCTGGATATCGAAGTTGGAATTGTTCACGCAGCGGGCCATCCCCCACCATGACCAACTTCAATTGCGTTCCCATAAAACGCAGAGCATCGAAGCATTTGAGAACCTGTTCTAAGTTTTTTTCAGGCGCCATCCGGCCCACTGAAATCATGACTTTGGAATTCTCGTTAGCACCCCAAGATTTTCGAAGCCCATTGTCGCGTTTAAGCATATTGAACAACTTGGTATCAACACCTCTGGAAACCACTTTGAGGTTTATAAAACCATTGTCAATGAGTGTTCTTTGAAGCTCCTTAGTGGGAACCATGGTACATGCTGTTGCGTTGTGAAATTTACGCAAATAGGCAACAATTGGCTTGCGCAACCACCCCACGCCGTAATGCTTTGAATAGCTTTGAAAATTGGTTCGAAAATCGGATGTCACAGGCAATTTTAGTACCTTTGCCGCTTGAAGTGCAGACCAGCCCAGTGGCCCTTCGGTTGCAATATGAACCACATCAGGACGGCGCGAAGTCCAAGTTTTGACCAGCGTTTTTTTACTGGGTAAACCTAGTTTTAATTCTGGATAGCGCGGAATAGGCATGCCTCGCATCAAAACTTCTTCAAGATTGGAATCGTTCAAGTTGCCATCATTTTTTGTTTGACGAGGCCGTATCAATTGGACATCATGATTGCGATGGCTCAAACCTTGAACCAGCTTGGCCAAAGTAACCGCAACACCATTGACTTCAGGTGGCCATGTTTCTGTGACAACCGCAATTCGAAGGGAAGGACGGCTTGCTGGATAATCTTCCAGCACGATGGGAGAATCAACTGTGTTTTCCATCCCCCTATCTTCAACGCAAGATTTAACAACTTGATGACAATCAGGTTAAGAAAAAATATTTGATGAAATTTCTATGACAAATCAAAGTTGTCATGGAAATTTCATCGTTTTAAAGAATGATCACTTCATGCACAATCCGTGCTGCCTCAAATTTGCCGCCAGGAGACTTTGTGACTACATTTTTTGAAGCCTTGAGAATTCAACGATTTGATGACCACCGCTATTACCACCATAGCCGCATCAACCAAACCTTGCACCTCATCAGTGCCATCAGTTTTGTGGTTGCCTATGCATTCCTGCTGATAGACCCAGTCATCTCGGCACTTATTGCTTGGCTGATCTCCATGACAACGCGCCAATCAGGACACTTCTTTTTTGAGCCCTTGGGTTACGATGAAGTCAATCAAGCGACCCACGAATACAAAGAAGAAATTAAAGTTGGCTACAACTTAAACAGAAAAATTGTATTACTGAGTATCTGGGCAATTTTGCCAATGATGCTTTATATACAACCGGGCCTTTTTGGCATGATTGAACCCTGGGAAACTTTGACAGAATGGGTTAGACAAGTGGGCGCATCTTGGCTCATCTTAGGTGCTGGTGGTTTGCTTTTCAGAACGATTCACCTTTTCTTTTTGAAAGATGTACAAACAGGCTTGGTTTGGATGACGAAGATCCTGACCGACCCATTCCATGACATTATTTTGTACCACAAGGCCCCTCTGTATTTGATGAAGGGTGAAATGATTGACACCAATCCCAAGCAGATGTATCACTGAAACAGATAGACGAAAAAAACCCGCTCTCATTGGAGCGGGTTTTTTTGTGCCAGTTAAAGGGCAATTTTCTTTCAATTAAGCACTGTAGATTCGCTTTTCATTTGCAGTTGGCGTAACGACCTTGTAGGTTCTGCTTGAAATGGTGTCAATGAACAACCACTCACCTTGAACCTGAGCTGGCGTGATGCTTAATTTCAAATAACCACGACGTGATGAATCCATCCATTTGAGGTCGTTGACAACACCTTCAAAAATAGCTTTCACTTGCGCAGGTGGCAATGCCAAATATGCTTCTAAACCCGGTGAGCTGACACTGGAAGTAGCAAATTCCTCACCGACTTTTTGTCCAGACATAAGCGTCAAGTTACTGTGCCAAGCATTGTGAGTGTCACCGGCCAAAACGACCAAGCGCTTTTTCAATTGTGCTGCTGTTGACAATAAAATTTCACGGGCTGCAGGATAGCCATCCCAAGCATCCAAGTTGTAGCCCAATTTGGCTTGATTCAACAAAGCTGTTTCAGAATCCGACAATTGCATGCCTAGTCCTTTTTTGGTCTTTGCAGTCAAGTAATCTGAAATTGCTTTTTCTCCAGCAGCTAGCGCTTGAGGACTGGTATCAGAAGAATTCAGAGCCTGAAGTATGCTGACTGGAAACTCCATTCTTGCCATTAGCACTTGTTGACCCAAAACCTGCCAAGTGGCCTGTGATGTGGCCATTTGTGTTTGAACCCATTGCAATTGCTCAGTACCTAGAAGTTGTCTTGTAGGTGAGGACAAAGCAGCCACTGCTGCTGCTTGCTTGGCAGGATTGATCAAGTCTGTAATTTCAATTTGCAGATCGCGACCAATGCTACGTGTGTCAAGCATGTGCAAGCTTATTAAGTTTCCAAAGTTAAAACTTCTGTAAATTTTGGCCTTGTCTGAGCCAGACCGGATAGGCATCCACTCATGATATGCCTGAATTGCAGCTGCCTTGCGGACTGAAAAACTACCTTCTGTTGCTGGCGTGTGATTCTCGGCACCATCTTTGTATGTGTCATTTGTAAATTCATGATCATCCCAAACGGCAATGATGGGTTTGTTTGCATGAAACTGCTTTGAATCTGCATCAGATTTGTATTGGGCATGACGCATGCGATAGTCACTGAGCGTCAAAATTTCGTTGGCTGGTACCGAGGTACGGCCCAAGCTAGCAGCGGTATCAGAGGCATAGCCCGTAGCAGCATATTCATAAATGTAATCACCCAGATGAACTGCAACATCAACATCGGAACGACCAACTTCTGAGTACACATTGAAGAACCCAGCTGGATAGTTTGAGCACGACAAAACAGCAAGCTTCACTTCACTGACGGAACCTATTGGCAAAGTTTTTGTTTTACCAATGGGCGAAGTGTGTTGGCCAGCCTTAAAACGGTAGAAGTAAGTTTGATTGGGCGATAAGCCAGTTGCATCTACCTTGCAGGTGTAACCCGAATCAGGGCTGGCTTGAGCGGATCCTGACGATACGATTTTAGAGAACTCAATATCGGAAGCAACTTGCCATGTTAAGACGACAGCGTCTGATAGGTCTTGGTATTTGGCATGCGTCCACAAAATGACTTTGTCACTTAAGGGGTCACCACTTGCGACACCATAATCGAAGTTCACCATGAGGGTCTCATTGCCCCCGCATGCACTGAGTATGCCGCCTGCTGTGAGAGCTGCAGAGATGGAGCTCACTCGAATAAGAAAGTCACGACGAGCTTGGTTGTTTTTCATAGTAGTCACCTTTAATGATTGATACAGGCGACATTCTTAGTAGATTAAATGACAAGCCCATGAAAAATTGAAATGATATCAACTGTCATCAGCCGTTCACAACCCAGCTGTATAAACAGAGTTCATGTGTTTCAAACAAATTGATATTGACTATCAAGCAAAAATTCAAACTTTTGTTCTTGCATGTATCTTTTTGATCCTAGCGCTGTATGCCCATCAAACACACGCTGAAGTTGATTCATCTGATCAAACAGCAGCACTGTCCGATTCAAACAAAGTCACCTACACAATCGGAATGCGCTTGAAATCCAATGACATCGCTGAATGGCAACATTCAGCCAAGATTCGGCCTGTCATTGGTTTGAAATATGGCAAATGGCAACTTGGCATTGGAGACGGACAGTCATGGCAGGGGTCAACCCAGTTTGGCAGCGAGCCAGCACTTAGTTACCAATTGTTAGACGATGCTAATTTGGATGTTGGGGTGTCAATGAGGGTCCATAACATCAGTACGGGTGAGTCCTTTGATGTTTTTGAAGGTGGTCAAAAAACGCTTCGATCCAGAGTTATGCTTAAGCACAGAATAAATCGCCACTGGCGTGCGAGTATGGATTGGACACAAGATATTTTGAATCAGGGTGACAGCACCACACTTCACTTTGATTTGTCATATTCTTGGCCTGTCTTCAAGCAGAGTGAATTTGTTTTGAGCATGGGAACAACGTGGGCAACTGCAGAGCATTGGCGCAATTCCGAAGCCCGGATGAATTCAAATTCAAGCATGCCCTTCAAGACAGGATTTGAAAAAATCAATGCGGGGCTGGCTTTCAAACAAGCTATTTCACGCCAGTGGGCTTGGTATTCTTCATTTGGCGTATGCCGCCCAATCGCTGATTTAGCCAAAATAACGGGAAATCGCGAGTTTGTATCGGGTCAAGTTGGCATCTTGTATTTTCAACGCTAACTCTATTTTTAAATCATCTGCCATACCTATCAAGCCATGCAATTTATCAAAAAAATAAATCACTCGCTGCCACTCAATGACCAACTCATTAGATTTATAACTTTCTTCATTCTCTTAATTGCAAGAGCGTTCATGTGGGTGATGCCAATTTTCTTTGCAATCATATTTATCAAACCTCAGTTTGTTTTGAATTACAAAGAAACTCTCCGTAAATTGCGCATCCACCACACTGCACTTTCTCAAGGGCCTGTCAAAAGATATGTCGAAACCTTCTTCAAGGCTCGCATCAATCAGACCACTCATATTTCAGGCGAATGCACTCAATGTGGTAACTGTTGCCTTAACAAGCAATGCGTTTTTCTGGAACCCATTGAAGACGATAAGTTTCAATGTGGCGTCTACAATTCGCCTTTTCGAAAATTATCTAATTGCGGAGCATTTCCGATATCAAGCGAAGACATTGAAAGGTATGAATGTCCTGGCTACGTGTTCAATCACTATCCAGTGATCAAAATTAAGAAAGCCTCTTAACTCGCAGTGAATTGATTTTATTTAAAAAACAACAACTCACTGCCCTTTGTTTTATATCGTTGTATTTTTCTTAAAAAACATCTCTTTCAAAATGCTTCTGCGGATGAGTTTGTTGGTCAACGCGACCGGTGCCCAAAACCACTGGGCTGTTTTCATTGCTTCACAAGCTTTCGCAAATCGCACAAGAACTTCTTCAAATTCTGCATCACTGTAATTGAGACTGAAAATCAATCGACCAGTTCCTACCCAGCTTAATGCCAAGCCTTCGGAACGCAAATAATACTGAAGCATCCAGTTGTATCGGCTCGGCTCTGTGTAATACAAACTCCAGACACTGGACATGTTGGCAGCCCGCAATGGAAGGCCTTTATCGGTCATGACTGTGTTGAATTTTTGACGTCTTTGATCCCATGTTTGATCAAGATTGTCATAAATTGCTGAAATTTCAGGCCTTTCAATTCTTTCTAAGAATACCGACATAGCGCCCATCACATGGGGGTGTGCATTGAAAGTTCCCCGTGCAAAACAAATATCGGCTGGCCGCTCAGAGCGGTATCGTTTCATTAAGTCAGCTCGCCCACACACCACTCCTACAGGGTACCCACCTCCCAAAGTCTTGCCATAGGTGACCATGTCTGCCTTGACACCAAAATAGGCTTGTGCTCCCCCCTTTGCCAGCCTGAAGCCTAAAAATACTTCATCAAAAATAAGCACGATATTGCGCTCAGTACAAACTTGGCGCAATTGTTTTAACCATGTCGTATAAGCCTCCCTGTCGTAGGAGGCTCTTCGACTGCTATCGACCAATGATGAATCGCCTGGCGCGCCTTGGTTCAAATGAAGCGCTTGCAAGGGGTTTATCAGAACGCATGCAATGTCATTCCTAGTTCGCAAAACTCTCAATGAGTTTTCATGCATGTCCCGTAAAGTGTAAGTTTCTCTGGGTGGCATAGGATTGCCAGGCCCGGGTTGCACATCTTCCCACCATCCATGGTAAGCACCACAAAATCTCACTAAGTTTTTCCGGCCCGTATGGTATCTGGCAAGTCGAACAGCTTGCATGACAGCCTCCGTTCCAGACATGTGGAATGAAACCTGATCAAGTCCAGAAATTTCTTTAAGCCTTTTGACGTTGTAGGCAACACATGGGTGGTAAGCACCCAAAGTTGCACCTACCTCTTGGACTCTTTCAGAGCCTTCCTTCATGCAGGCTTTGTAAAAATCTGCACCAAATACATTCACCCCATACGAGCCGGTCAGGTCATAAAATTTTTGCCCATCTTGGTCTGTCACAAATACGCCATCTGCAGACTGTATAAATGCACCAACTTTCAAGTGTTGTCGTACCAAGGGACTGAACTGGAATGGAACGCGATAGGCGCCAGTGAATTGCAAATCCGAAATGATTTCACGAGCTTCGGCCGTCATCTCAATGCTTTGAGGGTGGCGAGTTTGCAACTCATTCGCTAACTGATAGAAAGCAGCACGTCTCGTACTTGCAACCGACTCTGGTGCGCCATCACATGAAAAGAATTGTTCCTCGTTGAATTCGTAGCCTGGTAAAAAAGACACAACTCGCTTGGCCATTCTGGAGTGTCCCGTAAGGGAGGGGTGCTTCGCACGAGACAGTTCTAGTCTGCGCTTAAGGTATGGAATTGAAATGGCAATAGCACCAAGGGATAAAGCTAGTTGAACAGACACGTTGAATCCGAAGATGAGTGGTTGAAGTCATCTTTTTATTTAAATTTCGTGACAGGAAAATGAAAATGAAACAATTAATTCAAAGAATCACGACACAAGAGGACTTGAACTTTTTATTAACAAATCGCATCCCTCGAATTACATTGACTCGTTTCATTGGGTGGTGGAGTCAAATCAAAAACCCTATTATTCGAGATCTTTCTATTGGCGTTTGGAAGCTGTTCTCGGATCTTGATTTGAGTGAAGCGCGAAAATCAAAGTTTGACAGCATGCATGATTGCTTCATCCGCGAGCTCATTCCTGGTGCCCGATCGATTGACATGCGCGATCACATTTTGAGCAGTCCTTGCGATGCCATCGTGGGCGAATGTGGCCCTATAGATCACACCCAAGTTTTTCAAGCCAAAGGTTTTCCTTACAGTCTTTCTAGTCTAATGGGATTCACCCCCAGAACTGGCGAGTTGGTTGAGTCAATTAAGAATGGAACTTACGTCACTCTGCGCCTAACTTCAAGCATGTATCACCGTTTTCATGCGCCGGCCAATGCCACTTTGACGCATGTGACCCACATTGCTGGCGATACTTGGAATGTCAATCCCATTGCCTTAAAAAGAGTCGAACAACTCTTTTGTAAAAATGAGCGCGCTGTACTTAACTTCAAAATGGCCGACGGCACGCCTCTGATCATGGTGCCTGTGGCAGCCATTTTGGTTGCAAGCTTGCGTTTGCACGCCGTCAATTTGTTGTTTCATGTTGATTACGAAGGTCCCAACGAAATTCCCTGCTCTATTGAAGCCTACAAAGGGCAAGAGTTAGGCTGGTTTCAGCATGGCTCAACCATTTTGGTCTTTGTGCCTAAAGGATTCAAACTTGCCGAAGGTATTGAAACGGGTCAACGCATCAAAATGGGTCAAGCTTTGCTGGAGAAAATCACGTGAAAACTACTTCATCTCTGCACAAGTTACTTGCTGTATCAGCCATTGCCCTGAGCGCATGCGCGCCACTGAATGAGTTTCCAAAAGCATCTAACAAACCCATCAATATTTCTATTTTGGCGTTCAATGACTTGCATGGCCACCTTGAACCGCCAGGCCTCAGTGTCAGGGAACGGGTAGAGGGTCAGTTGAAAGAAATTCCAGCTGGTGGCCTGGCCTATCTTGCGGCAGCCATTCAACACTTTAAGAAACTCAATCCACTGCATGCGGTGGTTTCGGCTGGCGACATGATTGGGGCTTCACCGCTTACATCTGCGCTGTTTCTAGACGAGCCCACCATTGAAGCGGTCAATGCAATGGGCATAGATTTCAATGCCGTTGGCAACCACGAGTTCGACAAGGGTACAGCTGAACTTCAAAGAATGCGCAATGGCGGCTGTGAAAAGCACACTCGCCTCGATCCTTGCCAGGTGAATCGTCAGTTTTCTGGTGCTAATTTTGAGTTTTTAGCGGCCAATGTGAAGCAGGAAAATAACCAAACCTTGTTTCCTGCCTACGGTGTCAAAACTTTTCAACAAGGCCAGCACACTGTCAAAGTAGGCTTTGTGGGCATGACGCTCAAAGCCACACCTAACTTGGTAACGCCCGAAGGCATCCAAGGTTTGAGATTTGAAGACGAAGCGAATACGGCCAATGCCTTGGTCCCCGTGCTCAAGGCGCAAGGTGTTTCTGCCCTTGTCTTGGTTATTCACGAGGGAGGTTTGATTCAAGGGAGTCACAATGACGCCACTTGCCCCGGTCTTTCAGGCGATATTGTGTCTGTCCTCAACAAACTAGACACCGCTTACGACGTGGTTGTTTCAGGACATACACACCGTGCCTATGCGTGCCAGTTCCAACACATTAACCCTGCTAAACCGTTTTTACTAACCAGTGCAGGTCAATACGGAACACTTCTCACTCATATTCAATTAAGCATTGACCCACTTAGCCAAAAAGTACTCACTAAGTCTGCGCACAACACCATCGTTCAAAGCGAATCGTTTACGAACACTGCAGGCGTGCAAGTTCAAGTTGAATCAACTTTGCCCAGTTTTATCAAGGAGCCGGCAGTTGAAAAAATTGTCAATGAATATCGCTTAGCGTCTCAGGTTCAAGTTTTGAAGGTGGTCAGTCACCTCCCTCATTCATTCACTCGAACCAGCTCTGCATCGGGCGAATCAGCGTTGGGCAACTTGATAGCCGATGCGCAGTGGCATTCCACTTCAACTGAAGCACGTGGCCAATCAGACTTTGCACTGATGAATCCGGGCGGAGTGAGAGCTGACCTGAGCATTCCTCTTGGCGGTGGCACTGTCAATTTTGGGCAATTGTTCAAGGTGCAGCCTTTTGGCAACACCTTGGTTGTGAAGAGAATGACAGGACGACAGATTAAAGAATTGTTAGAGCATCAATTTGTCAACATGGCGCGCCCAAGAGTCTTATTTCCATCTGACAATCTGCGCTATGAAGTAGACCTTAAGCAGAGCTTAGGTCAACGGATTCTCAATATTCGAATACGGCAGCAGCCCATAGAGATGAATCAATCTTATAACGTGACCATGAACAGTTTTTTAGCAAGTGGCGGTGATGGATTTCAGCAATTTAACCAAGCACCCACAATTGCTGGCGGCGAACTCGATGTAGATGCTCTTTCAGATTATTTGCGCAAAAATCCGGGTATCAAAACGCCTTCTCTGCAAAGAATTCGAATGTTGTGAAATGACACATCGTCTGCATAAGTAACACTGCTGTCACACTTGTTTCCTATGCTCAGCCTTTATTCTTTAACGGCTAAGTCACATGCGCCAATGGCAGCAAACTCAAAGAAAAAAGGCACGCATTGAAATCATTCCAATGATTGATGTGATGATGTTTTTGTTGGTTTTTTTCGTGTTAATCAGTGTCAATGTGATTCCAGCTTTGGGAATCAAGACGGAGCAACCCAACTCCTCACAGGTTCAACAACTGAAGACCAAAGACATTCAGGTTGTCATTACCTTGGGCAAGGAAAATGTCATTCAAGTTGACGGCAAAGACATTGAATTAAGTAACTTAGCGAGTGCGGTCCGTTTAAAAGCCGGACAAGCCGATCAAATTGCCATCATTGTCAACAGCGACAAAGGCGCTGAGGTTCAAACCTTGGTCGATGTGATGGACGAGTTGAAAAAATCTGGCCTAGCCAAAGTTTCATTGGCAGCTCGAGAACGAAAATGATTTCCCTGATCGATCGACTGAACAACGAACGACACAAGCTTTCAGGTTTGGGTTCCTTGTTGTTGGTGTTTGTGGTTTTTTCAATGGCAGAGTCACTTCAAAGGCCCGCTGAGTTAATAGCCAGAGAAGCCATAGAACTCACAACAACGCTTATCGAGCCACTCATCAAGCAAAAGCAACCCGTTCCACCTGAGCCTAAAGCTGTTGCACAACCCAAAACCGCAACGCCATCAGTGGCGCCAGCACCTTCAGAGCCAATCAAGGAAATTAGCCCTGTAGATGCCGTGAAACCAGCACCAGCACCACTACCCCCCGCCCCGCCACAAGCTTTACCCCCGCCCCCCGCTCAACCCGCAGCTAGCGTGGTGCAGGCTCAGGAAGCACCAAAACCGTCGCCCCCACAAGCGCCCGCATCACTCAGTCTTGAGAACAACTACATCGCCAGCATCAGGGCCACATTGAACAGCAACAAACGTTATCCGACTGGCAGAGAGGCCAGTTTGCAAAGACCATCCGGCAAAGTGAAGCTTTGGTTCGTCTTGAATCGAAACGGTTTGCTGCAAGAAGCAGGCATTGACGAGTCGAGCAACTCGATCATTCTGGATAACGCCGCATTGGCAACGGTTAGAAGAACCTCCTATTTGGCTTGGCCAGAGGGAAGTTGGCCTGCTCAAAGTCAGCACAAATTCACAGTCACCCTAGATTTTTTCCCTCTCAATTAATTTTCAATCAGGAGTTATTTATGCAAAAGTTCAAGCCCACCCCACTTGCCTTGCTCATCAGCTTGGCATTTGCATCCCCCATCATCATGGCCCAACAGTCTACAGATGTGGGCAAAATTAATGTCGAGGGCCTTGCAGGTGCAACTGATTCTGGCTTAATTGCTCAAGAAGAATCTGCCAAGGCACGCAGTGCTGTCAATCGTGCCTATTTGGACAAATTGAATCCGTCTGCCAATTCATTCCAAGTCATTGACTTACTTCCTGGCGTCAACACTTTTAGCTCAGATGCTACGGGTTTGTTTGGTGGCGGCATTCGAGTGCGTGGCTTTGCTGGCGATCAAATGGGCTTGACCATCAATGGTGCTCCCGTGAATGACTCAGGTAACTTTGCCGTCTACCCCCAGGAATACACAGACTCTGAAAACCTTTGCGAAGTATTTGTGACACAAGGATCAGCCGATACAGACGCACCCCATGTAGGCGCATCAGGCGGCAATCTGGGTATGGTGACATGCGCTCCGAAAGACAAGTTTTCTATGCGCGCAGCAATGTCTGCCGGACAATTGAAATACCAGCGTGCTTTTGTGCGTGTCGATACAGGCAAGTTTGGTCCCAGTAACGCAAAAGCATTTGTGTCTTACTCTAAAACCTCTGCCAATAAATTCAAAGGACCCGGTGGCGCTGACCGCGAACACATTGATTTGGCTGCAGAAGTTAGACCCAATGCCGATGTATTTTTGAGCGCCAGTTTGTTGTACAACAACGCGATCAACAACAACATTCGCTCATTGAGCAACTCACAAATTGCTCTGAATGGCCGTAATTTTGACTTTAGCAGTGTGGTGCCACAACACTTGACGCCAGTCGCTGGTACTGCACAAACAGAGGTCTCGCCAGCTGATGGCTTTTACCAATTTAACATCAATCCATTCCGCAATTATTTGTTTACCAGCAAGGCAGAATTTAAAATCAATAAAGATTTGACATTGAGTGCAGAGCCCTACTTTTGGTATGGCTACGGCACTGGTGGTAGCCAGCTGCAATTGCTGTCTGAAGGCGGCACAGGCACCATGGCCACACGCGTGCGAGATATCAATGGCGATGGCGACACACTGGACAGAGTGCTCACCTACGGCAGCAGCTTGACCGAAACCAACCGTCCCGGCGTTACTTTCAAAGCCAATTACCGTGTTGACAATCACAACATCAATGTGGGTTACTGGACCGAGCGCGCAGTTCACCGTCAAACTGGCCCACGAGTTACTTTTGACAATGCTGGCAACCCCTCCAATTTGTGGCTAGACAGAGAATCCGCCTATTTGCTGCGCAGTGATGGCAATCCTTATCAAGCGCGAGACTGGAAAACAATTAGTACAGGTACATCACTTTACCTACAAGACAGTATCTCTTTGATGCAAGACAAATTGTCTATTCAACTTGGTCTTCGCAATTCTGCGATCGATCGCGACTTCACCAACTATGCCAATGCCGGCACCTTTGGCGTAGGACGTGCCGATTTAGATTACCAAATCAAGCGCACCTACAGCAAAGTATTACCCAGCTTTGGCGCCAAGTACAACTTGGATGTAGAGAAATCGGTGTTCTTCAATGTGGCAGAAAACTTCCGCGCACCTTCCAACTTCGTGCTTTCCAATTTATGGACTGGCGGCTCGGTAGTCAACGGCACCTTGACCAATGCAACCCTCAGAAACCCAGTGGTTGGTATCGAAACCTCAACCAACTTTGATCTTGGCTACCGTTTACAAAACAAAGACACTACATTTTCTGGCTCATTGTTCCTCGTGAACTTCAAAGACCGCATTGCTGCATCCTGGGATCCCGTCAGCTTGACTTCTTTGGATTACAACGTGGGCGATGTCACCCTCAAGGGAGCAGAAGTTGAATTGGGTCAGAAGTTGAACAATAACTTCTCTGTATACGCCTCACTGACTTACACAGAAAGTCGCATGGAAAAAGACTTGAAAGTGAGCACCACTTTGACCGAAGCGACAGCGGGCAAACAAATGCCTGACACACCCAAAATCATGGCTGCGTTGGCTTTGAGTTACAAAGAAGGTCCATGGTCTGGTCTGATCACAGCCAAGCACACTGGCAAAGCATTCTCTACGCTGGTCAACGATCAGTCGATGGATCCTTACACATTGTGGAACTTGTCAGTGGGTTACAAATTGCCTGAGTCAGGCTTTTTCAAGTCACCTGAAGTTCGCTTGAATGTGGACAACGTGACCAATGCCGAATACAAGCGCATTAACTCACCCAGTGGTTCAAGCTTCACTGCACGCGCCTTGCCCTTGGGCACTTTGTCTGGCTCTAACCCCAGCTACAACATCGGCGCACCTCGCTTTGCAAGCGTGACACTGCGCTCTGACTTCTAAGGTAATAGCATGATGGTTTTTTTGCACGATGCGTCTTTGTATTTGCTATATGTGGCTTTAGGTCTGGCTGTTTTTCTAGCCATTGAACGAACGATCTTTTACACGCACGCAAACCGGCAAATTAAAAGCCTGCTTCAAGCGCTGAAAACCAAGTCCCCATTGCCTGAATTCAAATCAGGCGATGTGGGCGAGGTTGTGGCGCATGCATTTGCAAATGGACTGCACCCAAAGGCCTCCCAAAAAGTGGCCGACGATGTTGCTGAACAGGCATTCATACGTGTCCAACATCAATTGAACCAACATCTTTGGGTCTTAGATACCATTGTGACTGCCGCCCCCTTGCTGGGTTTGCTCGGTACGATTTTGGGTATTTTTGACACATTCACTGCTTTGGCAAAATCTGGCATCTCAGATCCACAGGGTGTGAGTGCTGGCATTGGCACAGCATTGTTGGCCACCGCCATTGGCATTGGTACAGCGTTAATTTGCCTCATTGTCTACAACGCTTTCTTAGCCAAAGTAGAGCGGCTGGGTGATGAAACTAAATTGGCATTGCTTGAAATGTCAAATCAAAACACATGATGTGTCCAAAGGTGCCATGTTGATCAAACAAATCTTGTATTTTGCGAAACGCCTGATCACTGGCATCTTTTTATTCAGTTTGCTATCCGCTTGTTCTGTCCAAAATTTACTGCTTCGCAATGCAGGCGATATTCTGTCCAAAGAAACAAACGCATCAGACGAAGACCTCGAATTATTGATGCACGCCAGTGCATACCACTTGAAATTGTCGGAATCTTTGTTACAAGAAATTCCAGACCATGCCAAGCTCGCCGAATCAGTTGCTCGTGGATATACCCAATACACCTTTGTTTTTCTAATGGACGAGGCCGACAGAATTGAATCGGACAATCTTCAAAAAGCCATTCAATTAAGAACGCGTGCTGCCAAGATCCTAATGCGGGCCAAATCAAATGGCCTCAAAACATTGAATTTGCTTTACCCACAATTGGGCGCACACCTCAATAACCCCTCCAAAAGTTTAGCTTTTAAAATCAAAACTGAAGATACAGGCTTGGTATATTGGACCATGACGGCTTGGGCGGGTGGCATTTCCTTGTCCAAGGATTCGCCTGATGTGGTGGCCGATTTACCCCAAGTCCTGCGCTTGGCAGAGCTGGCATGGCAAGCCGAGCCTGAATACGACCAAGGGTCTTTGGCTAGCATGATGGGAACGCTTGAATTGGCAAAACCAGGAGGTCAAAACGTCAATGCTGAAAAGTATTTTGACTTGGCCATTGAATGGCGTGGCAGTCAGATTTCACCCCTTATTTCAAAGGCAGAAAACTGGGCTGTCGCAACCCAAAACCGTACGGCTTTTGAACAACTGCTGAAACAAGCGATTGATTCAGGAAACAACAAGTCAGACCTGATCAATACCGTCATGATTCGAAGAGCTCGCTGGTTACTCGATAGTACTGACAACCTTTTTTAACTTCTTCAAAGCCGCTCATGATGACACGATATTTTTTGTTGCGAATTTGCTTAGTTTTATCGCTGACTTCTGCCTTTGCGGGTGCCGCTGTCGCAGCCGATCCACAATTGAAGATTGGCTCTTTGGTACCCAAAAATTCTCTCTATCACCGACAACTCATGGAGGTAGGTGACGCGTGGAAAAAAAGTCAGTCTGGCACGGCCAGATTTAATGTGTTTACAGATGGCAGCCAAGGCGGTGAAGCTGAGATGGTTCGCAGGATGCGCATTGGCCAATTGCAGGCAGCGCTTTTGTCAGTGGTGGGTTTGAGAGAAATTGAGCCTTCTATCGCTGCCCTTCAAAACCTTCCTTTGGCATTTCGCTCTTGGGATGAATTGGACTACGTCCGCGAAAAAATGCGCCCCAGTATGGAAAAGAAGTTTTTAGATAAAGGCTACGTGGTTTTGGCATGGGGTGATGCAGGATGGGTGCGTTTCTTTTCTAAGCAAGCGGCGTTCAGTCCAGATGACTTCAAAAAAATGAAGTTTTTTGCATGGGGCGCTGAGGCAGAGCAACAAGAAATTATGAAAAGTTTGGGCTACACGCCAGTTCCATTAGAACCTACCGATATTTTGCCCTCTATCCAAACTGGCATGATCAATGTCGTGCCGTCAACGCCCTACTTTGCGCTGGCCACTCAAATCTACAACACAGCGCCCAACATGTTGGAAATAAATTGGGCGCCTATTGTGGGCGCATTTATCGTGACAAAAAAAACCTGGGATAGTATGTCGCCAGAAAGTCAGGCGGCATTGAAAATGGCCTCCGACAAAGCGGGCGTTGTGATTCGCGCTCAAGCTCGCAAAGAGGTTGACGAGGCCGTAGATGCTATGAAAAAACGTGGCCTGCAAGTCAATCAACCAAATGCTGAGCAACTGAAAGAATGGCGTGCTCTGAGCGAAGCGCTTTACCCACGGATTCGAGGAAAAATGGTTCCAGCAGAAACTTTTGATGAAGTATTTGCACACCTCAAAACCTACAGAGCTTCCAAGAACCAATGAAGTTCCCCAGAAAAATATGGCAAGGCTGGATGCAATGGGACGCAGCCATTGCAGCCTTGGCCTTGTGCGGCATGGTACTAATTCCAGTTTTAGAAGTTTTGATTCGACCCATTCAAGGCAGTGGCATCGAAAATGCACCCGTCCTTGTTCAACACCTGGGTTTGATATTTTCACTGGCAGGGGCCGTGTATGCAGAGCGCACCGGGCACCTCACAAGTATTGGCGCATTGTGGCGAGAAATCCCAAACCCCATCTTTCAAAAGATGGCTCAGGCCTTTGTCTTTTTGCTTTCAACTTTCATTTGCGGCCTGTTGGCGAAAGCATGTTACGAACTTGTGGTTACAGAATTTGAGTCTGGTCAAACCATTGCCTACGGGCTTCCGACTTGGGTTTTTCTGTGTGCCATGCCCATCGGATTTTCCATCTTAGGCCTAAAGTTAGGCCTCAAATGGCACGATCATTGGCTATCTCAATGGGTAGGAATTGTTGCTGCTTTTGTCATTTCTTGGCATGCTGGGCAATGGCTTGAGTCAATGACAGTACCCATGCTGTTTCTGTGTTTGCTCTTATTTTTGTTTTTAGCTTTGGGTGGCTCTATCTTTTTGGTATTGGGCGGGTTGTCATGGATATTGTTCTCATCTGAAAACATTCCCATGGCCTCCCTTGCACTTTCACACTATCAAATCACGGTCAATCCATCATTGCCAGCATTACCGCTATTTACCTTGGCTGGTCTTATTTTTGCAAACACCAAGGCAGCGCAACGTCTAAGCATTCTGTTTACGAGTCTATTCGGATCTGGACAAATTGGCAGCATTTTGGCTGTTGCTTGCCTATGCAGCTGCTTCACGGCATTGACAGGCGGAAGTGGTGTGACGATTTTGGCGCTTGGCGGTTTGCTTCTGCCATTGCTTCTCAAAGTAGGTTACCCAGAGTCAAAGAGCATTGGCTTAATTACCAGTGCCAGTTCACTCGGTGTTTTGTTAGCGCCGTCGGTCCCGCTCATCATGTACGCCATCATGGCCAGAGTACCAATTAACACCATGTTTGTAGCCGGCTTGATACCTGCCATCTTGATGATTTTTTGCTTGCTTGTATTTGGTGGATTTTTAAATAGAAGTCCATCCAAAATGTCTGCTTTAAACAGTACCGTGTCTATACAGCATGCACAAACTGAATCCGAGCCATTGAAATTGGTTTTGTGGAATGCCAAATGGGAATTGCTTGCGCCTTTGGTTGCCATTGGTTCATTAATTTCGGGTATTGCAACGCCAACCGAAGGTGCCGCCATGACTGTGGCCTATGCCATCATCACGCAAGCATGGTTTCACAAAGAATTGTCACTGTCCACTTTTCATCACTGCCTCAAGCAATCAGCGCAGGTGATTGGTGGCATTTTGCTCATCATGGGCATGGCTTTGGGATTGACCAACTATTTGATTGATGTTGGCATACCAGACTTGGCATCAGACTGGGTTCAAGGCATCACGACCAATCCTTATCTATTTTTGTTAGCCCTCAATGTATTTTTATTCTTTGCTGGGGCCTTGATGGAAATATACGCAGCCATTATTGTGTTGGTGCCACTGTTACTTCCCTTGGCCATGAGTTATGGCATTGATCCAATTCACTTCGGTATTATTTTCCTAGCCAATTTGGAAATGGGGTTTTTATGCCCTCCTGCAGGGATGAATATTTACTTTGCAAGCGCTGTCTTTAAGAAGCCGCTCAAGGAGGTTATTCAATCTGTATTGCCAGCGTTGCTGGCCATCTTCATTGGCACAGTCATCATTTCTTGGTTTCCCTTTCTGGTCATGGGCTTACCGCAATTTATTTTTTCTTCAACTTGAATCTGAGTCAGGATTTTAAATATGTCATTAGATCAAAAAAGAGTCCCTTTTCACTTTTCGATGCCATTGTTGATTTCCGTGTTGAGCATTTGTTGGGCAACTCAATTAACTGGCTGTGCCCCCCTTGTATTAGGTGGTGCGGCTTTGGCTGGCAAAGTGGCTTTAGATCGTCGAACCGCAGGCATT
>CAJCDH010000127.1 GCA_903961095.1 uncultured Burkholderiales bacterium | reverse complement strand
CTTGATCGTTGGCAAAAAGGACAACTGGCTGATGAAGAGTTTCGCCCCCTTCGCCTACAAAATGGCTGGTACGTCCAGCGCTATGCCCCCATGCTTCGCGTTGCCGTGCCTTATGGCGAAATCTCCAGCAAGCAACTCAGCGTTCTAGCCACCATTGCCAAAGAATTTGACCAACCCGATGAAGCTGTGTTTGCCAAAGCCCAAGCTCAACAAGATTTGTTGCCAGGCAAAGCGCCCAAACTAATTAAAGCTTATGGCCACTTCACCACCCGTCAGAATGTGCAGTTCAACTGGATTCCGCTGAGCAAATCGGCAGATGTCATGGACTTGCTGGCCACTGTTGACATGCATGGCATTCAAACCAGCGGAAATTGCATTCGCAACATCACAACAGATGAATTGGCCGGAGTGGCCATAGACGAAGTGGTCGACCCCCGCCCATATGCAGAAATTTTGCGTCAATGGAGCACCCTGCACCCAGAGTTTGCTTTCTTACCGCGCAAGTTCAAAATTGCCATTAGCGGCGCAACAGAAGACCGCGCTGCCATAGGTTGGCACGACGTGGGTTTGCAACTGGTCAAAGATGCCAAAGGCGAGGTTGGCTTCAAGGTATGGGTTGGTGGCGGCATGGGACGCACGCCCGTCATTGGCACACTGGTTCGTGAATTCTTGCCTTGGCAACACATCATGAACTTTCTCGAAGCCGTTGTGCGTGTCTACAACCGCTGGGGTCGACGCGACAACTTGTACAAGGCTCGCATCAAAATTTTGGTCAAGGCTGAGGGACAACGCTACATCGACGAAGTCGAAGAAGAGTTCCAAGAAATCCTTGAAAAAGATGGAGGTCCACACACCATCACCCAAGCTGAATTTGACCGCGTTGCCACTTGCTTTGTAGAACCCATCGCATCTTTAAGCTTTGCGGTGTCGGTCAATGCCAACTTGGCTGATGCGGCATTCCAACGCTGGCTCAAACAAAATGTTGTATTGCACAAGAACCCCGCTTTGCGTGCAGTCACCCTGTCATTCAAACGTTTGGGCTTGGCCCCTGGCGATGCCACGGCAGAACAACTTGAAGCTTCCGCACAATTGGTCGCCAAGTATTCGCGCGGTGAGGCCCGCGTGACACACTCGCAAAACTTGGTTCTGCCATGGGTGCAAGAAAATCACTTGTATGACCTGTGGCAAGAAGCCAAAGCCTTGGGTCTGGCCAGCCCCAACATTGGTCTTTTAAACGACATGATTGCTTGTCCAGGTGGCGATTATTGCGCCTTGGCCAATGCGCGTGCTATTCCAGTAGCCGCCGCCATTTCAGAGCGCTACCAAGACTTGGACGAACTCGACGACTTAGGTCCTATCGACTTGCACATCAGCGGATGCATCAACTCTTGCGGTCATCACCACAGCGGTCACATTGGCATTTTGGGTGTCGACAAGGACGGCAAGGAATGGTATCAAATCACATTGGGCGGCTCTGACGGCTCTGAGCTATCTGGCAATGCTGGAGCGGGCAAAGTGGTTGGGCCTTCATTCTCCGCCGCTGAAGTGCCTGAAGTCATTGAAGCTGTGATCAACAAATACCTTGAACTTCGCGTGGCAGGCAAACAGGGCGATAACGGACGCAACGAATACTTTATCGAAACTTTGCGACGTGTAGGTCAAGACGCATTCAAGACTGCCGCCAATTCAGTACGACACACAGAGCCTGAACTCGCTTGAAAGACTCACAAATCGTTATGAAAATTCTTTCCCACTCGGAGCACAGCGTCAACCCATCTGATGCCAGCGTCGTCAGCCTTAGCAACGATGCAGATCCTCGCAATGTGTCACTCAATGGCGTCAAGCGCATCGATTTGCACTTCCCCAAATTCACCGATGGCCGGGCCTACAGCCAAGCCTTCTTGTTACGCCGTCGCTTGAACTTTCAAGGCGAAATTCGCGCCACTGGCGATGTCCTTATCGACCAGTTGGTGGCCATGTCACGCACAGGTTTTGATGTGGCCGTTTTGCGTGACGGCTTGGACGCCACCGCAGCACAGCTACAGTTTGACCGCTTCCCAGCTTTCTACCAAGGCTCTGCTGTAGACACGCAACCCCTGTTTGCCAAGGCTGTTGTATGAGTTTGTCTTCAACGAGCATTGGCAACCCTGCCAGACAACAGCGCCATCAAGCCATCGCCTTGAATGCAAATCCAACAAGCAATTACGCTGACAAGCTTACAGAGACATTGGCATTGCTTCAAATGGCAGTGACCGAATTCAGTCCAGTCACTCAGGCATCGAGCTTGGGGGCAGAAGATGTGGTGATGACACACCTGATCAACCAAAACGCCTTGAACATTCCGGTGTTTGTATTGGACACAGGTGCACTGCACCATGAAACATTGGCGCTGCTTGAACGCACGCAAGCTTATACAAAAGCAGTTGTCAGGGTCTATCGCCCAGCTCACGAAAAAGTTCTTTCCTTTGTCAAATTGCATGGTCAAGACGCCATGTATCAAAGCCTTGAACTTCGCAAAGCTTGCTGCCAAGTGCGCAAGCTTGAGCCCTTGGCACAAGCGCTCCAAGGTCAACGCGCGTGGCTCACAGGCCTGCGGCGGGAGCAATCAAACAATCGAGCAGAAGTACCATTGATCGATCGGACGGATGAAGCTAGCAAGGGCCAAATCAAACTCAATCCATTGGCCAATTGGACGTGGGGTGATGTGTGGCATTACATCGCAGTGAATGAAGTGGACTACAACCCTTTGCACGATCAGTTTTTTCCCAGCGTGGGGTGTGCACCTTGCACCCGTGCCATCAGCTTGGGCGAGGAGTTTCGTGCTGGCCGCTGGTGGTGGGAAGACGAAACCGCCAAAGAGTGCGGTTTGCATGCAAAAAAATAATTTAACTCAAGACTCAACACAGCGCTCAAACCGCATGCCACAAGGTTCAAAATGAACGCACGCACAGCACCAGAACTGCACCATCATCTGAGCAATGCCCATCTAGATGCGCTAGAAGAAGAAACTATTTTCATCTTGCGCGAAGTGGCTGCCGCATTCGAGCGCCCCGCCCTGCTCTTCTCTGGCGGCAAAGACTCTTTGGTCATGCTCAAGTGCGCCGAAAAAGCCTTTGTAGACAAGCTAAAAGGTGGCCGCATTCCATACCCTTTGCTCATGATTGACACAGGCCACAATTACAAAGAAGTCATTGACTTTCGCGATTTACGCGCCAAAGAATTGGGTGCCCAACTGATTGTTCGAAGCGTTGAAGATTCAATGAAGCGCGGCACAGTTCGTTTGGCGCACCCAGGTGAATCACGCAATGTGCATCAGTCCGTGACGCTGCTAGAAGCCATTGAAGAATTTAAGTTTGATGCGCTCATCGGCGGCGCAAGACGCGACGAAGAAAAGGCACGCGCCAAGGAACGAATCTTTAGCCACCGCGACAGTTTTGGCCAATGGCAACCCAAATCACAGCGGCCTGAGTTGTGGACCTTGTTCAACACCAAGTTACAGCCCGGCGAGCATTTCCGTGTTTTCCCAATTTCAAACTGGACCGAGCTGGATGTGTGGCAATACATTGCTCGCGAAAACATCGCATTGCCTTCCATTTACTACACACACAAACGCAAAGTAGTTGACCGCCGCGGCTTGCTGGTGCCCGTTACAGAACTCACACCAGCTAAAGAAGGAGAAGCGGTTGAAGTGCGCGATGTTCGCTTTCGCACAGTAGGCGATATCACTTGCACTTGCCCAGTGGAGAGCAAAGCCGCTACCCCTGAGGACATAGTGATTGAAACATTGGCTGCCGAAGTCAGCGAACGCGGCGCAACGCGCATGGACGACCATACCTCTGAGGCCTCCATGGAAAAGCGCAAAAAAGATGGATATTTTTAATGACTACCAAATTTAAAGCGGCCAGCTCAGCCAACATCACTTCGTCAGAGAGCGCATTACCGCTTTTTGCCCCAAACGCCAACGCCCTGAAATTCATCACCTGCGGCTCGGTTGACGACGGCAAGAGCACCCTCATTGGTCGCTTGTTGGTTGACACCAAAGCCGTGTTGCAAGACCACTTGGCTGGTGTACAGCGCCAAGGCGAAACCGATTTGGCATTGCTGACCGATGGCTTGTCGGCAGAACGTGAGCAAGGCATTACCATCGATGTGGCTTACCGGTACTTCAATACGCAAGCGCGCAAGTTCATCATTGGTGATGCGCCAGGTCATGAGCAATACACGCGCAACATGGTCACGGCCGCCTCCAGCGCAGATGCCGCAGTGGTATTGGTCGATGCCACCAAACTCGATTGGCAAGACCCGAATCTCAATTTACTGCCTCAAACACGGCGCCACAGTTTGCTCTTAAAACTCTTGCGCGTACCCTCCGTGGTGTTTGCCATCAACAAGCTGGATGCTGTTGAAAATGCCACTTTGGCGTATCAACACATTCAGGGTGCATTGGCACAATTTGCCAAGGAGGCAGACATCAGCGTTAAAGCCTGGGTGCCCTTATCGGCCCTCAAAGGCTGGAATGTGGTTGAACGCCAAACAGAATGGTGCGGCTACTCTGGTCCTAGTTTGTTACAAATTTTGGAAGCTTTGCCAAGTACCCCTGCCGAGCTCGAATTGACCATGAACTTCCCCGTGCAGTGGGTTGAAAAATTCAACGACTCCAACGTGACGCACCAAGGCCGGCGCGTTTTTTGGGGTCGAGTGGCCTCTGGAACACTGCGCGTGGGTCAAAGCGTTAAAGTTTTCCCAGGTGGTCAAACTGCCACAGTTGCGCAGGTGCTTTCTGGCACACGCCAAGAAAAAACCAATATCTCAGGTCAAAGCGCGGGCTTGGTTTTAGACCGAGAACTTGATGTGTCAAGGGGCGATTGGATTGTGGCGGCCAACTCAGACATAGCAGGCCAGCGTCAAATTGACGCCACGGTGGCTTGGATGGACGACGAGCCCCTGGTGGCTGGCCGTCTTTACTGGGCCCTCCATGGGCACCGCTGGGTGAAGGCCAAAGTGCAACGCATTGTGCACCGATTGAACATCCATACACTGGCCAAGGAAGACGCCGCAGACTTGCCTGCCAATGGGGTAGGACTCGTCACTTTGGTCTTCCAAGAGCCTCTGATGGCCTTGCCATTTCCCAAATCACGCGTGCTTGGCGCCCTCATTTTGGTCGATACGGCAAGCCATAAGACCTCAGGCGCAGTGTTGGTGAATTAAATTGTCGCCATTAACTGCCTTAAAATGCCAATTTTTCAGGCAATCCCGCCTGCATAACGCTTAGCCTTAGCAAACTGTCATGACCCACGTTGTTTCTGAATCCTGTATCCGCTGCAAATACACCGACTGTGTGGATGTCTGCCCCGTAGACTGCTTCCGCGAAGGCCCCAACTTCCTCACCATCGACCCCGATGAGTGCATTGACTGTGCTGTATGCATTCCAGAATGCCCTGTCAATGCCATTTACGCAGAGGAAGACCTGCCAGCAAACCAAGTGCACATGACTCAACTCAATGCCGAGTTGGCATTGCTGCCAACTTGGAAAAGCATCACCAAACGCAAAACTCCAATGCCAGACGCAGACGACTGGAAAGATAAGACGGGCAAACTGAGCGAGTTGATACGTTGATTCAAACTGAAGCTCTGATCATTGGCGCAGGCCCTGTTGGTCTATTCCAAGCGTTTCAACTAGGGCTTCAAGACATCAGATGTCATGTGGTCGATGCGCTGCCTCAAATTGGTGGTCAGTGCGTCGAGCTTTATGCCAACAAGCCAATCTATGACATTCCAGGAATTCCCCTTTGCAGCGGTCAAGAACTCATTGACCAACTTAACACTCAGGTCAAACCCTTTGCACCCCAGTTTCACTTGCAAGAACTGGTAAGCCAACTCGAAGCCACAGAAGATGGGCAATGGCATGTGCAGACCGACAAAGGTACCGAATTCAAAGCTGCCACAGTGTTCATTGCGGCAGGCGTAGGTGCATTTGTGAAACGTGGCCTTAGCTTGCCAGGTTTTGATTTGTTGTTGGACAAAGACATCTTTCACGCAGCAAACAAGGACTCATCTTTCAAAGGCAAACACCTTGTGGTGCTTGGCGACAACGATGCTGCTCTTCAAGCTTGCGTGCAGTGGCGTCAAGGCGACAATGCCGCCACCAGTGTCACCCTGCTTCACAGGCGCGATCAATTTCAGGCTGATCCTCAGGCCATCGAGTTAATGCGACAAGCTTGCGCTGCGAAGACAATGCGTTTTGTGGCCGGGCAACCTACTGCTTTGATCCAAACTCAAGGACAACTCACGGGTTTAGAAATTCTCAATGCTCTTGGCGATACAGAGGTTTTGCCTGCAGACTCAATGCTCTTGTGCCTAGGTATCTCACCCAAACTGGGCCCTATCAGCAATTGGGGTTTGGCCTTGGAGCGAAAGCAATTGCCGGTCAACACCGAGACCTATGCCACACAAGCGCGCGGCATCTTTGCTGTAGGCGATATCAACACCTATCCAGGAAAAAAGAAACTTATCTTGTGTGGGTTTCACGAGGCCACATTGGCCGCCTTTGGCGCGGCTGCTCTGCTCCGGCCCGACCAAAAAAACCCACTTCAATACACCACAACGTCCACCCATCTACACAAACTCTTGGGCGTATCGTAGAATCCGTCCTGTGACTGCAAACTGAAATTTGCAACCGCATCCGCTAGGGGTGTTTTAGCTATAAAGCTAAGACTGAGAAAGTCCCTTTGAACCTGATTGAGGTAATCCTCGCGCAGGGAAGCTTGTCTCACAACTTGGCAAACACTCATTTGCCAACTCAAGTTGAATGACTCAGCCGACCTGCCATTACGTTGAAGGAAAACGCAATGGCACATCATTTGCCAAAATTAATTTGTCAAGCCTTGCTGCTGGCTAGCTCGGCAGCACTCGCCCAAAACAACACCGTCTTAATTACAAGCCCTGCTACTCAGCAAGTTAGTGGATTTGAAAATCTAAGCTTGCGCCAAGCACCTTTTAGCGCTACCAGCGTGGACAACGCGACCTTGCGTGACATTGGTGCACAACGAATTTCAGATGCCCTGCGCTTAGATTCATCCGTTAGCGACAGTTACAACTCACCCGCATACTGGGACAGCCTGAGCGTGCGTGGCTTCTTGTTAGACAACCGATATAACTACCGCCGTGAAGGCTTGCCCATCAATGCCGAAACCATGATCCCCATGGACAACAAAGAGCGCATAGAACTCTTTAAAGGTACGAGTGGTATTCAAGCAGGCACCAGTGCACCAGGGGGCTTGGCCAACTACGTCGTCAAACGACCTCCCAATTCTTCAGAAAGTGGCTTGCGCAGCTTAAACCTGAGCTTTGGCAACGGCAACAACAGCTCGATGGCCCTAGATTTAGGCGGCCGTTATGGTGAACAAAATACATTTGGTTATAGATTGAATGCAGCCTATGAAGACCTCAACCCCTTCATTCAAAATGCAAAAGGACATCGCAAGCTTTTTTCATTGGCCATGGACTGGCGACTAAGCGCTAACACGCGTCTGGAGTGGGAATTTGAAAGCAGCAGCAGACAGCAAATGGGCGTGAATGCGGCCAGTCTCATTGGCAACACTTTGCCCTCGCCGTCCTATGCCCGTTTGAATTTCAGCAAACAAACTTGGTCTGTGCCTGAAGTTTTTGAAGGACTCACAGGCACACTTCGCTTAAGGCAGCGGTTAGAAAACGGCTGGTTGTGGACCACACAATTTGGTGCACAACGCTTGAAAACTGACGATCGATTGAGCTACGCCTATGGCTGCTATGCCGAGGGCAATTACGATCGTTTTTGCAGCGACCAAACTTTTGATCTTTACGACTATCGAAGCGAAAACGAACGCCGAATAAGCGATTCATTGCAAACAGAACTGAGCGGGCAAATTTTATTGGCCGGCATGCAACACGATTTCAGCCTAAGCTGGTTAAGACAGCGCCAAATTGACAAGCTGTCGGCCATGCAAGCCTACAACTACGCAGGCACAGGCAGCTTGAGCGGATTGAGTGAAAGTTTTGCTTCTCCAGATGCTACAGAACTCAACACCAACCGCCAAGAATACGCCACCGAGATAAGTTTGAAAGACAAAATCAAGGTGAACCGTTTTGCTGACTTGTGGTTAGGCATTAGATCAAGCCAAATTCAGCGCGACAGCCAACGCACAGATGGCAGTCGTCCAACGAACGATGAGCGAACCATCTCAACACCTTGGATTGCATTCAGCCACCAACTGCCATTTCAATCGGTGGCTTATGTGAGTTTTGGGCAAGGCGTAGAAGCACAGGTCACACCCAACAGAAGCAGATATACCAATGCTGGTGTTGCATTGCCATCGGCCAAGAGTCAGCAAAAAGAATTGGGTATTAAAGGCGGGCAAACTGCTTGGCAATGGCAGGCCACATTGTTTGACATCACGCGCCCCGTTTGGGGCGATCAAGGCACCTGTGATGAAGCCAACACATGCACCAGAAAACTAGACGGCAATGCACAACACCGCGGTTTAGAGCTTGGTTTGGCTTACAAATCCAAGCAATGGAAATGGGACGCTGGCGCAACTTGGCTTGATGCAAGCCGGGCCAATGCCATCATTGATCCCACTCAAAATGGTCAACGTCCTTTGAATGTTCCCGCATTGCTTGTTCGTGCTGGCCTTGAACATCGGTGGACAAACTTGCCTGGTTTGCGCACATCTGTTCGTCTTAGCCATGAAGGTCAAAGAGATGTCACAGAGGGCGGAATCATCACCCTGCCCGCATGGACCACTGCCGACCTAGCGGCCCACTACAGCAAACCAGTGATGGGACAAAACACAGAGTGGACCTTGGCCATTGAAAATGCAGGCAACAAGAAATATTGGCGTGAATCTCCCAAGCAGTTTGGCCACTACTACCTCTATGCAGGAGCACCTAGAAACTTGAGGCTAAGCGTTCGATCTCTGTTTTAGGGATACAAGGTGACATGAATGCCAAGCCTGGCCTACCTGGTCAGACTTGGCAATGCCGAGCTGATAACCATGAAAAAACTAAAGGCAAAGAGCAAGATCAAAACAACTCCGACCCAGTAATGCGCGGAACTGATAGCTTCGTCAGGCAAGCCTTTTTTGGTACCCGTGACCATCGATCGAACTAAATTTTCTTTTTGCAAAAAGCTCATGGCAATTGCAGCGAAAACGTGAATGACAACAAGCACTAGAGCAACTGTTGAAACCACTTCATGCGCCTCATTCATCAAATCACCATAAAACTCTTTGACACTCCAATAACCTGTTAAACCAATTAGCAGAATAAAGACCATCAATGCAAGCATGGCCAACGCACCTGCGGGATTGTGTCCAAGCCCTTCCGCTTGCTTGCCAATTAACATCAATTTGAAGTGATGAATTGTCGCTCTTGGGCCTTTTATAAATTGGTTAAATTGAGCATACTTCGTTCCAACCACGCCCCAAAAAACTCTAAACAAAACCAGCACAACAGCTGCGTATCCGAAAGCATAGTGAAGCATTTGTTGCGCTTCGCTCTCAGACGTTAGCCAAGCACCCACAAAAGAGATGACTAACAGCCAATGAAAGACCCTGACTGGAAAATCCCAAACTAAAACCATTTTTTTGAGTGGTGTCATTTTCATTTAACCGGAATTCGAATTTTTCTTTCACTGAAATTACCAGTGGCTGCGTCTGTATGACATGCCGTGCAATTGGCAGAACTTTTGACACTGGGTCTGGTCCAAACTTCAGCCTTGACCTCAGCGTGCTCTTTGATAAACCAAGCACTCTTGGTAATTCTGTTTTCTGGGGCTACTGCGGAATACTTCCGATCAGAAGATGCATTTTTAATTAACCACTTGCTAATTTCACTTTGTGTTTTGTCATCAAGGCTAGCATCTGAGCCAAAGTGCTTACCAAGATCAGCCATGATGTTGAGCCAATTTTTTTGTCCCAATAAGCCAGGTTGATAGGCCATGTGACAACTTGCACATTCGGACTCATAGGATTTAGGTGCATCAGAAGGCATGGACAATTTTGCGGCAGCAACTGGCATGGCGGTCATCAAAGCCAAAGATAGAAGTAAAGAATTTTTCATATGCGCCTTATTTGACCGTTATTAACCAAGAGAGCACATCGGCTTTTTCTTGAACGAAACATTCACGACCCAGAACGTCATTACAGTTTCGCTTGAACCACTTTTCCACTTTGGCCTGATCGCTAAATCGAGCAGGGTTAGTATTGGGCGATAAGGGCTTAATGACTTTGCCAGTGACAGGATGTTTGGTGTCGCGAATCGGATGGTTTTCATGACAAGAGGCGCAACTCCACTCTTTGCCATGCTTTGTTATAAAAAGTTTTTCACCTCTGGTTGGTGAAGAAATACCTGACTGCGCCTCGTAGCCTTTCAACAGTTCTTGAGGTGTCGTTGCCATCGCCATATTGGCTACATTAGCCATCAGTAAAAACAAGAGAGCTTTTTTAATCATGCTGTGGTACTTCGCTTTCTTTAGAGCTCAGTATGTACGCACAAAAATAACCCTGTAAAGCTTAAAAAACAATAAGCGCTTGCTGATTGATTTACATCAATTTAAGGGCACATTGCTCTGCAGATGGCTATGTGGTCAATGGCCGAAAGGTGTGGATCAGTACGGCGCAGGTAACTGAAAGTGAGACCGCGGTGCTCACACATGGTGGCTTTGGCTATGCGAATGAATACCACGTTGAGCGTTACTTCCGCGAAGCCATGTTGCTGCGCATTGCGCCCATTAGTACCCAACTGATCATGTGCTACATAGCCGAAAAGGTACTTGGCTTACCTAAGTCGTATTGAGATATTTTAGGAGTTTGACATGAGTGATCTTGGCCGTCTGAGCTGCGCCCTTTACTTTGAAGATTGCGCAGT
>CAJCDH010000126.1 GCA_903961095.1 uncultured Burkholderiales bacterium | reverse complement strand
CAAAATCTACGAAAGTACTGGGAAAACTGTAATTTACAGTTTTCGATCAATTACACGAAATATTACACGTCGGCTATTTTCGTCTGTAAGTAATTGATTTATATGGATTTTTGACGAGCCTGGATTTCTGTTAATCAGGGGCTATCTGGTCAAAACTTAGGTCATTATTTAGGCCAATTTCCGTCAGTTATGACACGTGTTGTTTTTCGGTCGATGGCTAAAAGCAAGTGGCAAAAATCAATCTAAAAAAAGCCCTCTGACCTCCGGCCACCAGACCTCACTAGTGGTCAACCGACTGGGGGTATGCCAGTCCAGCCTAATTTAACGCACAAACTTATCATCAGCCCAAATACCTTGGTTAATGACTGAGCCATCTGATGCATACATGGTACCTAGTCCGTTGTAATCGCCATCCTTGAACTCACCAACGTATTTATTGCCATTCGCAAAGGTTAAAGTACCCCGCCCGTTGTACTTGTCATCTTTGAACTCACCAACATATGTAGAGCCATCAGCAAAGGTGTAAGTACCTTGTCCGTGGGCTTTGCCGTCCCTAAACTCACCAACATGTTTAGAACCACTGACAAAGGTCGCAGTACCTTGACCGTTGTACTTGTCGTCCTTCCACTCACCAACATATTTAGAGCCACTGGCGAAAGTTTCAGTACCTTGCCCGTTGATCTTGTCATCCTTGAACTCACCCACGTATTTATTGCCATTGGCAAAGGTTAGAGTACCCTGCCCGTTGCGCTTGTTGTCCTTGAACTCACCAACGTATTTGTTACCATTGGTGAAGGTATAAATACCATAACCGTTGCGCTTGCCATCCTTGTAGTCACCAGCATACTTATTGCCGCTAGTAAAGGCAGCTGAACCAACGCATTTATTCCATTTAGAAACATCACTACCCCGACAAGCAGGCAAATTACTCTGCGCGCATGCACCCCCGCCCATCAGGACAAAAGCAATAAAGCGCAGAAGGTTTTTCATAACCCCAAATGGTAATTTAAAACGTAGCAAAACACTACCTGTAGCGGTTGCTGGCTTAAAAAGTGCAACTTCACGAACGCTCAATTCTTTACTCAAGGCTACCTGCCACGACCACAACTTATTTGTTTGTCAAATTAACAACTATTTCCCTTTAGCATTGGGGTTTTCGGACCCTAAAGCCTTATACAAGCAGTCAATTTTGCCACTACCTTCTTTGTATTCAAATTTAAAACAGGGGGCGGGATCACCGCTTTTTTCAGCAGGTTTTCCGACCTTTAGAGTGGGCTGTGGCAGTGTAGGTTTTGGACGCATTACGCGCTCAGGCGGCCAGCTTAGAGATTTTTTTTATCATCAGTTTTTGGGGCGTCCGCAGCTGTGGCATTCAATGCCATAAAAATGGTCAACAAAAACACTAACTGATAAGAAAAAAAGCTCATAGACACTACTATAAACCTTGCTTAGGGAAAAGGCTCGGCATTGTCCGTCTTTAAATGGCTTGAGACAGATGGGCTAATTTCTAAGGAGAGATTGGTTTATTGTTTTCAAATATTTATGGTTTTTAAATAGGTAGCGATGTGATTTTGTTTTTGATTTCTTTACGTATGGTGAGTCCATCGCAAGGTATTAAGATAGACGACATCGTAACTGAACCCTTGATCGTGCCCTTAGCAATCCCAGCCATCGCAGGGCCATCAGCTTTGGACCCTTGAAGAAAATACTGGGACAACGCATGTTTATGTCTTGTTATTTCAAATCAGCGAAAAATACTGTCCAATAAATTTTTGACTGATTAAATATCTATGACTACCTTTGCCAATCAACTGAAATCCGAAATAGCTCGTATAGCTAAAAAAGAGGCGCGTGTTGAGACCCAACAACTAAAAAAAGCCTCTGCTCAGCACCGCTCTGACATAGCTGCTTTGAAACGGCACATTGCTGCTCTTGAAGTTACTGTGAAGAAACTGAGCAAGAGCCAACCCAAGCCATTCCTCAAGGTGGAAGAAGAGCTGACTACCGCCCTTCGCTTTCGCGCTGGTGGCTTCGCTACTCTGCGGAAAAAATATGACTTATCTGCAGAACAAATGGGCAAGCTAATTGGCTTGTCTGCGCAATCTGTCTATCACTGGGAATCCGAGAAATCACGTCCACGCGCTAGTCAACTTCCGGCTATAGCAGCTGTGCGCAAGCTCACGAAGAAAGAGGCTTGGTCTAAGTTAGGTCTGTGAATACGAACTGCAACCCAATTGCACGAGGTATTCCACGGTTTTCAATTCCCGTGCTGCTCAATATGCCCAGTTCTTTGTCCGAGTGTGGCGCCTACTTTTTTTAAAAACTAGTTTTACCGCCAAGCTAACCGCCTAACTTTTGGCGTGCTCGTAGCCAGCGCCGAGTGCAAAATCTATGAAATCGCTGGCCAAACTGTAATTTACAGTTTTCGTTCAATTACACGAAATATTACACGTTTGATATTTTCTCATTTAAGTCATTGATTTATATGGGTTTTTGACGAGCCTGGATTTCTGTTAATCAGAGGTTCTGTGGTCAAAACTTAGGTCAGCGGGTATGCCTTTTTTGT
>CAJCDH010000125.1 GCA_903961095.1 uncultured Burkholderiales bacterium | reverse complement strand
GAGAAAATCTTTGAGAGAGAAATTGGATAAAGCCAAAGTAGACATGTCTTAACCCGGTTATTTCCAAATATTCCAAGGCGAGTGCAACCACGCGCCCACAATCAACAGCCACACCAAAGTGACTGGAATGAAAATCTTCCAACCCAAACGCATGATCTGGTCATATCGGAAACGCGGGAAAGTAGCGCGAATCCAAATGAACATTGAAACGACGAGGAAGGTCTTGATGCCCAACCAAATCCAACCAGGAATGAAGTTGAACACTGCGCTGTCAATGGGTGACATCCAGCCACCCAAGAACATGATGACGGCCAAAATAGATACCAACCACATGCTGGCGTATTCAGCCAAGAAGAAGATGGCAAAGCCCATACCGGAATACTCCACCATGTGGCCAGCCACAATTTCGGCTTCACCTTCCACCACGTCAAATGGGTGACGGTTGGTTTCAGCCACACCAGAAATGAGGTAGACCATGAAAATAGGGAACAAAGGCAACCAGTTCCAAGACAAGAAGTTGAGGCCCATGCTGGCCATTTCGCCCTTGCCTTGAACGAGCACAATTTCAGTCAGGTTCATGCTGCCAGTGACCATGATGACCACCACAAAGCAAAAGCCCATTGCAATTTCGTAGCTCACCATTTGCGCAGAAGCTCGCAAGGCACCCAAGAAAGCGTATTTGGAATTAGAAGCCCAACCTGCAATGATCACACCATAAACCTCAATGGAGGTAATGGCCATGACCAACAACAGGCCAGCATTCAAATTAGTGAGTGCCACTTCAGGCCCAAAAGGAATAGCCACCCATGCGGCCAAGGCCGGCATGATGGCCATGATGGGGCCTAAGCGAAACAATCCTTGGCTGGCTGCCGTAGGGTTGATCATTTCTTTGGTCAGCAGCTTGATGGCATCGGCAATAGGCTGCAACAGACCAAAAGGACCAACACGGTTGGGGCCCAAACGAACCTGCATAAAGCCGAGCAACTTGCGCTCCCACAAAGTGAGATAAGCCACAGCGCCCATAAGGGGTGCTAAGACACACACAATTTTGATCAGGATCCACAAAACTGGCCAGGCCAAAGTGGCCCACCAATTTGCAGCGATTGCATTCAGTCCTGCGTTGTAAAGTGCGTCAATCATGCGTGCACTCCTTCAGCAACAGCGGCAGCATTGCGTGCATCGGCCGTCAATTGCAAGGAAGGCGCGCGGCGTACCAAGCTGTCGAGTTGATAAATTGAGGCTACACAGGGCGTTTCAACATTGCCCGTCAAGCGAACTTCTGAACCGCATGCATTGCTTAAGTTCAAAGCCGTGCTTGAGATTTGTTTCAACACATCTTGCGATGTTTCGAAAGCCAACTGAGGCAAGCCCAGCATGTTGGCTAAGACACGCAACACCTTCCAGGCTGGACGGGTTTCGGCCAAAGGCTTGACCACTGCATGGAAGCTTTGCAAGCGGCCCTCGGCATTGACAAAACTGCCAGAGGTTTCGGTGAACGGCGAAATGGGCAGCAACACATCTGCAAATGCCATATTGGTTTTGAAGGGGCTGAGCGATACCACCATTTGCATGGCAGCCAAGGCAGCCACAGCATTGGCACCGGCAGCGGAGTCTTCTACTGGCTCTGTGTTGAGCAGCAAAGCAGCTTTCAAACCACCCGCTAGCATTTGTGCAGCATTCAGGCCACCTGACTGAGGCTGAGCTTTTGCCCACTGTGCACCAACGGTGTTGGCAGCTTCTGTGAGGTAGCCGTAACTTGCGCCCGTTTGCTCAGCAATCCACTGGGCTAAGCAGAGCAAGCTAGAGGCATTGGCGTGATGTGCTGCAGCATTGCCAAGCAAAATGGCTTTGCGCTCACCGCCCAGCAGTGACTTGGCAATGGCTTGAGCAGTTGGGGTTGCTTCTGCGGCAACAGGTGCTGTCAGGCCCTTCTCTGCTGCGATGGCGGCTGCCACATTGGCCAAGCTTTGGGCCCATGCGCTGGGGTCTTGCACTTCGGCATTCAGCACCGTCATGGCCCAAGCATCAGGCGCACCCATCAAGGCTTTGGAAGTAATGGCATTGATCTGGCCACCATTGCGATTGGCTTGGCGAACACGTTGGGCAAAAAGCGGATGATCTTTGCGCAAATTGCTGCCCACCACCAACACACGCTGAAGTTGTGACAAGCTGGCAACCGATGTTCCCAAATAACGCACGCCTTCAGACTTGGCAAACTCAGCATTGCGCAAGCGATAGTCAATGTTGTCTGAGCCCAAAGAGCGCACCAAAGTGCTGGCCAAATGAAGTTCTTCTAAGGTGCTGTGTGGGCTGACCAAAGCACCAATGCTGCTGGCACCATGGTCTTTGCTAATTTGGTTCATGCCATTGGCCACATACTCAAGCGCTGTTTGCCAATCGACCTCTTTCCATTCACCACCCTGCTTGATCATGGGGGTACGCAGACGGTCGACACTGTTCAAGGCTTCGTAAGAGAAACGATCGCGGTCGGCAATCCAGCACTCATTGACGTCCTCGTTTTCCAAAGGCACCACGCGAAGGACTTCGTTGTTTTTAACTTGCACCACCAGGTTGGCACCAGATGAGTCGTGTGGTGCAATTGATTTGCGACGCGACAACTCCCATGTGCGAGCGCTGTAACGGAAGGGCTTGCTCGTTAATGCGCCGACGGGGCAGATGTCAATCATGTTGCCTGAAAGCTCAGAGTCAACCGATTGGCCTACGAAAGTTTCAATCTCAGCGTGCTCGCCGCGGTGCGACATGCCCAGCTCCATCACACCAGCCACCTCTTGACCAAAGCGAACGCAACGGGTGCAGTGGATGCATCGACTCATCTCTTGCATGCTAATGAGAGGGCCTACATCTTTGTGAAACACCACACGCTTTTCTTCTTCATAACGTGATGCTGAACCGCCATAACCCACTGCCAAATCTTGTAACTGACACTCGCCGCCTTGGTCGCAAATCGGGCAATCAAGGGGGTGATTGATGAGCAAAAATTCCATTACCGACTGTTGGGCTTTAATGGCCTTGTCAGTCTTGGTTCTGACGATCATGCCCTGAGTAACAGGTGTTGCACACGCCGGCATTGGCTTGGGTGCTTTTTCAACATCGACCAAGCACATGCGGCAATTGGCCGCAATGCTCAATTTCTTGTGATAGCAGAAGTGAGGGATGTAAGTGCCGGCCTTTTCGGCTGCATGCATCACCATGCTGCCCTCTAAGACCTCTACTTTTTGACCGTCTAGTTCAATTTCAACCATGGTGGTATGCCGTCTCAAACGTAAGCGGGGACCATGCAGGTCTTGTGCTCAACGTGGTACTCAAATTCGTGACGGAAATGTTTGATCATTCCGCGCACAGGCATGGCGGCGGCATCACCCAAAGCGCAGATGGTGCGGCCTTG
>CAJCDH010000124.1 GCA_903961095.1 uncultured Burkholderiales bacterium | reverse complement strand
GCCACTGTGGAGTTGGAAGAAGAAAGCTCGGGCGACGTGGTCAAGTATCAAATTGTCGGTGAAGATGAAGCCGATCTCAAGTTGGGCTTGGTCAATATCAGCAGCCCTATAGCACGCGCACTCATTGGCAAAGAAGAGGGTGATGTGGCAGTGGTTCAAGCGCCTGGCGGTGAGAAGCGCTACGAAATCGTGGCGGTGTCTTACATCTAAAGCAAACTTGCGTGCAAAGAAAAAGGCGTTCTGTTGAACGCCTTTTTTTCTTGTCTCACGAGCCTCTCGGTTCATGCTTGTTGGTCATGATTCATTCCAGTGCTCGGCCACCCATAATGCTGGCTTGATGAACCTGAATTTTCGATTGCGTTTTCCAGCCAGCGCATCTGGGGGGTTGCACTCACCATGAAAAATGACAACGCGTGCATCTTTTGGAATTTGTGGTGCTGTCCAATAGTTGGCGGGCCAACTTGGAATGCTGTGGTACTTGAAACTGGGACACCACGCTGAATGCCAATATGCCAACTTGCCTTGGCGATGCAAAAAGTCTGAAAGGTAGGCCTGTTCGTTCCTGAACTGCTTGCGAATGCTGTCGAAGTTATGGCGAAAGTACTCAAGCACATCGGGGTGTGCGCCCAGTTCATAACGGTAGACAGAAGAATTGCCTGTAATTCGCCAGGGACGTTTGTAGTCATGAATGATCATGAAATCGCCGGGTACTTCAAAGAAGCCATCGAGGCTTCCCACAATGACCACGTCAACATCCAAAAACAAAGCGGTACCCCGCAAGCCGTGCAGGTCTTGGGTGAACGAGGCGAGTTTGGTCCAACCTCGTTCAGGAATGCCAGCCGGTAAATCCAAAGCTGGAATAGGTAAGCATTGAACTTCGTGGCGAATGCCGCTGCTGTCATCAGTGAGGCACACCATGTTGAAGTCACCTTGAAGGTGCCTGCGCACCATGGCATACAAGCGGTTGACATATTCGGGGCCATACTTGGTGCCCCATTTCATGCAAATGATGTGACGTTGAGAAGGCTGCATGCTCACAGGCATCAATTAGGCTTGATTGCGTTTTTTGATGGACTTTTGTTTCACTTTGGCCCGCTTCACTTGGCCGCCCGATGTCAGGCGCTGGTTGCCCAACACACGCAAAGTTTTAACCTCGGGGCGTTGACCGCCACGACTGCTGTACTTCAAGACCTTAAAATCGCGGGGTCCGGCCATGCGATCTTCTGAAACGGTTTTTTCCTTTTCAGGCACAGGGCGCCAAAGCACCAGCAATTTACCGATGTGTTGAATGGGCGCAGCGCTCAGGTCTTCGGCCAGTTGATTGAACATGGCTTCGCGAGCAGTGCGGTCGTCGCCCAAAACACGAATTTTGATCAGGCCGTGCGCTTTGAGGGCTGCGTCTGTTTCTTTGACAACAGCTGGCGTGAGGCCATCGTTGCCAATCATGACAACGGGATCGAGGTGGTGTGCTTCGGCTCTGTGAACCTTGCGTTGGGCGGGTGTCAATTGAATTTGGGGCATAGCGCTATTATCCCTGCTTGAACGGAAGATCATGAAAGTAAAAACCAAAAGTAAAAAAGTCAACAAGTCGTGGTTGAACGACCACGTCAACGACCCCTACGTCAAGTTGGCCAAAAAAGAGGGTTACAGGGCGAGAGCCGCCTATAAACTGAAGGAAATTGACGAAACCTTTGGTCTGATCAAACCTGGCAACTTGGTGGTCGACTTGGGCTCGGCCCCAGGTGCTTGGAGCCAATACGTCCGCAGAAGGTTGTCGCCCCAAGGCGCAGCCATAGGTGATTTGAACGGCACCATCTTGGCCGTCGACCTGTTACCCATGGAACCTGTTGAGGGGGTTCACTTTATTCAGGGTGACTTCACCGAAGCCGATGTGCTGGCCCAATTGCAAGCCATTGTGGGCGACCGCCTGGTAGATGTCGTGGTGTCAGACATGGCGCCCAACCTTTCGGGCATTGATTCTGTCGATGCCGCCCGCATCTCCCACTTGATTGAATTAGCAGTTGAGTTTGCCCAAATGCACCTTAAACCCCAGGGCGCCTTGGTGGTCAAAGTCTTTCATGGCAGTGGCTACAGCCAATTGGTAAAGCTTTTCAAGGACTCCTTCAAGGTGGTCAAGCCCATCAAGCCCAAAGCGTCTCGCGACAAGTCCTCAGAGCAGTTTTTGGTGGGAATAGAACCTAAAAACAGACCTTCGGCCCATTAACTGTTGTGTCAAACGCGCTTGAGAGTCAATTTCCCTGTAGTTTTAAGGCTAAGTCAAGGAAAATAAAGCCTGAGGGGCTTTCAAAAGCCTAGAATGATTACCAATTAGACGTTTAGATGGGAGCTCTTCTTGAACAACCCCTGGTTTTCCAAGATTGCCGTATGGCTTGTGATTGGCATGGTGCTTTTCACTGTATTCAAACAATTTGACAACCG
>CAJCDH010000123.1 GCA_903961095.1 uncultured Burkholderiales bacterium | reverse complement strand
TGCCTGTCGGTGGCTTCTATAGAAACCTCTACCGGATACAGTAAATTTTGACCGGGCTTTTGTAAGCCCCATCGCACCTCGATCACCCGCTCGCCATGTTTGGCCAACAGCGACTGAAAGGTACGGCAGTCGTCGCGGTGAATGCTCACCCCCTTGCCGCGCGTCACAAAACCACTGATGGAATCGGGCGGCGCAGGGCGGCAACATTTGGACAACTGCGTGAGCAATGAATCGACACCCACCACCAGCACGCCTGACTGCGATTTGGCTGGCACCACTCTAGATTTTTTGAGAAGTACAAAATCGTCAGGCTGCATCACAGGCTCGGGCGGCCTTAAGAACACCTCGATGTTGCGCAAGGAGTATTCGTCCTTGCCCACAATTTCAAAAAGTGCCTCAGCAGATTTAAATCCTAAATCGGAAGCCAAATCTTCCAACTTGATGGCCGTCTTGCCTTCGCGTTGCAAAATCTTTTCAACAGCTTCCCGGCCTTTGGCAATGCTTTCGTGGGTAATCTGCGCATTGAACCAAGCACGCACTTTGGCGCGGGCACGATGGCTTACTAAAAAACCTAATTCCACATTGAGCCAATCGCGTGAAGGACCACCCGCCTTCAAGGTAATCACTTCCACAGTTTGACCATTTTGCAAAGGCGTGTTTAAAGGAATCATCACGCCGTCTGCTTTGGCACCACGGCAACGGTGCCCTAAGTTGGTATGCACGGTGTAAGCAAAATCGATGGGCGTTGCACCTCTGGGTAATTCCACTATGGCAGCGTTGGGTGTGAGCACATAAATGCGGTCTTCAAACAAGGCTGAGTCGTCAGGTGCATCGCCTGAATTAGAAGAGCTGGATTTTTCAACCGAGGAACTTGTAAGGCCAGCAACCTCAGACGACATCTCTCGCTCCCAAGCCAAGAGTTGCCTTAACACCGCAATCTTGGCGTCGTAGTCGCTGTTTGCGCTCACGCCCACATAACCTTTGGCACCCGCCTCCTTGTAAGCCCAGTGGGCCGCCACGCCAATCTCGGCATGGTCGTGCATGGCTTGCGTGCGAATTTGAATTTCTAGAGGTCGAGCCTGATCGTCACGAACCACCGTATGCAAAGACTGATAACCGTTGGTCTTGGGCTTGGCAATGTAGTCGTCAAACTCAGAAACTATGGGTACATAGCGCGAATGAATCCAGCTTAGCGCCTCATAACAATCGGCCACATTAGACACAATGACGCGCATGGCCCGAATATCAAACACTTGAGAAAAATCGAGCGACTTGCCACGCATTTTTTTCACAATGCTGTAGATGTGCTTGGGTCTGCCTTGCACAGATGCCTTCACGTTTTGCGCTGCCAATTCGGTTTGCAATTGTTCGCGCAAACGCTGCATATTCACTTCACGCTCTATTCGTTTTTCATCAAGCAGTTTTGCAATTTTTTTGTACGTTTCGGGCTCTAAAAATCGAAACGACAAATCTTCTAATTCCCATTTGATTTCCCAAATACCCAAGCGATTGGCCAATGGCGCAAACACTTGCAAAGACTCTTTGGCCAAGGCTTCAGGCACTGTTTTTTTTGCACTTGCAAAATAACGAAGTGTTTGCAAACGCGATGCTAAGCGCAACATGATGACCCGTAAATCTTTGCTAAAAGCCAGCAACATTTTGCGCACATTTTCTGTTTGTGAACGCGGATCATTTTGTAACTGTGCAGCAGATGATGCTGCTCGCGATATTCGCTGAACCTCCACCAACTTGGTGGTTTCAACGGCCAGCAGTGCAAACTCATTGCCAAAGGTTTTGGCAATGATCTCTTGCGGACGACTGAGGTGCGGGCAGGCATAAACCAAGTAACTGGCAGCCTTCACATCGCTGCCGCTGTTCATGGTTTCCAAAATAGCTGCTACGGCATCGGCATGATCGAGGATGTTCTCGCCGGTGTCTAAAAATTCACCAGCTAAAAAGGGCTCGGCAAATGCCCTCGCCCTTGTCAGAACATCGTCCACGCTGTCACTCATGCATGCAATCCTAAAAATTGACGCACGATGTCAATTTGATCTTCATGCGTAAGGGTGGGTGCATGGCCCACACCTTCAATGGTAGCCACTTGCACGCGCGGACCGCGTTGCTGCATTTCTTTCACAGCACTCAAACTCAATAACTCAGACTGTGCGCCATGAATGAGCAAGGTTTGGCATGAGATCAGATCATAAACCTGCCACAGCGCGGCTTCTCCGGCTTGCGCTTGCTCTTGCGTTACAGCGCTGATAGGTTCGCGCAAGGCGGGATCGTAATGCAATGTGTAAGTGCCATCTTCTAAGCGTCGCACCATGTTTTGCGACAAGGCCAGCCACTCTTCAGAAGTGTGCGGACCAAATGATTGAGATATTTCCCATATGGCATTGGCAGCGTCTTGTACGGATGCAAATTGACCCACCCGCCCCACATAGGTTTTCATGTTCAAAATAGAAGTCCATGAAACCACAGGGCCAATGTCATTCAGCACCAAATGACGAACTGGCGTGGGCAAGTTTTGTGCAGCCAGCAACATGCCAATCACACCGCCCATGCTGGTACCCACCCAATCTAGTCGCTCGATGGGTTGCTGTGCATTCAAGCCTTGAATCAGCATGGCCATATCGGCTGCATATTGTGCAAACTGATAACCCATAGGCTCTTTCAACCAATCACTTTTGCCGCGCCCCACCACATCAGGGCAAATTACCCTGATGGCTGGCAAATTGGCAATTTTTGCAGCGTCTACCAAGGCCTGTGCCAGCAAGTCAAAATCTCGACCTTGACGGGTTAAGCCGTGTACACACACGACCACGTGCGACGCACTCGAATCGCCCCAAGACCAGTAGGCCATGCGGTGTGTGCCCTGTGGGTCTGGACAAGTTACAAAATCAAGGGAGGGTTCGGACATGAAGGTGCTCGTTTCAAAGCTTAGGCTGGAGGTTCAATTCTAAATTTAGAGACAGGGCGTCAGCCTTGCGTGGCCTTGACGCGCCATAATTCACTTTTTCACATCCTAATTCATTCGGAGAACCTACATGCTTAAGGGCAAAACTGCACTCGTTACTGGCTCTACCAGCGGCATTGGCTTAGGAATTGCCAAAGCCTTGGCCAAACAAGGCGCCAACATTGTTCTCAATGGCTTTGGTGACCATGCCGGGCCAGAGGCTGAAATTAAAGCTTTCGGCGTCAAAGTGGCATACCACGGCGCTGACATGACCAAACCTACTGAAATCGAAGCCATGGTGAAGTTTGCCCAAGACACTTTTGGCAACGTCGATATTTTGGTCAACAACGCTGGCATTCAACATGTGGCCCGCATTGAAAACTTTCCGGTTGAGCGTTGGGATGCCATCATTGCCATCAATCTCTCCAGTGCTTTTCATGCCTCACGAGCAGTACTGCCAGCCATGCAAAAAGCCAACTGGGGCCGCATTATCAACGTGGCCTCTGTACATGGCTTGGTGGGCTCGGCAGAAAAGTCAGCTTACGTGGCCGCCAAGCATGGCATTGTGGGATTGACCAAGGTCACTGCATTGGAAAACGCCAAGTCGGGCGTCACGTGCAACGCCATTTGTCCTGGTTGGGTGCTTACACCTTTGGTTCAAAAACAAGTTGATGCCAAAGCAGACGCTTTGGGCTTAAGCAATCAAGCTGCTACTGAGTTGTTGTTGGGAGAGAAAGAGCCTTCTATGCAATTTACCACCCCAGAAGAATTGGGTGAATTGGCGGTGTTCTTCTGCTCTGCTGCAGGCAACAACATTCGCGGCGTAGCTTGGAACATGGATGGCGGTTGGGCCGCACAGTAATCGCCAAGCTAGGAGCTACAAGCCACTCGTATAAAAGTGGCTTATTTTGGGAGTTTACGGCCTGTGAATTAACACGACAGCCCTAGCCTCCATACTTAGGCCTTCACCCACGGGCCCCATTTTTTCTGCCGTTTTGGCTTTCACATTGACATGCGACTCGGGCACGCCCAAAGCTTTAGCGATGGAAGATCGAATGTCCGAGCGATGCGGCGACAACTTGGGCGCTTGGGCAATGATGGTGCAATCGACATTGCCAAGTTGCCAACCCAACTGCTTGACATGCTGGTAAGCTTTTTTCAAGAGCACAACAGAATCAGCGCCTTTGTAAGTGGCATCGGTATCTGGGAAATGCTGACCAATGTCGCCCAAGCCTGCGGCACCCAGCATTGCGTCTGTGATGGCATGCAACAACACATCAGCATCGGAATGCCCCAGCAAGCCTTTGGTATGAGGTATTTGCACACCGCCCAACATCAAGGGACGACCCTCCACCAAGGCATGCGTGTCCCAACCTTCGCCAACTCGAATGTTCATGTTCTGCTCCTGAGCAAATCTTCGGCCAATGCAAAATCTGGCGGATAGGTCACTTTGAAATTGTGCGGACTACCAACCACCAACTTGGGCGAAAAACCAGCCATCTCCATGGCGCTGGCTTCATCGGTAATGCCTTCGAAATTTTCTGCTGCCTTGGCTTGCAGTGCAGCATGCAATGGTCCTGCCCTGAACATTTGTGGTGTTTGGGCCAACCATTTGTCTTGGCGCGGCAAGGTAGCGCTCACGCGGCCATTGACAGCCGCCTTGAGTGTGTCGGGCAGTGGCAATGCCAATAGGCCGCCCACTTCATCGTCGAAGCATGCATCAATCAAGCGGTTAATTTCTAATTCGGTGATGAGGCATCGCGCGGCATCATGTACCAAGATCCAATCGCTAGCTTGAAGACCCTTGAGGTCTTTTGCGCCTTCTGCCAGCAGGTTGGTTAAGCCGTTGAACACAGACTCGGCGCGTGTGGCGCCACCGCATTTGATGCGACGAACGATCGGCTTGCGGGCAGCAAGCTTTTCGTCCCCGCTTGGCTCAGATGCTGTATCTAAATGAGGCCAAGCATGAGAGTCTGAGGGCGAGACCACCAGCACTATATTTTCGAGTTTGCTAACAGATTGCAATGCGGCCAAAGTGTGCATCACCATGCTTTGACCAGCGATCAACTCGTACTGTTTGGGCTTGACCGTACCAGCACGCGAACCAGAACCCGCACAAGGCACCAATGCAAAACATCGCGCCACAGGCGCTGTGCCCTCAGCGTCTTGAAGGCTAACTGATTCAAAAAGGTCAGAAAGGTCAGTGGGGTTCACATTGAATCACTTTGGAGTACAAATACGCCAACTATACTATCGGAGTTCATGCAATTACCCGCGCTTAGCCTAGGAAAACGCTTTACCCTGCCCCGTCCCATGGGATCGGCAGACGCTGTGCTATTGGCTCAACTGGCCGAGCGCGAAAAAGCGCAGGGCCGCCTAACTGCCGTGGTCACGTCAGACGCTGCCGACACACAAAGGTTAATGGACGAGGTGGCTTTCTTTGCACCCGACCTGCGTTGCGCCATTTTTCCCGACTGGGAAACTCTGCCCTACGACACGTTTTCGCCCCATCAAGACCTTATCAGCGAACGCTTGGCCACCTTGTGGCGCATTAGCCAACGCGACAAAGCCGAGGGTGCAGACTTGGTGTTTATTCCGGCCACCACGGCTTTGTACCGTTTAGCGCCGCCCTCATTTTTGGCAGGCTACACCTTTCAATTCAAAACCAAACAAAAGCTAGACGAGGCAAAACTCAAAGCCCAACTTACCTTGGCTGGGTACAGCCATGTCAGCCAAGTGGTCAGTCCTGGCGAATATGCGGTACGCGGCGGCCTGATCGATTTGTTCCCAATGGGCTCGCAGGTACCCTACCGAGTCGATTTGTTTGACAACGAAATTGACTCCATTCGCACTTTCGACCCCGACACCCAGCGCAGTTTGTACCCAGTGCCAGAAGTGCGTTTGTTGCCGGGCCGTGAATTTCCCATGGACGAAGCGGCGCGCGCTAAGTTTAGAAGCCGCTGGCGTGAACTGCTCGATGGTGATCCCACCAAAAGCCGTATCTACAAAGACATTGGCAACGGCGTGGCCACTGCGGGCATTGAATATTATTTGCCGCTGTTCTTTGAGCAAACTGCCACGGTTTTTGACTACTTAGGTGCCGGAAGCAACACGCCCGCCACATTGGTTTTGCATGGCGATTTAGAGCCTGCATTTCAGCGCTTTTGGCAAGACACCAAAGACCGCTATCGCTTGGTACAAGGTGATCCCGAGCGTCCTGCATTACCGCCTGAAGCTTTGTTTTTGTCGGCTGAGCAGTTTTACACCGGTACCAACCAACATGCCCAATTGGCACTCAGGCAAGTAGCCTCAGACAGTTCCGAAAC
This sequence comes from uncultured Burkholderiales bacterium, assembly GCA_903961095.1. Lineage (GTDB taxonomy): Bacteria > Pseudomonadota > Gammaproteobacteria > Burkholderiales > Burkholderiaceae_C > Limnohabitans_A. Next base: position 2,500 of record CAJCDH010000123.1, on the reverse strand, counting down.
ACATGCCGACAACACGCTAGCGCAAGCCCTGCCCGACCTCACGGTGGTGCGCGGAGCAGAAGAGCCTTTGAGTAAATTGCAGGCACACATTCGCAATACGCCACACCGTGTGTTGATCTTGGCAGAGAGCTCGGGCCGGCGCGAAAGCTTGCTCGACTTTTTGCGCGCTGGGGGGGTCAACCCACCCGCCTTTGACGACTTGCAAGAATTTCAGGCCAGCGATGAAAAGCTAGGAATTGCAACTGCCGCTTTAAATTCAGGCTTTCATTGGTTTGAAGCTGGCATCGATTTGGTTACCGAAACCGAATTGTTTGCAGCAGGCGTCACCACGCGCAGGCGTAAGAAACAAGAGCAGGTGAGCGATGTTGAAGCGCTCATCAAAGATTTATCAGAACTTAACGTAGGCGACCCCGTGGTGCACAACGCACACGGCATTGGCCGCTACCGCGGTTTGGTGAACATGGATTTGGGTGAGAAAAATTCTGACGGCACACCCGCACTGCAAGAGTTCTTGCATTTGGAATATGCAGACAAGGCCACACTGTATGTGCCGGTCAGCCAATTGCAACTCATTGGTCGTTATACAGGCGTCAGTGCAGATGAGGCACCACTGCACAGGCTAGGCAGTGGGCAATGGGAGAAAGCAAAGCGCAAAGCCGCCGAGCAAGTGCGAGACTCTGCAGCAGAGTTGTTGAATATTTACGCCAGGCGTGCGGCCCGCGAGGGTCACCCCTTCCGCTACAGCCCCCAAGATTACGAAGTGTTTGCCAACGACTTTGGCTTTAGCGAAACCGCCGATCAAAATGCAGCTATTCATGCAGTCATTCAAGACATGATCAGCCCCCGCCCCATGGACCGTTTGGTGTGTGGCGATGTGGGCTTTGGCAAAACAGAAGTGGCATTGCGCGCAGCATTTGTGGCCGTCACAGGTGGCAAGCAAGTGGCCATCTTGGCGCCGACCACTCTGTTAGCTGAGCAACATTTCCAAACTTTAAAAGACCGCTTTTCTAAGTGGCCTGTGAAGGTGGCCGAAGTCTCTCGCTTTCGTTCAGGCAAAGAAGTAACTGAAGCCCTGAAGGGCTTGGCCGATGGCACAGTAGACATTGTGGTGGGTACGCACAAGCTCTTGAGTGAATCGACCAAGTTTAAAAACTTGGGGCTGTTGGTCATTGACGAAGAGCACCGCTTTGGCGTGCGCCATAAAGAAGCCATGAAGGCGATGCGTGCTGAAGTGGATGTGCTAACCCTTACCGCCACACCAATTCCCCGTACCTTGGGCATGGCGCTAGAAGGCATTCGCGATTTAAGCGTCATTGCCACCGCCCCCCAGCGCCGCTTGGCCATCAAAACCTTCGTGCGCAACGAAGGCGTGGGCGTGATTCGCGAAGCGGTGCTACGCGAACTCAAACGCGGCGGCCAAGTGTACTTCTTGCATAACGAAGTGGAAACGATAGAAAACCGCCGTCAAAAGCTGGAAGAGCTATTGCCTGAAGCACGCATTGCAGTCGCTCACGGTCAAATGCCCGAGCGCGATTTGGAAAAAGTGATGCGCGATTTTGTGGCACAGCGGTACAACATATTGCTGTGTTCCACCATCATTGAAACCGGCATTGATGTGCCCACCGCCAACACCATTGTGATTTCACGTGCCGACAAGTTTGGCTTGGCACAGTTGCACCAATTGCGCGGCCGAGTAGGCCGAAGCCATCACCAAGCCTATGCCTATTTGATGGTTCCTGAAATTGATGGACTTACCAAACAAGCTGCGCAGCGCCTAGATGCCATTCAGCAAATGGAAGAATTGGGCAGTGGCTTTTATTTGGCGATGCACGATTTGGAAATTCGGGGGGCAGGCGAAGTATTGGGTGAAAATCAAAGTGGCAACATGTTGGAAATTGGTTTTCAGCTTTACAACGAAATGTTAAACGAAGCCGTGCGCTGTCTGAAACTGGGCAAAGAACCCGATTTGCTGAGCCCGCTTTCTGCCGCCACCGATATCAATTTGCATGCCCCTGCACTTTTGCCTAACGACTACTGCGGCGATGTGCATTTGAGGTTGTCGTTTTACAAAAAATTGGCTACAGCCAAAACCTCAGACCAAATTGATGGCTTGCTAGAAGAAATAGTAGACCGTTTTGGTAAGCTGCCGGCGCAAGCCCAAACCCTCATGGATGTGCACCGCTTAAGGGTGCTCAGTCTGCCCTACGGTGTGTTGAAGGTAGATGCGACGCCTAGCGTGATTGTGATCAGCTTCAAACCCAATCCGCCCATTGAGCCCATGCGCATCATTGAGCTTATTCAAAAAAACAAGCACATTCAATTGGCTGGCAACGACAAGCTTCGCATTGAACGCGAACTACCCGACCCGAAGGCCCGCGCGCAAATGGTGAGAGACATCTTGCGTTCTTTGGGTCAGCCCAAGATTGAGAAAGTTGAAGGATAAATAAACATGAGCAACGAGCGCGGCACCCTTCATTTGCAAGGAATGACCCTGAAGGGC
>CAJCDH010000122.1 GCA_903961095.1 uncultured Burkholderiales bacterium | reverse complement strand
GTGTTGTAACCCGTGGCCAAACGGCCTAAAACAGGCAGGCGCAAAAAAGCAGCATCAAATTGCACACGCAAGCTAGGCTGTTTCATGGCTTGGTGAAAGCCCAGCCAGCCCAACACCAAGAGAAGGGCAACAGTCCATCCATGATTGCGTACAAAATCGCTGAGCGCCAGCATGATGACGGTGAGGGTGGGCAACTTTCTTTGATTGCCAGAGAAAACTTGGGCCACTTGCGGCACCACTGTGCTGAGCAAAAAAATGACGATAAGCAAGGCAATGAAACTGACAATGGCGGGATACAAAGAGGCACTTAAGAGCTTGGCTTTGAGGGTTTGTTGATCTTGCAAGTCATCTGCCAGCTGCCCTAGCACCGCACCTAAATTACCGCCTTGCTCACCAGCGCTGATGACCGCGGTGTAAAGCGCAGAAAATTCTGAAGGATGTTGCGACATGGCTTTGGCCAAGCCCAAGCCGGCATTCACTTCGGCTCGGAGCTTGGCTACCAGATGCGCTTGTTTCTCCGATTCAGCTTCATCGCTCAACGCGGCCAAGGCGCGTTCTAAAGGCAGACCGCTGCCCACCAGGCTTGCAAGTTGTCGAGTCCACACTGCCAACGCATTCGGAGAAAAGCAGCGACTCTGACCAATGTTGTATTGCCAAATACTGCGCTTGTGTGAATCACTTGGTGCCAAGGCTTGAACGCTCAATGGCACCAAAGACTGAGCCCGCAGTTGTGTGCGAGCGGCTTTGGCGCTATCGGCCTCGATCACGCCTTTGCGCAGGGCGCCATCGTTTTGCAGAGCTTCAAAAGAATATGCAGGCATTGAATGGCGCTCTATGAATGTGCAATCAGTCGCGGGTTACACGCAATAATTCTTCAGCGCGTGTGATGCCCAACTGAACCAAGCGCTCGCCATCTTCACGCATCACTACCATGCCGCCTGCCACTGCCGCATCTCGAATACTGGCTTCAGATTGCTTGGCGTGAATTTGCGCACGCAAAGCATCGTCGGTCATGAGCAACTCAAAAATACCCGTGCGTCCTGCATAGCCTGTTTGGCCGCAGTGCGCACACCCTTCTCCCGCACAATGCGTGCAAACTTTTCGCACCAGACGCTGTGCCAAAACACCCAACAAAGAAGAGCTTAATAAGAAGGGCTCAATGCCCATGTCTGTTAGGCGTGTGACAGCGCTTGCTGCATCATTGGTGTGCAAAGTAGCCAACACCAAGTGCCCGGTCATGGATGCTTGAATGGCAATTTGCGCGGTTTCAAAATCGCGAATCTCACCAATCATGATGATGTCGGGGTCTTGCCGCAAAATAGCACGCAGCGCTTTGGCAAAGGTCAAATCAATTTTGGCATTGACTTGTGTTTGGCCCACACCGGCCAACTCATATTCAATGGGGTCTTCTACCGTCATGATGTTGCTGCCCATGGCGTCTAAGCTTTGCAGGGCGGCATACAAGGTGGTGGTTTTGCCAGAGCCAGTTGGCCCCGTGACCAATATCAAGCCGTGGGGCTGAGTGACCAACTGTTCAAAACGTTGCAGAGTAGCGCCTTGCATACCCACTGAGGCCAAGCTAAGGCGACTTTCAGATTTGTCTAGCAAGCGCAGCACAGCGCGCTCACCATGGGCACTGGGCAAGGTGGAGACACGCACATCGACAGCGCGCGAACCCAGGCGCAAACTGATGCGGCCGTCTTGCGGCAAACGCTTTTCAGCGATATCAAGTTCTGCCATGATTTTCAAACGCGAAATCAGGGCTGCATGAAGTGCGCGATTGGGTTGCACCACTTCACGCAAGTTGCCATCGACGCGAAAACGCACGCTCGAGTGACGCTCGTAGGGTTCAATGTGAATGTCACTGGCACCATCGCGCGCAGCTTGTGTGAGGAGTGCATTGAGCATCCGAATGATGGGTGCATCGTCGCTGGTTTCAAGCAAGTCTTCTACTGCGGGCAGATCTTGCATCATGCGTGACAAATCGGCGGCAGACTCTACTTCGCTGACCACTGCCGCCGCACTTGATTCGCCTGGGCCGTATTGCGCCGTATAAGCCTGACTGATGCGCTTTTGAAGGTGCGCCGACTCTTCGTGCGCAATGTCTAATGACAACTCAGCATGCCCCCATTTGCGCATGACCTCTGAGATGGCGTTGGCCCCACTTTCGGGGCAAAGCCACAAGCTCAGGCGCGAGCCATCGTCTTCCAACAAAAGTTGGTGGCTGCGCGCAAATGCGTAGGGGAGCGGGTAGCGATGGGCCATTAAGGTTTGCGAGTTGGTTCTGGCAAGATAGGCGCACCGATGGCGGGCAGTACTTGGCTGGCTGGCGGTTGCGCTTGAATTTGAGCGCCACGCATTTGTTCGTAACGATCCATCGAGAGGCCCTCGGTTGAAGTGCCATCACGCACCACCACGGGTCTTAGGAAAACCATCAAGTTGGTTTTTTTGCGGCTTCGTGATTCAGCTCGGAACAAATTGCCAAAGATTGGCACATCACCTAAACCTGGAATTCGCTCTTGGCTGTTGCCATAGTCGTCTTGCAACAAGCCGCCTAAGACCACAATGGCGCCATCTTCAACCAGCACGCTCGATTCAATGGAGCGTTTGTTGGTAATTAAGCCTGTTGCAGAGTTGATCGAAGCTGGATCAAGGCGACTGACCTCCTGGTAAATTTGTAATTTGACGGTGCCGTTTTCACTGATCTGTGGCTTAACCCGCAAAGTCAGGCCCACATCTTTGCGCTCAATGGTTTGAAAAGGATTCACAGAGCCGTTGTTGGCATTGTTGTTGGTGTACTGTCCCGTGACAAAGGGCACGTTTTGACCAATCACAATTTTGGCCTCCTCGTTGTCAAGTGTTAAGAGGTTTGGCGTTGAAAGCACATTGCCATCGCCTGTGCTTTGCAAAAACCTAGCCAAAAATCCCAACACATAAGTGCCGTTGGTGTTGTGAGCCAATCCCAAATTCAAGCCCGAAGACGGTGCCACGTTGCCGCTGGCGCCTTGAGTGGCCAGCGAGATGAGATTGGCACCCCCTACCTTGAAGTTGGTGCCCAAGAGGCCAATGTTGGTATCGCCTTTGCCGCCAACAGGGCCTTGCCATTGGACGCCAAACTCGGCAGCTTTTTCGGCGCTGACTTCGGCAATCAAGCTTTCGACAAACACCTGCGCACGGCGTGCATCCAACTTTTCAATCACGGCTCGCAGCTGCCGGTACTGTGGTTCGGGTGCCGTAATGATGAGGGCATTGGTCGAGGGGTCGGCTTGAATTTGTCCACCTGTTGAAGCTTGTCCGCCTGCATTGTTAAAGCTGGCGCTAGCACCACTTGCAGCTGCACTCGGGTTGGCCGGCATGCTTGTATTTGTGGCGGGTGTGGTGCTTGAATTGGAAACACCCTGCGCTGAAAGAGCCGCGCGCAAAGTGGCTGCCAATTTGGTGGCATCTGCGTTTTTCAAATACACCACATGGATATTGCCGCTTGCAGCATTGGGGCCAGAGGCGGAAGGTTGGTCGAGTTGCGCAATCAAAGTTCTGGCCAAGGCCATGCGTGCTGCATTGGCAGCCCGCACGATGAGTGAGTTGCTGCGAGCTTCGGCCATCACGGTGGTTTTTAAGACGGTGTCTGACTGACCTGCTGTAGGCGCAGTGCCACTGGCAGCACCCGAATCAAGCAAGCGTTGAAGCATGGGCACCAAATCACTGGCCAAGGCATGTTTCAAGGCAATCACTTCAACGCCAGTGGCGTTGGCCACATCCAAAGCCGCAATGATTCGCGCTAAGCGCTGCAAATTATCTGCGTAGTCTGTGATCACCAAGGCATTGGTGCCAGGATTGACATTGACAGTGTTGTTGGGGCTGATGAGCGGACGCAGAATGGGCACCAAGTTATTGGCGCTTTCGTGATTGAGCTGAAAAATTTGCGTCACGATTTGGCCATTGGATGTGGGCACTGCACCTGCCGAGACACCGCCACTTTGCAATTTAGCATCAGCCTCTGGTACCACCAAATACAAACCAGCCGATTCAACCAGCGCAAAACTTTGTGTGCGCAACTGTGCTGCAAACAAGCGAAGCGCTTGGGACGGCGCTACGGGCACATTGCTGGTCAGGGTGATGGTGCCTTTGACGCGTGGGTCGACCACCACATTGTGGCCAGACAAAGTTGCCAAGGTTTTGGCCACTGCATCAATCTCTGCATTGATGAAGTTGAGGGTGACGGGTTCTTGCGACTGTTTGCTGGTGCTGGCTTTTTTGTTGGGCTTGGGAGCTTGTGCCAAAGCGTGCCCTGTGAACAATACCAAAGGCAATCCCACACTCACACTTGCGCAGAGGCTGATCAGCCAATTGGCCATGCGCTTGCGCTTGGGCAATGAATTGGAAAAAGAATGTCTTGAAGCCATGATGTTCAACCCAGTGAAAGCAAGCTGCGCGCCCCTTGGCGTCGTCCAATGATATTCAGCAAATTAGACAATGCTTCTGCGTGCTCAGGCACTGCAGAAGCTTCGCCGCGAAATTGAAGGCGTGAGCCTTGCCACTGACCTTGCCCACTGAGCAGCAAGCTGCCAGATTGGGTGCTTAAGGTCAAAGAGGGCATGTCGTTGGGCGATGAACTGCCACCCAATTGAATTTGATAGGTGCCCATGGGCTGAAGTGTGCTTAATTTGGACGACATGTTTTCTGCTGTCAGCGTTAAGCCGCCTTGAAGCCAAGTCTTTGAATTTTGAAAATGCACACGCAATTGTTTGGTTTCAAGCACGAGATTGCCTTCAGGCTGCAAGGTGTTCCAGGGTGCACCCAAACCACTCAAAAGATGGGCGGGCCATTGCGAGCGGTGGTCGTTGATCTGCAATTGCCAGAGCCCCACAGGTTCTGCAGCTTGCACAGACAAATTCAAGGTTTGAGTCATGCAACAAGCTGCATTCAAATTTAAATTGAATTGGGGCCATTGAACGCCATTGAAGGCCAAATTGGTTTGCCAATAAAGACGGCCTGGCAGAGCCAAAGCATCTCGGCTGCCTTCGCCGCCAGTCAAGACCAACTTGCCCGAGCCTTGCCAGAAAGAGCCCTGTGCCTCTTGAAGTTGCACTTGTTCTTGAGTGGCCCTTGACACAACTTGGGCCAGCCACTGTGCAGGCAAATGAACAAGCACAGCCAGGACGCCACCAAGCACGGCTCCCCATATGGCCCAAGACCAATTCCTTTGGATGTGTGAAGAACGCAAGGTGGCCATGATTACCCGCCTGGCAAGCTCAAGATCAGTGCGCCGCGCCAAAGATCGGACGGGCTGGCTGTTTTGGCCGCAGCAGGCTCTGTCAATTTTTGCAACTGCGCTTCGATGGGCAAGGCTTGCGCCTGAGTTCGTGCCAAGGCTAAAAACTGAGCCATTGATTCGGCTGAAACGCTGCTGAGCGTTAAAGTGGCGCGAGTCCCTTCGATGTTCAATCGAGCGCCATTGCCTAAAGTTTCTGCAGCGGCTTTTTGAAGCATTGAGCGAGCATCATTGGTTGGAAGGCGCGGTGACTTTTGAAAAGCCTGCGCTTGCGCTTGCATGAGTTTCAACTTTTGGCTTTGGTCTTGCAATTGGGCCAATTGAGTTGGCATTTCGCGCAAAGTTTTCAAAGCTGGCGCAATATTCCATGTCCAAAGCGTGAGCCCCAATAACACCAGGCCCAAGGCTAAAAGTCGCTGCCGATCTTTTTGCGGCAAGGCTTGAAAGCTGTTTAAAAATTTCATGTTTAGAAGCCTGCCTTCTGACCCACTATGCGCCATTGAGTACCGCTGGCTTGAGCATCCAGTCCTTGCTTGCGAAGTGCTTGCACAAAGGCCGTGCCCTGAGATTCTGAGAGTTGCAAGCCCTGCAACCGAGTTTCGCCATTGCCTTGCACTTTGAAGTCGATATTGGCAATGCGTTGGCCAGCAGGCAAAGCGGCACCGACAGACTGCAATACCCATTCCAAATCGCGCGGTGAAGCTGCGCCTGAATTGCGTTGCAAGCGTTCAAGTTCTTTGGCCATTTGCAACGGAGCATCGACCACTGTGACATTGGGAAAGGTTTGCGTGAGGATGGATTTTTGAAAATCGCGTTGCAGTTTTGCTTGGGCATTGAGTTGCCATGCCGCGACATTCAAGCCCAGAAATTGCGCCAAAACCAGCAATCCAAAGCCCCAGCGTGCACCTTGCCAGGCCGGGCTCTTGGCAAAATTTTGCCAAATGCGATTGGCTTTTTGCAGCCAACGTGCAGAGCCGTGGGCTGCAAATTCAAACTGCGCCAAATCCCAGTTGGTGGCTGCAGATTGGGCATAGCGCTGCACACTGCTTTGCACTTCAACACGCCAAGTAGAGAGCCGATCGGTGGTGTCTGTTTGATTGAAAGTCTGCATTTGACGCAAAGCTTTTTGCGCAAGTTCTGCCACGGCAGGATCGGCTTGAATGACCAAATTGGCAGGTATATCTTGCTTGCTGCCTGCAGACTGAATTTTTTCAATCCAAAATTTCACGCCAGCTTCGAGAGGCAAGCACCAAGCTTCTTGCGTGTCGCTCACCCAAAGCCAGGCATCTTCTGGCGCGCCGCTGACCCAAGCTGACATCGCGCCAGATTGGCTCACAGGTGCCCACTCAGGCACGATGCGGTGAACCACATGACCCTTGGCTTGAAGTTGCGACAAATGCTGCTGAAGCCAAGCCTTGTTGCATGCGGCCACCCATGCTGGCGAATTAGCTTGCCATTCGGGCTGTAAAGACAAATGCAAGAGATCGGGTTCGTCTAAAAGGCGTTCTTCCATCAGGCTTTGAAGAGCGGCCGCCATTCGGTTGGATTGTTTTTGCAGACCTGCAGGCAAACTGACACGATGCCAAGAAATTGCTTCGGCGGGAACAACAGCCCAAATTTCTTTGTCGCGCGCACCAGCCGCTTGCGTTGACAAGACTGTTTGCGGATAGGCGGCACCGCTGACAGGGCGAAGCGGCAAGGTGAAAATTTGAGTACTCATGGCTGACTTGATTGTAGAAGCGACTCGCTGCTTGGTGGTGGGAGTATTCCCGCAATTTTTTGTCGCCACACAAATGTCACATTCCCTGCGTCCCGGAAAATCAAAGCGGTTTCTTCATGAGTGCGATCTTCCATTCGCAAACGACCCCAAACTTCAAAAAATCGAGACCCAAGGGCATGCCAACGTGCTTCGAGTGTTTTGCCGCCCAAGGCCTTGCCCGCATCTGTCAGATTGCCAAAATGCGCGCGCGCGCGTTGTTGCACAAACTTTTGCGCAGTCGCCAGATCCAAGCCTGGAACTGTGGCGTAGATCACCTCAGCACTGGCTGTGTTGAGATTGACTGGCGTGGCTTGCGGCAAGATGGTCACAAAGGGCGTGAGGCGTTGTACAGTTTCTCGACTGAGTCCAAGCCACTGAAGTTGCGTCATTTGCTGCGGCAGCAGGGCTGTTCCGCTTGGCATGTTGGGCAAGGCTTGCCCCACTTCAGGTTTGGCAAGCTTGGCTGCAAGCGATGCTGCACGCCACCCTTGGGCCAAGCGTTCGAGTTCTGCAAGAGGCAAGTCCAACACTTTGAACAGGCGTATGAGGGAAATTTGCATGGCCTCATTGAGTTGAGGTTGGCCTTTGCTGTCGCCTGACTCTGTCCAATTGGTCAAATTGATTCGGCTCTGAGCATCGGTCAATTGACCCGACAAAAAAACTTCAGGGTCGCCTTCGCGCAGTTGCTGATCTTGAGCCAAAAAGGTGGACAGCTTGGCTTCTTTGAGAGGCAATGCCCAAGGTTCGGCCAGATGGTCGGTACCTGTACCCACTTTGCTTGCGTCGCCGCCAGGACCGCCACCCGCCAAAGCATCTTCACGCAAAATCAGGCGCGACCAATCCAAAGCACCATTTAAAAGCCAAGACGACTGCACTCGGTGCCGCTCAGCACTTTCAACTTCTACATGTCGCCATTGCTGCCACAAAGCCACACTGGCCAGGGTGGCTACCAAGGTCACTACCAGCATGGCGCTGATCAAGGCAGCGCCGCGTTGGCAGTAAGCGCTTGATTGCAGGCTCAGCCGGCTCATTGTTTGTTCACCGTGAAGGTGGGGCGAACCCAGTCCAAGGTCAATTTGCCTTGCACTTGGGCGTTTTCAGCCAAATCGATGACCAAACGGATGCCCTCAGGCAAGGCGGCCGAGTTGCTGAGTGGGTTCTGGACACCGTTGATGGCGGCACTCGAGAGAGGGTTGCTCCATGCGCCGTCGCGGTGGTAATAAATTTGCCAACTGCGAATGGCATGAATGGTCACTTCATGTGTGTTGTTGGGCATCGGGCTGCCGGCAGATTCTCCCCAAATTTGGGCTTGGTTCCAGGCTTGGGCCCAAACCTCGCGTTGGGTCAGCGGCGCTGATTGCCACCTCGTCCATTGACCATTGCCATGGGTCCATGCCACTACTTGCATGCCCGCTTGAGGATCTTGAGAGTGCTGCCGTGTGATGCGCAGCACACGCCCATCCCAATCGAGTGCAGGTATATTTTGCAAGCTCACCATGTTGTCAAGATCGGTGCGCCACTGTGCCAAACCCACTTGCCATGTTTGGTTGGCATCACTGCGTGTTTGCAATGCAACTTGCGCTTTCGACATGCCATCCAAGCCACGCCAAGAAATGAGCGCCATCAGCGCTAGGATGGCACTGGCCACCAACACCTCAATCAAGGTAAAGCCAGCAATGGCTTTGGTCTTGGATTTTTTGAAATGGGGATCTTTCAAGTTCAAAAAAGAGCTTGGCATCAGTTCCGCCCCATCACGGTGGACAACTGCAGTAAGGGCGTGCTGTCTAGACCATTGCGTTGTTCAACCCTGGCATCCACTCTTCTGAAATTGGGGTTGGGTGTCACTTGCACTGTTAAATTGACCTGCAGCTCAAGGCCAGCCTGCAAACAGCTGTTGCTGCTCTCTCCAACAGGTGGCACTTGCCGAGAAAGCCGCAAACGGCTGAATTCATTCTCTGCACATATTTGAGCCAACCATTGGGTCGATTGGCGCGAAGCATTTCTGCTCAATGCATCGGTTGAGCGCAAGCCCGCCATGAGTGCAATGGCCACAATGCCCAAAGCGACCAGCACTTCAATGAGCGTGAAACCTTGGCTGGTCTGTGATCTTTCTCGCACAGGAGTGAACAGGACTTTCACGGTGCAGCTCGCCTGACTGCAAATGGTTTGAGTCCATCGGTACTGACCCATAGTTGCAGGTCGCTCATTTGCAGGGCCACGCTTTGAGGGCCGATGATGGGGTCGGGTCCCAAAACCACGATGCTGTTGGGTGCCACTTGAATTTGCGGTGATAACCATTGTTGGGGCAGTGTGTTGGGGGGCAAACCTTCAAACACAAAGCCACTTGAATTGCTGTTGTTGACTGCCTGCGGGTACCATTTCACGGGCATGCCACTGGACCTAGACCTGGCCCTGGCCGATTCAAACAAGGCGGCCAATCGTTCTGCATCTTTTTCGAGCACAGTTTGGGCTGAGTCGCGCAAACTGAAGCTGACTGCGGCAGTGCCAATGGCAATGAGCGCAATCACCACCAACAATTCAATCAAGGTGAAGCCGTGAGATGCGCGCATTGAAAGTTATTGCCAACTGCCAATATCAGCATTGACCCCTTCGCCACCCGATTGACCGTCAGCACCCCAAGACATGACATCGACTTCGCCTTTCAGGCCAGGATTGAGGTACTGATAAGGCCGGCCCCAAGGATCGGCTGGCAATTTGTCCAAGTAGCTTTTCCAATTGTTTGGAACGGGCTCGGCGGATGGCCTGGCAACCAGCGCTTGTAAACCTTGCTCGGCTGTGGGAAAGCGCTGGTTGTCTAGCTTGTAGAGTTTGAGGGCTTGCGTCAGATTGCCAACATCGGTTCGGGCTGCAGTCACTCGGGCATCGTCGGCACGGCCTAAAACACTGGGCACCACCAAGGCTGCCAAGATGCCAATGATGGCCAAAACCACCATCAATTCAATCAAAGTGAAGCCGCGCTGTTTTCGTGCTTTGCGGCCAAAGGGCGCTGAGGTGGTGTTCAAAGTTTGAACATCGGACATGGAATTTGGGTTTTCTAATTTCATTGCTAAAAGGCTCTCTGCTTTTTCTAACACTTCTCCATCATAATCCCCTCATGTTGCAACTTAAACAAGGCAATTCCAAATCCTTTTGGCCCGCGCTCTGTGCGCTTGGGTTAGGAGCCGTGGCCGCTTACTCGGCTGTGGCTTGGTTCTTGCAAATTCAAAGCATTTCGGTAGCGCCCACTGCGGTGCAAGTGGCTGCTCAAACCAACCCCTCTCAACGAAGCCCCCAAGCCATCCAAAGTGGCCATGTGGCTGCCGCCTTGGGTGCTCCTTTGGCGACAGAAATGCAATCAGGCACCAGTGTCACAGCAAGTTCCGACCACCAATGGACATTGTTGGGGGTGGTCGCTGGGGCATCAGGCCAGGGCAGTGCGCTGCTTTCAGTCGATGGGCAGCCCCCTAAGCCGTTTAAGCCAGGTCAAGTGGTTGCGCCTGGTTGGGTCTTGCATTCGGTCGGTCACCGGCTTGCTCGGCTAGCGCCAGAGCAACAAAGCACCCCCACAATCACTTTGGAACTGCCCAAAGCCGAGAATTGAGCTTGCTCTTTGCAAGTCGCCCTTGATTCTCCCAAAAACGGCTGCGAATTTAGGCGGATTGTTGCAAGAACATTCGGTAGACCGGGTTGCTTGTTTCCTCGACCCAGGGGTAGCCCAAAGTGCTCAAGAATTTATCAAACGCTTTGTCGTCTTTGTCGGGCACTTGCAAGCCCACCAAAATGCGTCCGTAATCTGCGCCTTGGTTGCGGTAATGAAATAGGCTGATGTTCCAACCTGGGCGCATCAGCTTCAGAAATTTCAGCAATGCACCGGGGCGCTCAGGAAAAACAAAACGCATTAGGCGTTCGTTTTGCGCCAAGCTGGTATGGCCGCCCACCATGTGCCTGATGTGTTCCTTGGCCAATTCGTCGTGCGTCAAATCGAGGTTTTGAAAACCATGTTTTTTGAAATTGTTTGAAATTTTGGTGCTTTCGCCAGAGCCCTCTGTTGTGAGGCCCACAAACACGTGCGCTTTGGCGGCATCGCTGATGCGATAGTTAAATTCCGTCACATTGCGCGGGCCACCAGGCAAGTTGCCAATGAGCTCACAAAAGCGCTTGAAACTACCGCGCTCTTCCGGAATGGTGACTGCAAAAATGGCTTCGCGTTCCTCACCCACCTCAGCCCGCTCTGCCACAAAGCGCAATCGATCAAAGTTCATGTTGGCGCCACACAAAATGGCGGCGTAGGTTTCGCCCTTGGTTTTGTGTTTGGCCACATACTGCTTGATGGCTGCCACTGCCAAGGCCCCTGCAGGCTCGACGATGGAGCGAGTGTCTACAAACACATCCTTGATGGCGGCGCAAACAGCGTCTGTGTCGACGGTCATGTAATCGTCTACCAAGTTGCGTGTGACTCGAAAACTTTCTTCGCCCACCAGTTTGACCGCTGTGCCGTCTGAAAACAAGCCCACATCGTTCAAGGTGACGCGTTTTTTGGCAGTCACAGATTGAATCATGGCGTCTGAATCGTTCATTTGCACACCAATCACTTTGATGTCAGGCCGGACAGCTTTGATGTAGTTGGCAACACCAGCAATCAGGCCGCCGCCGCCAATGGCCACAAACACAGCATCTAAGCGGCCTTGGTGCTGGCGCAACATTTCCATGGCAATGGTGCCCTGGCCCGCAATCACTTCGGGATCGTCAAAGGGATGCACAAATGTCATGCCCATTTTTTTCTCAAGCAGCGTGGCGTGCTTGAAAGCATCAGAGTAGCTGTCGCCGATTAACACCACCTCGCCGCCCAAAGCTTTGACAGCTTCAATTTTGACTTGTGGTGTGGTAGTGGGCATCACAATGACAGCGCGGCAACCGAGCTTGCGCGCTCCCAAGGCCACGCCCTGCGCATGGTTGCCCGCAGAAGCGCAAATGACGCCCTTCTTGAGTTGGGCGGGCGTGAGGTGCGCCATCTTGTTGTAGGCGCCGCGCAGCTTGAAGCTGTGCACCGGCTGTTGGTCTTCACGCTTGAGCAAAACGGTGTTGTGCAGCCGCTTGCTGAGGTTTTGGGCAGGTTCCAAAGCCGATTCGGTGGCGACGTCATAAACGCGTGCGTTTAGAATTTTTTTAAGGTAATCGGAGGGTTTGAGATTTTTCGCAGTCATACCCGAATGATAGCGGGCGAAAAAAATGCCCCGAGCCTTGCGACTCGGGGCAAATCCACCTTTTCGGAGGGTGGAGGAGACAATTGGCTCGTGCTGAATGACATAAAAAAGCACGACTGTGCGAAATTCTACATAAAAAATGCTGCAGTGCAATAGCTTTTCAAAAGCTTTACGATACAGGTCAAGCTAATCTTAAAAATGTGAAGAAAGAATTCATCAAAATGGAATGCACAGTTAGTTGGATCGGCGCTTGCGGAGCGCGCTCAGGTATGGGTTTTGTGGCCGAAACAGGCAGTGGCCATGTGCTCATGATGGATGGCGCGCCAGATACCGCCAAGCCTGAAAACGGCGGGCAAAATTTAGCGCCCCGCCCCATGGAAACTGTGTTGGCGGGTACCGGTGGTTGCACCGCCTACGACGTGGTTTTGATTTTGAAGCGGGGCCGCCATGATGTGCAGGGCTGTTCTGTGAAGCTGACTTCGGAGCGAGCAGACACCGACCCCAAAGTGTTCACCAAAATTCACATGCACTTTACCGTCAAGGGCAAAGGCATTCCTGCTTCAGCCGTTGAGCGGGCTGTGGCCATGAGTCACGAGAAATACTGCTCGGCAAGCATCATGTTGGCCAAGACTGCAGTCATCAGCACCAGCTTTGAAGTTTTAGAGGCTTAAGCAAAAAGTATCAGCAGGAAGTGTCTGCAGGAAGTGCAGCGCAGCTAAACGTGGTGCGCCACTCTGGTCATGAGCTTAGCCGCTGCACCCATGAGGCGTTTCACGGGCTCTGGCAGTTCTACGGCGCCTTCTTTTTGAGCCATGCGCGCATGTGCCATTTCATCCAATCGCATTTGCGACACAATGGCTCTAGAGGCCAAATCATTGGCAGGCAAATGCGTCATGTGGCTGGCCAAATGTGCTTCCACTTGGTTTTCGGTTTCGACCACAAAGCCCAAGCTCAGTTTGTCGCCACCCAGTTTGCCAGCGCCATAGCCAATTGCAAAAGCGCCTGCATACCAAAGTGGGTTCAGCAGCGAAGGACGGCTGTTGAGTTGGTTCAGGCGTTCTAGCGTCCAAGCCAAATGGTCGGTTTCCTCGCGGCAGGCCGCATCGAGCTTTTGCCGCAATGCAGGGTTTTGAGAGGCTAAGGCTTGCCCTGTGTAAAGGGCTTGGGCACACACTTCACCCACATGATTGACCCGCATCAGTGCGCCAGAGAGTGCTTTTTCGGTCTCGGTCAAAGATGTCTGGGCTTGAGTGGGTGCCGAGAGGCCATCTGGCTGCTGAGACAGCTGCTGGGAAGGAACGGGCATGGCCCTAGACGCTCTGGACGTAGCAAAAAGCGTACGCAGGGCACTGTCGGCGGCAAGGATTAAAGCATCGGCATTCATGGGCGGAAGTTTAGCCCTCTTGTTGTGCTCAAGCAACAAATAACCCTGCTTTAAAGTGATTTTCTTTGCAGAGTGCCCCGTCCTCTGGTGGAATAGACACAACTTCCCTAACGGAGGTTGGCTCAGGGTTTCAGTGGTTTGCGAATATGTGAACACTAGAACTGGGGCCCTTGTTAAACCTTGGAGAACTTCTCAAATGAAAAAATCCCTGATCGCATTGGCTGTTTTGGCCGCTTCTGGCGCCGCGATGGCCCAATCTTCTGTGACCATCTTCGGTGTGGTTGACGCTGGTTATTCTGTAGGCAATGGTTCTGTGAGCAACAGCACTGCCATGAGAACAGACCGTATCGGTTCTAGCCGTTTGGGCTTCCGTGGTGTTGAAGACCTCGGCGGCGGTATGCGTGCTGAGTTCTGGTTGGAAGCTGGCGTTGCCAACGACAGCGGCGCTGGTTCAGCTACAAACACCAACAACCAAGCAGTAACTTCTTTGGCATCTGCTGGCACACAAGGCCTCACATTCAACCGTAAATCAACTGTGGGCCTGGTTGGCTCCATGGGTGAAATTCGCTTGGGTCGTGACTACTCTCCCCAGTTCTATCCTGACGCTCAGTACGATCCGTTCGGTACAAACGGTGTTGCTTCCAGCTTGATCGCTTACGGTGGTGGCTTGGCTGCTGTTCGCGCTTCCAACATGATCGCTTACCACTCACCAGTGGTTGGTGGCTTCAAAGTCATGATTGCAACTTACTTGGGCGAGGCTGCATCTACAGCAGCCAAAGTTGGTGACGGCAATGGTATGTGGTTGAACTACGCTAAAGGTCCTTTGAGCATTGGTTACGCTTCTGCTACAACCACCACAGGCGCTGGTACAGAAGTTGAGACCACTACAATGGGTGGCTCCTACGACCTCGGCGTTGCACGTTTGATGTTCAACTCCAACACAGTTTCAAACACTGGCGCTGCTGACATCAAGGGCACCATGATGGGTGCTTTGATTCCTATGGCTGGCGGCACTTTGAAGTTCTCCAACGCTTCTTTGAAGCAAGGCGCTGCTGAAACCAAGCGCAATGCTGTTGGTTTCGTGAAGCCTTTGAGCAAGCGTACAAGTTTGTTCGCTACATACGCACGTAACGGCAACTCTGGTGGTGCAACTCGTGCTTTGAACGGCGCTGTGACTGGTGCAAATGCATCCTCCACTGGCTACGACTTGGGCGTGAACCACACTTTCTAATTTGTCCACTGACGCAAGTCAGTTGATTTAGAAAACTAAAACCCCTGCTGTGGCAACACAGCGGGGGTTTTTACTTGCTGTGATCAAATCCTTTCATGAAATAGCGCGCTTCATTTGTGGCATATTTCAACTTAGAAAAAATCGAATGGAGTCAAATATGCAGTTTGAAGATATGAGCCGTCGCAATCATCTGAAGTGGATGGGGGCAGCCGGTTTGTCTGCCGCAGGCTTGCCTGCACTCGGACAGACCAGCAATTGGCCAGATAAGCCTGTGAGGTGGATCGTCCCCTTTGCACCTGGCGGCACCTCCAGCATTGTGGCCCGCTCCATTGGGGCAGAGCTTACCAAACAGTTGGGCGTCCCTTTTGTCATTGACAACAAAGGCGGTGGCGGCGGTGTGCCTGCCATGCAAGAGGCGCAGCGTGCGCCTGCCGATGGCTATACCATCGTCATGAGTCACATTGGTTTGATGGCCGTGAATCCGCTCATCTATCCAGACAGTGGCTATGACGTCAACAAAGACTTCACATCGGTTACCTTGCTCTCGCGCGTGCCCAGTTTGTTTGTGGTGCACAAAGATGTGCCTGTCAAAGATTTCAAGTCCTTTGTGGCTTACGTCAAATCCAAACCAGGTCAATTGAACTATGCATCCGCAGGCAATGCCAGTGCCGGTCACTTGGCAGTAGAAGCCCTGAAAGTGGCCACAGGCATGTTCATCACGCACATTCCTTACCGCGGCACAGGACCTGCACTCAACGATGTGTTGGCTGGCCGCATTGAGTTCATGTCTGCCGGAACACCCGCTTTGCTACCGCACATCAAGAGTGGAGCATTGCGTTGTATTGCTGTCGGCACCACTCAGCGCATTCCTGTGTTGCCCGATGTGCCCACCGTGGCAGAGTTGGGATACAAAGACTTTGAAACAGTTCAGTGGTACGGCATTACTGTGCGCAATGGCACACCGGTTGAAATTATCAACAAGTTGCAGCTAGAGTGTGCAAAAACCATGAAGTCGCCAGAAGTCATTAAACGCAACGAAGCCGAAAGCGCCATTCCCGGCGGTGGCTCACCTGCTGAATACGCTGCTTTCATTGCCAAAGAACAGGCCCGCTGGAAGACTGTGGTTGAAAGAGCTCAAATTAAACCGGGTTGATATGTGTTTTCTACCCTCCCCGTTGGTGATATCACTCATCAATGGGGCACAATTTGCCAATTAATTTCGATCAAAGCCAAAAATGAAAAATTGCAACAAGGTTTTACTGGCCTGCATTCTGACCTCCTTTTTTGGACTTGCACTGGCTCAAAAGAGCAACCCCAGAGATCAGTTCTTTTGGTTGGGTCAAATTAACAAAGCAACTGCAGTTATTAACAGCGACGAAGGACTTCTGGACAAGGCGAAAACGCCCAAAATTGCTGCAGGCATTGTGAAGGTCATGGAAGATGGTGCAGTGCCAGGTGCGCCGCGCCCATACAGGGTGGTCGATTTTGAACCCCTCTTAATTCGGGCTGCTGGGCAAGACGCAAGCCTTCTTCATGCAGGGCGCTCTAGTCAAGACATGTTTGCAACCTACCGTGCAACCATCATGCGGGAGAACTTGCTTGATTTGGCCGAACAGTTGTCTAAAACATCAGAGACGCTCATCAAACTTTCTGAAAAACATGCTGCCACAATTGTTCCCAATTACACCAATGGCATTGCTGCACAGCCCAATAGTTTGGGTCATGCATGGCTAGGGCACGCAGCAGGATTTGAAAGAGATGCACAACGGATTCGTGAGGCCTATGCACGCGTAGACAGATCTCCCATGGGAACCACTGTTTTAAACGGCAGCAGCTGGCCCCTCAACAGACAAAGAATGGCCAGTTACTTGGGTTTTGAAACCATTGTTGACAACGCCTACGACGCTTCACAAATTTCTTCGAGTGAGTACCCCGTTGAGGTGGCTTCTATCGTCACCAGCATTGGACTTCACAGCGGTCACTTTATTCAAGACGTGATGAGCCAATATGGTCAAATTCGGCCTTGGATCTATTTGACCAATTTGCGCAACGTCAACACGCAAGTCTCAAGCGCCATGCCGCAAAAACAAAATCCTATTTTGTTAACTGAGACACGTCGAGAAATATCCTCCTCACTTGCTTTGGCCATGGGCCCCATCATGCGTGCTCACAATATCACCCCTGGCATGCAAGATCCCAAAGAAGAAAGCTCCAACACGGAGATGGTTCAAAGTGCCGTTCAGTTTTTGAAGCGCATGGACCGAATCTTGAATGCGCTGGTGGTCGATCCTGAGCGGGCACTCGAAGAACTCAACAGCGATTGGACAGCTTCGCAAGAACTGGCCGATGTGTTGATGCGGAAATACAAAGTGCCATTCCGTGTGGGGCATCACTTCTCTGGTGAAATTGTTAAATTTGCAAAGCTGAAGAACATCAAACCTCTTGAGTTTCCCTATGCTGAAGCTCAGCGAATTTACAAAGACGCTATGAAAGAGTTTGATGCCAATGCTGTGCTGCCCATGTCGGAACAAGAGTTTCGCAGCACACTCAATCCCATTGCCATTGTTCAAAATAGAGCAACTGTAGGAGGCCCTCAAGCGTCAGAAATGAAGCGAATGCTGGCAGTGGCAAAAGACAAGTTGAAGGATCATCAACAATGGGCATTGAGCAAACGATCAAGGATCAATCAATCATTGGCCCAGTTAGATCAAGACTTCGCCAAACTTTTAAAGCCATGATGCTTGGCATTGTGACCAGCTTTGTTTGACCAAGCTCTCCAATCTCTACCAATCTCTACCAAGCGCAAGTACTTAAATCTGATATGTCATTGCTTAAAGTGCATAAATTTTGGCTGGCCTTGTTCATCGGGGCTGCAATTGGCGCCTTGCAAGGCTGTGGCAGCGTGCCTGCTGGCGCCCCAAAACTCGTCTCTGGTCTGCAAACTGTTTGGCAACCTGAAGATAAATTGAAGTGGGAATCTGTGAAAATTCCAGGCAAAGTGGCAACCCAATATTCCTTGGCGCGCATGGGCAATGGCAGCTCACTGATGGCCAGCGCTCAATCATCAGCCAGCATGTTGCGCCATGATTTGCGTGTAGAGCCAGAGAACCTGAATGCTTTGAACTTTTCTTGGCAAGTTCAAAAGCTCATAGAAGGCGCAGACATGGCCCAACGCGATCAAGACGATTCTCCGGTAAGGTTGGTGCTAGCCTTTGATGGTGATCGAAGCCAGTTTTCGCCCAAAAATGCCATGCTCAGCGAGCTCTCGCATGCTTTGTCGGGTTCACCCATGCCCTATGCCACGCTCATGTACGTCTGGTGCAACCATCGCCCTGTCAACTCTGTCATTCAAAACCCCAGAACAGATCGAATTCGAAAAATTGTGATCGAGTCAGGACAACAGCGCTTGAACCAATGGATATCTTACGAGCGCAACATTCGGGCAGATTATGAAAAGGCTTTTGGTGAAGCACCCGGTGCATTGATTGGTATTGGCATCATGACCGACAGTGACAACACCCGAAGCTACGTTCAAGCTTGGTATGGGCCTATCCAGCTCATCGCCAGCAAGGGAAAACCCCCGTTGTAATCCATACACACACGCATGGTGGGGTTGGGTTTCGCAGGTTACGCTAAGGCTTCCAAAGTGCGTTGAATATTTTTTACGCTGAATCAAGTTTTTTTTCTAAACTCAAATGAACTCAAAAATTCCTTTTGTTTTAACGGCTCTTTGTGCATCCGTTGGTATGGCCCAAGCTCAAAGCGTTGAAGTCTTTGGCGTACTCGATGTGGCTTATCTCAGCACCTCTGCTACTGGCAGCGTCAAGGCAACTTCAGTCTCCACAGACAGCAACACTTCCAGCCGTCTCGGATTTCGTGGCAATGAAGATTTAGGTGGCGGCATGCGTGCCAGTTTCTGGCTGGAAGCTGCGCACTCGCCAGACAACGGTACTGGAAGCGGAACCAACGTCAACAATCAATCTTCTGGACAAGCTTCATCTCCTGCGGGCACGCAAGGCTTGACGTTTGGTCGTCGATCAACCGTGAGCGTGTCTAGTAATTCTTGGGGTGAAATTCGTTTGGGTCGCGACTATGTGCCAAGCTTCAACAACTTGACTGTGGCTATGCACCCGTTTGGCACCAATGGTGTAGGCAGTGCTGGTTCTTTGTTTTACCCAGTGCCAGCCAATGGCACCACTGCACGAACAGGCGTTCGCACCTCAAATTCTGTAGGTTATTTCTTGCCATCCAACTTGGTGGGCGGCTTGAGTGGCCATTTCATGTATGCCTTGGGTGAAAACGCATCCGATTTGTACAACGCCAACGATGGCAAGCACACGGGTCTTCGTTTGGCCTATCGCAATGGCCCATTGAGCATGGCCATTGCCTCAGGCACCACCAAGTACACCACCACGGCCAAAGTTGCCAACGATTATGTACAAACCAACTTTGGTATCAATTACCAAATGGGCGCTGCCAAATTCATGTTCTTGACCAACGAGAACAAAATTGGTGCAACCAAGACAAAAACAGACATGGTGGGCACCCAATACAACTTGAAATCTGGTCAAGTTCGTTTTGCATTCACCACGCTCAAGGCCACGGGTGTTGCCAATGACGCCAATCAATGGGCCTTGGGTTATGTTCACGACTTGTCCAAGCGCACCGCTTTGTTTATCAACTATTCTGAGGTTAGCAATCAAGGCGTAGGCAAGCGATTTACAGTGGGTGGTGGCAACGATATCACCACTGCTGGTGGTTCAAGTACCGGATTTGAGTTAGGCCTTCGCCACAGCTTCTAATTCAGCCTGCTTTTCTGTTAAAAAGTCACTGTTCTTCAGTGACTTTTTTTTCGTCTTGCGCCAAAGCAGTGGTGCCCCAAAGTGGGGAATCCCCTCTGTCCAAATCGGGCCTGTTTGTTGCATAGTTCAGGGTAGTTTTTCAGGGAAGCGAATGTTTGCTTTTATATTACAGCGCCTCATTCAGGCCATCATGGTCATGGTGTCGGTGGCTTTCATTGCATTTTTATTGTTCCAATACGTGGGAGACCCCGTGTTGTTCATGTTGGGACAAGACGCCACTGCGGATCAAATTGATGCACTTCGAAAAGATTTAGGACTGGACCAACCCTTTATTGTGCAGTTTGGCCATTTTTTATTGAACGCTGTTCAAGGTGAATTTGGCATCAGTCTCAGGCAGGGCGCCAAAGTTTCTCAGCTCATTGCAGATCGCTTTCCTGCAACTTTAGAACTGGCGGTCATTGCCGCTGGCATGGCGCTTTTGTTGGGAATTCCCATGGGTGTTTATGCCGCCCTGAGGCGTGGCAGCTTGTCTAGCCAATTGCTCATGACCTTTTCGCTTTTAGGTGTGTCGCTCCCCACTTTTTTAATTGGCATTCTGCTCATTTTGTTTTTTGCAGTGCTACTTGGGTGGTTTCCAAGTTTTGGCCGAGGTGATGTGGTCAAAATTGGTTGGTGGAGCACGGGCCTGCTCACTGCCAAAGGCTGGCAACACATTGTTTTGCCAGCCCTCACGCTTACTGTTTTCCAACTCACCTTGATCATGCGCTTGGTGCGAGCCGAAATGCTGGAAGTGCTGCGCACCGACTACATCAAATTTGCACGCGCTCGTGGCTTGTCAAACAGAGCCATTCATTTTGGCCATGCCCTTAAAAATACACTGGTACCTGTCATGACCATCACAGGCTTGCAATTGGGCGGCCTCATTGCGTTTGCCATCATCACAGAAACTGTGTTTCAGTGGCCTGGCATGGGCTTGCTGTTTATTCAAGCGGTTACCTTTGCCGACGTGCCTGTCATGGCCGCCTATTTGTGCCTCATTGCGCTCATTTTTGTGGTGATTAACCTCACTGTCGATTTGCTTTACTTCGCTGTCGATCCCAGATTGCGTGTAGACAAAGCGGGTGGCCATTGAAGAGCATGCTCAAGGACTCAGTTTCAATGTCAAGCACTCAACCAGCATCCGAAGGCTCTTCTCTGCGCAGTGCTCTAGCGCATGGACGCGCCTTTGCTCACATTGCTAAGTTTCACCCAGAGCTCACTTCTTTTCGCCGTGACTTGCATGCCAATCCCGAGCTGGGATTTGAAGAAATTTACACGTCCGCCAGAGTCATTGAAGCGTTGAAGGTTTGCGGCGTTGACAGCGTCCACACACACATCGGCAAAACCGGGGTGGTGGCTTTGGTGCATGGCCCAGGCCGCAGCGCACAAAACCCAGGCCGCATGATTGGGCTTCGCGCAGACATGGACGCCCTGCCACTGCCAGAGCACAATGAGACGCTTTGGCGCTCACAAAAGTCTGGGCTCATGCATGCGTGTGGTCACGATGGTCACACCGCCATGCTGCTAGGCGCTGCGCGGTATTTGGCAGAAACGCGCCAGTTTGATGGCACGGCCGTTCTTATTTTCCAACCTGGTGAAGAGGGTTATGCGGGTGCACGCGCCATGATGCAAGATGGCTTGTTTGACCGCTTTCCGTGTGAGCAAGTTTATGCGCAGCACAATTCACCAGACACTCCTTTGGGCGTGATCGGTGTCACACCTGGCCCCATGCAGGCAGCTGCCGACACCATTCGAATTCACATTTTGGGCAGGGGTGGTCATGGCGCCCGTCCGCATCAGTCTGTCGACCCTGTCTTGGTAGCTGCGCACATCATCACGGCTGCACAAAGCGTGGTTTCACGCAATGTGTCGGCCTTTGATCAAGCGGTTGTGAGCATTTGTGCCATGCAGGCAGGCAACCCAGTTGCCAGCAGTGTCACTCCTGGCGAGGCCACCTTGGTGGGCACTGTTCGAACTTACAGCGAACAGGTTCAGCAACACATCGAAGATCGCTTAAGGCAACTGTGCGAATCCATTGCACACGGCTTTGGCGCTACCGCACAACTCACTTACTCCCGAGGTTATCCCGCCACTGTCAACACCGTGGCAGAAGCCAATTTTGCAGCCGATGTGGCCACCACTTTGGTGGGCGCTGAGCGCGTTTGGCGCAACATGACGCCAAGCATGGGAGCCGAAGATTTTTCATTCATGCTACAGGCCAAGCGCGGAGCTTATTTGCGGGTGGGGCAGGGCGCCCTTGATGGCCCCGGCCCATACCCCTTGCACAACAGCCGTTACGATTTCAACGATGCCATCTTGCCTTTGGGTGCAGCATTGCACGCCAGCTTGGTGGAGCAGGCAATGCCCTTGATTTCGAAATAGTCGCATGGCATCCACAGACACCATTCTTTAGAAAGATTCAGACGGCATGTCCAATCCTATTTCTCGTTGGCTGAGCAGCGATGTTGGTTACAGCTTCCGACAATCCAAAACCGCCATGGTGGCCGCTTTCATTGCATTCGTGTTTATTTTCTGTGCGGTTTTTGCAAAGTGGGTGGCCCCTTACAACCCCTTTGATGCGGCATCGCTCGAACTCATGGACTCGCGCTTGCCGCCCGCTTGGTCTGCCGAGGGCAGTTCCAAATACTTGCTTGGCACCGACGACCAAGGCCGCGACATTTTGTCGGCCCTGATGTATGGCACCCGCATTTCCTTGGTGGTGGGCATGGCTTCCGTCATGCTGTCTTTGGTGGTGGGCGTGAGCCTTGGCTTGATTGCCGGTTTCCGCGGTGGTTGGCTCGATGCCTTCCTCATGCGTTTGTGTGACGTCATGCTGTCCTTTCCAGCCATCTTGGTGGCCTTGCTCATTGCCGGAGTAGGTCGGGCTGTGTTTCCCAATGCCGACGACTCCTTGGCTTTTGGCGTGCTCATCATTTCAATTTCATTGACAGGTTGGGTGCAATATGCCCGAACGGTGCGCGGCACCACCTTGGTGGAGCGCAACAAAGAGTATGTGCAAGCCGCCAGGGTCACGGGCGTCGCGCCCCTTCGAATCATGTTGCGCCATGTGCTGCCCAATGTGCTTGGGCCAGTGACGGTGCTGGCTACCATTCAAGTTGCATCCGCCATCATTACCGAGGCCACGCTCTCATTTTTAGGCGTTGGTGTGCCACCCACGTCGCCATCGCTTGGCACACTCATTCGCATTGGCAACGACTTTTTGTTTTCAGGTGAGTGGTGGATCACTATTTTCCCTGGCCTTACTTTGGTGCTCATTGCCTTGTCGGTCAATTTGTTGGGCGATTGGCTGCGTGATGCCCTGAACCCTCGTTTGCGTTAATTTTGTTTGATTCAAGCGACGTGTTTAAAGAGAGTTCAATTTCATGAGTTTGTTACAAGTTAAAAATTTGGTGGTGGAGTTTCCCAGTCGGCATGGCACATTGCGCGCCATCGATGATATTTCATTTGACATTGCCCCTGGCGAAATCTTGGGTGTGGTGGGTGAGTCTGGTGCTGGTAAGTCACTCACGGGCGCATCCATCATTGGCTTGCTTGAACCGCCCGGACGCATTGCCTCTGGCCAAATTTTGTTAGAAGGCCAACGCATTGACAATCTCAACAACGATCAAATGCGAAGTATTCGCGGCCGCAAAATTGGCGCTATTTTTCAAGACCCACTGACCTCTCTGAACCCCTTGTATTCAGTGGGCAGGCAATTGACAGAGACCATTCAGGCCCACTTGCCTGTGTCAGATCAAGAAGCGCGGCAGCGTGCCATTGGCTTGTTGCAAGACACGGGTATTCCAGCTGCCGCAGAGCGCATCGACCATTACCCACATCAGTTTTCTGGCGGTATGCGTCAGCGCGTGGTCATTGCATTGGCGCTGGCCGCTGAGCCCCAATTGATCGTGGCCGATGAACCCACCACCGCATTGGATGTTTCTATTCAAGCGCAGATCATCAGCCTCTTGAAAAACGTATGCAAAAAACGCGGTGCTGCTGTCATGCTCATCACGCACGACATGGGCGTGATTGCCGAAACATGCGACCGAGTGGCCGTCATGTATGCAGGCCGCATTGCCGAGATTGGACCGGTTCATCAGGTGATCAATCACCCTGAGCATCCCTACACAGCGGGCTTGATGGCGTCTATTCCAGACATGGACATTGACCGTGAACGATTGAACCAAATTGATGGCGCCATGCCGCGCCTGAATGCCATTCCCAAAGGCTGCGCGTTCAATCCACGCTGCCCACAAGTGTTTGACCGTTGCTTACAAGAGCGTCCCAATTTGGCTGCGGTGTCTAGGAGCGGACAAAGCACCCCAACGCAGGTCGCCTGCTGGTTGCACCACGCCAATACATTGGAGGGCGTGTCATGAGCGTTCCTGGCACTCAACAAAATTCCCAAGCCTTGGTCATTGCCCGCGACTTGGCCAAAACCTTTGATGTCTCTGCGCCGTGGTTAAGCCGAGTCATTGAGCGCAAACCACGCCAATTGCTCAAAGCTGTCGATGGTGTGAGTTTTGAAATTGAGCGCGGAAAAACCTTGGCGCTTGTGGGCGAGTCAGGCTGCGGAAAAAGCACCGTTGCACGACTTTTAGTGGGCTTGTATGAGCCCACACGGGGTGGCCTGACCTTTGATGGACAAGACGCGCACGCAGCC
>CAJCDH010000121.1 GCA_903961095.1 uncultured Burkholderiales bacterium | reverse complement strand
AATCGAACACCTACCGCATGGTTCGCTTGGGAGGATTGGGTACATTCTCCAAGACATGTACTGGCCTTGTTTGTGCTCTTAGGATCTGTGGTTTTCTACATAGCGTTTGCAAATACGCTGGGATTTTTTGCCACCAGTTTCATCATGTTGGTCGCATTGTTCAAAGCCCTCCGGGTCAATTGGCGTCGAACCTTGATGGTGGCTGTGATTGCAACATTGCTTGTCCACTTTGCTTTCTACAAACTCTTGAGAGTCCCCCTGCCTTGGGGTGTTCTCACCCCTTGGGCATGGTGATTTTTTTGACATCGCTTATTCAGTCAGTCGGATGAATTAGGAGCCTCCCTATGTGGACAGCCATCGGTCAAGCCTTCTCCATGGTCTTCGAGCCCTACACACTCATGGTGATGGTGGCAGCAGCTTTTTATGGCCTGTTTGTGGGTGCCGTGCCCGGACTCACCGCTACCATGGCCACGGCCTTGCTGGTACCCGTCACTTTTTTCATGCCCCCCATTCCCGCCATTGCAGCCATGGTGACAGCCACAGCGATGGCCATTTTCTCGGGCGATATTCCGGGATGCTTATTGAGAATTCCAGGCACACCTGCATCTGCAGCCTACACCGACGAAGCCTTTGCCATGACCAAGAAAGGGCAAGCGGAAATGGCTTTAGGCGCTGGGCTGGTCTTCTCTGCTGTGGGGGGCTTGTTTGGCACTGTTGTACTTATTTTGGCGGCTCCAGCGCTGGCAGATTTTGCTTTGAATTTCAGCTCTTTTGAGTATTTTTGGTTGGTGTTGCTGGGCCTCACTTGCGCCGTATTCATTACCACCGACCAACCACTGAAAGGCATCGTCACTTTGTTACTTGGCTTGTTGGTGGCCTGCGTTGGCCTTGGCAATCCTGCAGGTTTCCCACGCTTCACATTTGGCAATGCCGAAATGACAGGCGGCATTGGGATGATCGCCATGATGATTGGCATGTTTGCCATTTCAGAAATCATTCGTTTTGTAGTCGACACCAGTCCGCCGGCTGAGTTGGTGGTTGAAAAAGTCGGCAGTGTGCTGTCGGGACAATGGGCATTGGCCAAAAAATATCCCAAACAAATTTTGCGCGGCAGTGTGCTTGGAACCGCGGTGGGCGCTTTACCAGGAGCTGGCGCAGACATTGCCGCCTGGATGTCCTACGCCATGAGCAAGAAGTTTTCGAAAGAGCCCGAGAAGTTTGGCACGGGTCATGTTGAGGGCATTGTGGAATCGGGCTCTGCCAATAACAGCGCGCTGGCGGGCGCTTGGATTCCGGCGCTGGTGTTTGGCATACCAGGCGACTCCATCACGGCCATTGTGATTGGCGTTTTGTACATGAAGAACATGAACCCA
Organism: uncultured Burkholderiales bacterium; assembly: GCA_903961095.1. Taxonomy (GTDB): domain Bacteria; phylum Pseudomonadota; class Gammaproteobacteria; order Burkholderiales; family Burkholderiaceae_C; genus Limnohabitans_A. The sequence goes on along the minus strand of CAJCDH010000121.1, from coordinate 3,363 downwards.
GGGCCAGCACTCTTCACTACCAATCCGCAAAATATCTATGCAGTGTTTTTGTTGTTCATCCTTGCCAACATCATCATGATTCCGCTTGGCATTTTGTGCATCAAAGTGGCCAAGCGAATTTTGCTGGTGCCACGGGAAGTGCTCATGCCCTTGATTTTGCTATTTTGCGTGGTGGGCACATTTGCCATCAACAACTCCATGTTTGAAGTGGGCATCATGTTGGTCGCGGGCATCTTGGCCTACATTTTGGAAGCCAATAAATTTCCCATCTCGCCAGCTATTTTGGGCGTGGTCTTAGGTGGCATGCTGGAAGAGAACTTCATCACCTCCATGATCAAATCAAATGGCGATTTGAGTGCGTTCTTAGCCCGCCCTATAGCACTTGCTTTGGCTGTAGTCTGTTTGTTGGTTTGGACTTGGCCAGTCATTGCCAAACTGCTTTTCAAACCCTCAAATTCTCAAACTGCCTGAGGTATGCCCACCTTGAGCTTTTGCGCCCATGGACTGAGGGCTGGCATGATGCTGGGGTAGAGTTGCAAGCCCTCTAACTCACTCAAGGCTTGGTGCTGAAGTCCTCTTTCACCGGGCAATCTAACCTTTTCGCCTTGTTGAGAAGGCTTTGAGTTTTTGCAACTCGCCACCACATGATCAATTTGTCGCTCAAAGGCTTTTAAGCCTGCAAAGGCCTGAGGGTCAATGATTTGTAAAAACACAGTTGCGCCCCAGCCTTCCAAAGGATCAGCACGACCATGACCCGCCAAGCCACCGGTCATGGCCTCCACCATCAAACTTAAACCATAACCTTTGTGTCCTGAGTCCATGCCACCTAAAGGAAGGATGGTGCCTTTGGGATCGGCAAACAATACCCCAGGATCTTGACTTGGCTGGCCTTGAGCATCCATCACCCATGCAGCTGGGAGTAATTTTTTTTCGTTGAACAGCCGGTTGGTCATGCCGTTGGTGGTGGCAGATGTTGATACATCAATCATGATGGGCAAACTTGAGCTTGGGATACCAAAGGACACCGGGTTGGGTGTGAAAACCGGATCTAAACCACCGAATGGTGCGACACTGCTGCTATTGGCATCTGAGCAATGCAAAGCAATTAGCATTCCTTGAGCAGTGGCGCGTTGATGATAGGCCGCAAGGCATGCAATATGATGGCTACGCTTGATCACGATGGTGCAAGTTCCTTGAGTCTTTGCACGCTCAATTGCCAGCCCCATAGCCCGCAAAACCAGCCACGGGCCAGGCAATCGTTTGCCATCCCAGGTCATTGATGCAGGAAAGTCTGACAAAACCTCAGGCAAACCTTCTTTGCTCATTTTTCCAGATTCCAACTCAGCCAAATACGGTGCTAACAAGCCAAGTCCATGGGTGGTGTGCCCAAGCAAATCACCTTCAAGCAGAATGTCTGCCACCGCTTTTGAATTTTCAGCCTCCAACCCATTGGCCAGAAGAAGCGACTCAGCGAAATTTCTCAAATCTTCTACCTTGTATTTCATAACTGTCTCCTGATCATTGAACGCAACACAACGCTAAGCAAGCACAAGCCTGCGTTGCATCTTATCGTTTCCTACCATCTGAGCAAGGCTGCTCATAGCAAGAGATAATCTTGACAGCTTAGACCGATGAAACTCAGCCTTCATTCAACGCAATCAGATTTACAAAATGAAAAGTCATTCACTTCGCATGGACGGGGTTGAAACCCCCATCATTCCAACCATAGCGGCATTGGTTAGAAACAACCCCGGCACCATTTCTTTGGGTCAAGGTGTGGTGAATTACGGTCCGCCTGCAGAAGCCATTGCAGCCTTGCCCAGCTTGATGGGCGACGGCAGTTTGCACAAATATTTAGGTGTGAGTGGACACCCTGGTCTGCTCGAAGCCATTCAACTCAAATTGGCGCAAGAGAATCATGTTCAATTAGGCACAGAGGCCATGCTCATGGTCACGGCGGGAAGCAACATGGCCTTTTTAAATTCAGTACTGGCTGTGGCCGATCCAGGCGACGAATTCATCTTGCCCATGCCGTTTTATTTCAATCAAGAAATGGCCATTCGCATGTGTGGCTGTGTGCCTGTGCCCGTCCCTTCCAACGAAGACTGGAGTCTGAATGTGGAAGCCATGGCCGCAGCCATCACATCACGCACGCGCGCCATCATCACTGTGTCACCCAACAACCCCACAGGCGCTGTTTACTCAGAAGCTTCTCTGCGCGCCATTAATTCCTTGTGCGCACAACATGGCCTCTATCACTTCAGTGATGAAGCCTATGAATACTTCACCTATGAAGGTGTCAAACACTTCTCCCCCGCCAGCATTCCAGGCGCTATGAAGCACACTCTGTCGTTTTATTCCATGTCCAAAAACTACGGCATGGCCAGCTGGCGTGTGGGCTATGTGGTCTTTCCAGCCAGCTTGTTCGATGCCATGAACAAGGTCCAAGACACCAACCTTATTTGCGCACCGATGCCCTCGCAGTTGTTGGCATTGCAAGCATTGAAAAAAGGCAAGGCATGGGTCGCCCCCAAAGTTGAGGCCTTGAGCCAAGTGCGGCAAACGGTTTACCAAGCCCTTGAAACATTGGGTGACTTGGTGCAGTTCCCCAAAACGCAAGGCGCGTTTTATGTGCTTATGAAATTGCCAGGTTTAGCGCAAGGTACTGAGCCCATCGCCTTCAATAAGGCCATGACTGAGAAGTTCAAAGTGGCGTCCATTCCAGGTTTTGCATTCGGGCTTACACAAACACATGAAGCAAATTACCAGCGCTTGTCCTACGGTGCATTGGAAGCAGCCAGTGTGGCCGAAGGTGTGCAGCGTTATGTGGCGGCTGTTCAAGATTGGTATGGTCCTTGTTAATTCTGAGATCCTGACATACCAGTGCTTAAACAGCAATGGAATCAATTTACTGAAGCCCACCCTTTAGTGCGTCTGGCACTGGCAAGGGCATGACCTCTATGCCCTCTTCAAGCAAATCTTGGGTTTCTTCCAGTGATGCTTGACCTCGGATGTTTCGTTCTTCAGATTCGCCGTAATGAATTTTTCTTGCTTCTTCAGCAAAGTTCTGACCCACGTCTTCGGTGTTGGCAATGACATGCTTGACCATCTTCATCCAAGCTTCTTGCACCATCTCCGCTGCCTCGGGGTGAACTTGAGCCAAACTTGAAGCGACAGCTTTGGCTGTGGGCGCTGCTGGTGCATTTGCCGATGTCAAGGAAGTGCCAGAAGCCAAAGCGGGTTCTTCGGGCGGTGTTGATTTTGATGAACGAGGCTCTGCAGCACCCAAGTTCAATCTTGGTGCTGAGGGCAATTTGCGTACTTCAGTGTTTGCGCACATGGGACATGCCACCAAGCCTCTTT
>CAJCDH010000120.1 GCA_903961095.1 uncultured Burkholderiales bacterium | reverse complement strand
GGCTGGACTCAAGGTAGTAGTTGTCAAACTTGACGTCGAAGGCTTTCAAGTCGAGGTCTTGCTCGTGGCGCAAATAGGCCACAGCAAATTCACGCATGCCATTCAAATCGTTCAGGTCGCCACTGCCAGTAAATTCGCGGTCGTCCGACTTGACGGTTTTCTTGGCCAAGAAATCTTGCGCAATGTCTTGGATGTAGTCGCCGTTGTAGGCGGCTGCGTTTTCGCCGCTGGGCCACTGCGCATCACCGGGCTTGAAGCCTTGCGCCCGCAATTGCGTGGACGTGGCCAAGGTGTTGATTTGCACACCCGCATCGTTGTAATAAAACTCGCGGTACACCGACCAGCCTTGTGTGGCAAACAAATTGCATAGGGCATCGCCCAAGGCCGCTTGGCGTCCGTGACCTACGTGCAGCGGCCCGGTTGGGTTGGCAGACACAAACTCCACCAAAACATTTTCCTTGCGCAGCGCTTGTTTACCAAAGCAAGAAGCCTCGTGCAACACTTCCTTGATCACTGCTTGTTTGGCGCTGGGTTTGAGTTTGAGATTCAAAAAGCCAGGGCCCGCAATGTCAATGCTTTCAACCCATTGGCTGAACGCGGGCGTGGCCATGAGGGAGGTGCGCAAAGCTTCGCCCACTTGCCTGGGGTTTTGCCCCAAGGGCTTGGCCAAGTGCATGGCTGCCGTGCAGGCCAAATCACCATGCGCGGCCACCTTGGGTGACTCAAAAGTAGCCTTGGCGCCGGCACCGGGGTGCAGGCGTTCGAGTTCGGCGGCGAGGGCCGAGAGTAAATCTTGTTTGGCGAGGAGCATCCCCCGATTTTACGGGGCGGTTTGCCAAGTTGCAGGCAAACTGAAGTGATGTTTTAAAAAGTCGATCCACAGCCTCAAGCGAAGGGGCAAGTGCTTTCTTTGTGGGAAAACGCCGTAAATTCCATTGGGTGGTGCTGCAAATTCGGCCAATACCTCCATCAATTGCCCCGATTGGATGTCGTTTTCGACCTCCCAAGTGCTGCGCCATGCAATGCCCATGTGGTTCAAGCACCAACTGTGCAAGACCTGGCCGTCAGAGCAATCTAGAGGACCATTGGGGCGAATGTGCGTGACCTCGTGGCCTTCTGCGCTCTGTGTAGGCGATAGTTTGAAGGCCCATCCGCGGGTTTGCGAAGCATCGCTAGAAAGGGTGAGGCATCGGTGATGCAGCAAATCAGAGGGCTGTTGAGGGGTGCCGTACTTGGCCAAATAGGCGGGGCTTGCAACACACAACCGCCGGTTCTCTGCCAAACGCACGCTGACCAAAGATGAGTCTGGCAGATCGCCCACGCGCACTGCAAAGTCAAAGCCTTCAGCGGCCAAGTCAATGACCTTGTCGCTCAAGTTCAAAGAAATTCTGACCTCAGGATTTTGCGCGTGAAACAAGGGCGCTAGTGGCGCGACATGTTTGCGTCCAAAACCAGCCGGTGCCGTGATTCGCAAATGACCGCTGGCCTTGAGGCCGCCCGCCGAAACACTGTCTTCTGCGTTGGCCACATCGCTTAGAAGGCGTTGGCAATTCTCCAAAAACGCGCTGCCCTCGTGAGTCAAGTTAATTCGGCGCGTAGTTCGCAAAAGCAACTTCACACCCAAATGCGACTCCAAGGCGTCAAGTCGCCTGCCTATGATGGCCGGAGCAACGCCCTCTGCTCTGGCGGCGGCACTCAAGCTGCCGCGAGTTGCCACTGAGACAAAAGATTCGAAAACTTTGAGTTTGTCCATGCTTCAAGTGCTTGCCGGTTTGCGGTTCAATCCGCCTCGTTGGGATGGCTTAGCTTTTGAATCTCTTCAGCGCTGTAGCCTAGACTACTCAATAAGCTTTCGTTGTGCTGACCTAAATGCGGCGCTGCTTGCCGCACCTTCAGACGCTCTTGATTCAAGCTGAGCGGTAACAACACAGTTTGAATTTCTCGGCCGTCGTTGAGTTTGACAGGTGCCAGTCCGCCGGTAGCCAAGAGGTGCGGGTCCTGCAGCAAATCATGGGGTGCAGTGATGGGTGCATAAGGCAATGAATTTTTTTCAAACACATCGCTTAAATGGGCCGCTGAAAAACCTTGAAGCCGCTCGCGCAACAATGGAATGAGCCAGTCGCGTGCTTTCACTCGGTCGTTGTTGGTGAGCAAGCGGGCATCTTTAAACAGGTCTGGGTAATTGAAGACTTCACAGAAAATTTTCCAAGCGGTATCGCTCACCACTGCCAGGAAAATTTGCTCACCATCTTTCACCACAAACACATCGTAAACAGCCCAAGCTGAAATGCGCTCGGGCATGGGCGCTGCTGCTTGGCCCGTCACTTGGTACTGCATCATGTGCTGTGCTACCAATAAAACATTGTTTTCAAACAGCGCACTTTGCACTTCTTGCCCGCTTCCCGTTTGAGCGCGTTGCGCAAGAGCGGCCATGGCACCAATCGCGCCAAACATGCCGCCCATGATGTCGTTGACACTGGTTCCTGCGCGCAATGGATCGCCAGATCGGCCGGTCATGTAGGCCAATCCCCCCATCATTTGTACCACCTCGTCAAGGGCTGTGCGGTGTTCGTAGGGACCAGGCAAAAAACCTTTGAGTGAAACGTAAATGAGGCGTGGATTGAGTTTCTTCAAAGTGGCGTAATCAAGCCCTAGTTTTTCCATGGTGCCAGATTTGAAGTTCTCACTGAAGATATCGGCTGTGGCAATCAATCGCAGAACCGCCTCTTTGCCTTCGGCTGTTTTCAAGTCAAGCGCAAGACTCTTTTTGTTTCGGTTGAAGAGCGGAAAAAAGCCTGCACCCGAGCCCAAGAGTTTGCGTGTGTTGTCGCCTTCGCGGCCATGTCCAATGGGTTCGACTTTAATGACCTCGGCCCCCAAATCGGCCAGCACCATGCCGCAGGTGGGGCCCATGACCATGTGCGTTAACTCGACAACGCGAATACCCTCGTAGGGCAGTCGCTGCTGAGCGGCACCCTCTAAGGCGCTGTCTTCACTGATCAAAACACGGTTGGAGGGCATGGTGTCTTTGAGTTGGAGCTGTTCAAGCTTTTCAGCATTGAACAATATTTTCACTAATTTTGGCGTATTTGGCCTCAATCTTTGCAAAAAAGTCACAAGTCAAAGGATATTTCTCCAATTTATAAACCTTGAAACATCGAATAAAGTGTTGCTTGTTCTGGGAATTTGTCTATGTATTCCCCTCATGCTGTTCAAGACGGCTGAGAAGCGTTTTTATTTTTGAAAAGAGGCTCCTATGACCGATCGCATTGCCATCCACGGGCTCCACGTGGCCACACCACTTTTTCGTTTTATCGAAGACCAAGTGTTGCCTGCTGTGGGCGTCAAAAGCCAGACGTTCTGGGCTGGCTTTGACGGCATCGTGAAAGACTTGGCGCCAGTCAACATGGCTTTGTTGGCTGAGCGCGATCGCATTCAAGTCGAAATGGACAAGTGGCACACCGCCAACCCAGGCCCGGTAAGCGATGCCAAAGCCATGAAGGCTTATCGCAAGCATTTGACATCGATTGGCTACTTGGTGCCTGAGCCCAAGAGTCCCAAAGCCAACACTCAAAACGTGGATGCTGAATTGGCGGTCTTGGCGGGTCCTCAATTGGTGGTGCCAATTTTGAATGCGCGCTATGCACTGAATGCCGCCAATGCACGTTGGGGCTCTTTGTATGACGCCTTGTATGGCACTGACGCATTGAGTGAAGACCATGGTTGTGAAAAAGGCACGGGCTACAACCCCAAGCGCGGCGCCAAAGTGATTGAGTACTGCCGCTATGTACTCGACCGTTGCGTACCCTTGAAAAAGGGATCGCACATTGACAGTACAGGCTACAGTGTGAAGGGCGGCAAATTGGTCGTGAGCTTGAAATCTGGCAACACCACTTTGGCCGACAGCAAGCAATTTACGGGCTACCAAGGCGATGCCAAGGCGCCAACTTCTTTGTTGTTCAAACACAATGGTTTGCACCTTGATTTGCAAATTAACAAATCACACCCCATTGGCAAAACAGATCCAGCAGGCGTGTCTGATTTGGTGGCAGAAGCTGCGCTTTCCACCATCTTGGATTTAGAAGACTCCGTGGCCGCTGTCGATGCAGAAGACAAAGTTTTGGCTTATCGCAACTGGCTTGGTATTTTGCAGGGCACTTTGTCAGAAGACGTTGAAAAGGGCGGCAAGACCTTCAAGCGCACTTTGAATGCAGACCGCGCATACACCAAGCCCAGCGGCAAAGGACAAGAAGTCTTGCATGGCCGCTCTTTGTTGTTTGTGCGAAATGTAGGTCACCTCATGACCAACCCTGCTATTTTGTACAACGCAGCAGACGGCACACAAAAAGAAATTCCAGAAGGCATATTGGATGCCATGATTACCACGACGTGTGCCATGGCCGATTTGCAGAAAAAGAAGGGCGCTGATTTACGCAACAGTCGCACAGGCAGTGTCTACATTGTGAAGCCCAAAATGCATGGCCCCAAAGAAGTGGGCTTTGCAGATACTTTGTTTGGTCGGGTTGAAAAAGTTTTGGGCTTGAAGCCCTCCACGGTGAAGCTGGGCATCATGGACGAAGAGCGCCGCACCAGTGTCAATTTGGCTGCGTGCATTGCAGCTGCCAAATCACGCGTGGCCTTCATTAACACGGGCTTCTTGGACCGCACAGGTGACGAAATGCACACCTGCATGTTGGCGGGCCCTGTCATGCGCAAAGGCGATATCAAAGGCAGCATTTGGTTAGGTGCCTACGAAAGAAGCAACGTGGCTGTTGGCTTGCAAGCTGGCTTGCGTGGCCGTGCGCAAATTGGCAAAGGCATGTGGGCCATGCCCGATTTGATGGCCGACATGTTGAAACAAAAAATTGGTCACCCTAACGCTGGCGCCAATACCGCGTGGGTGCCAAGCCCCACAGCCGCTACTTTGCACGCCATGCACTACCACCAAGTGAATGTGCCAGCATTGCAAAAGCAGATGGAAAAAACCATTGCCAAGCACAGTGCCAAAGACCTGCGCGAAGAAACATTGAGCAAGTTGTTGCAGTTTCCTGTGGTCACGCAAGCTCAGGCCGCAGAGTGGACTGAGAAAGACAAACAAGACGAACTCGACAACAATGCCCAAGGTATTTTGGGCTATGTGGTGCGCTGGGTTGATCAAGGTGTGGGCTGCTCTAAGGTGCCGGATATTCATGGTGTTGGCTTGATGGAAGACCGTGCCACATTGCGCATTAGTAGCCAACACATTGCCAACTGGTTGGCACATGGCGTGGTCACACAAGCTCAAGTGACGGCCACCATGGAGCGCATGGCGGCTGTGGTGGACCAACAAAATGCAGGCGATGCTTTGTACCAAAAGATGGCGGGCAACTTCAAAACTTCCAAAGCGTATCAAGCTGCTTGTGATTTGGTCTTTAAAGGCAAAGAGCAACCCAGTGGTTACACCGAGCCTTTGTTGCACGCTTGGCGTTTGAAAGTGAAGGCCTCGGCTTAATTCATGGGCGACTTGGCGCCTTTACCGCAACTTCTAATGCATCGATGAAGATGGCAGCCACATCGCAACCAGTCTGATCAAAAATCTCTTGGAAGCAAGTGGGGCTGGTGACGTTTATTTCTGTCACGCTGGTGCCGATGACATCGAGGCCAATGAGCAACAAACCACGCGCTGCCAAGATGGGGCCAATGGCTTGCGCAATGTCGCGGTCGTTGTCGGTAATGGGTTGGGCCACACCTTTGCCACCCGCTGCCAAGTTGCCTCGAACTTCACCACCTTGCGGAATGCGTGCTAAGCAGAAGGGCACAGGCTTGCCGCCAATGATGAGCACCCGCTTGTCACCTTGCGCAATGGCCGGCAAAAACTTCTGCACCATGACCGATTGCGCGCCATCCAAATTCAAAGTCTCGATGATCGAGCCTAGATTCAAACCGTCTGCACCGACGCGAAAAATGCCCATCCCGCCCATGCCATCAAGCGGCTTCAAGATGATGTCATGGTGCTCAGCATGGAAGGCCTTGATGGCGTCGGCAGAGCGTGTCACCAAAGTAGGCCCAATGAATTGGGGGAACTCCATGATGGCCAGTTTTTCGGGGTGATCGCGCAAAGCAGAAGCTTTGTTGAACACCTTGGCGCCTTCGCGCTCGGCTTGGCTTAGCAAATGGGTGGCGTAAAAATACTCGCTGTCAAAGGGCGGGTCTTTGCGCATGATGATGGCGTCAAAGTCTTTGAGCCATGCTTGGCGAGATGCTGTCACTTCATACCAAGCATCGGCATCGCCGGTTAAATGCAGGTCTTGCACTTGCGCTTTAACGCACTCACCGCGCTGCCATTGAATGTGGGGGACCTCGCAAGCTGTGACCTGATAGCCGCGCTTTTGGGCCTCGCGCATCATGGCAAAACTGGTGTCCTTCTTGATTTTGAAGGAGGCGAGGGGGTCAACGATGAAAAGGATGTTCATGCGCGTAATGTCGCACAAAGGGTAAAGCAAAGTAAATCAGCAGGGCTTTCGCCTTGCTGAGGATTCATGAATCACGAAACTTACATATTTCGGCGGTATTGTCCGCCGACTTCAAACAGTGCATTGGTAATTTGACCCAGTGAGCAAACCCGCACCGCATCCATCAAGACCTCAAACACGTTGTCGTTGTGAATCACAGCTTGCTGCAAGCGTGCCAACATGTCTGGCGATTCTTTGGCATGCTTGGCATGGAATGCATGCAAACGATCGAGTTGAGACTTTTTCTCTTCTTCTGTAGAACGTGCTAATTCCAGTTTTTCCAAGACTTCATCGCCCTTTGGATTGCGGAAGGTGTTGACGCCAATGATGGGGTACTCGCCCGTGTGTTTGAGCATTTCGTAGTGCATCGACTCGTCTTGAATCTTGCCGCGCTGATAACCCGTTTCCATGGCACCGAGCACACCGCCGCGGTCGGCAATCTTTTCAAATTCAGTGAGAACAGCCTCTTCAACCAACTCGGTCAATTCTTCAATAATAAAGGCGCCTTGACTTGGGTTTTCGTTTTTAGCCAAACCCCACTCACGGTTGATGATCAATTGAATGGCCATGGCACGACGCACGCTGTCTTCTGTGGGCGTGGTGATGGCCTCGTCAAATGCGTTGGTGTGCAGTGAGTTGCAATTGTCGTAAATGGCAATCAAAGCTTGCAGCGTGGTGCGAATATCGTTGAACTGAATTTCTTGCGCATGCAATGAACGGCCAGATGTTTGAATGTGGTATTTGAGTTTCTGGCTGCGCTCGTTGGCACCATACTTGTTTTTCATGGCCACCGCCCAGATGCGGCGCGCCACTCGGCCCATCACGGTGTATTCGGGGTCCATGCCGTTGCTGAAGAAAAAGCTGAGGTTGGGCGCGAAGTCATCGATGTGCATGCCGCGGGCCAAGTAGGCTTCGACAAAAGTGAAACCATTCGACAAAGTAAAGGCCAATTGGCTGATGGGATTGGCACCCGCTTCAGCGATGTGGTATCCACTGATGGAAACGGAGTAGAAGTTACGCACGTCGTTGTGTACAAAATACTGTGCAATGTCGCCCATTACCTTCAAGCTGAATTCGGTGCTAAAAATGCAGGTGTTTTGGCCTTGGTCTTCTTTCAAGATGTCGGCTTGTACGGTGCCGCGCACGTTGGCCAAAACCCATTCGCGAATTTTGGTGGCTTCGGTTTCTGTGGGGTCACGGCCGTTGTC
>CAJCDH010000119.1 GCA_903961095.1 uncultured Burkholderiales bacterium | reverse complement strand
CCATGGAAATCAAAGTCAACTTTCTCGACAAGCTTCGCCTTGAAGCCAAGTTTGACGACTTTACGGTCGTGGCCGATCAACCCATTCGCTACAAAGGCGATGGCTCCGCGCCTGGTCCCTTCGACTACTTTTTGGCCTCGTCGGCTTTATGCGCTGCCTACTTTGTGAAGCTTTACTGCGACACCCGCAACATTTCCACTGAACACATCAGGCTGTCGCAAAACAACATTGTTGACCCCGAAAACCGATACGCGCAGATTTTTAAAATTCAGGTGCAGTTGCCGCCCGACATTTCGGAAGTAGATCGCCGCGGCATCTTAAATTCTATTGAACGTTGCACTGTTAAAAAAGTGGTGCAAGAAGGCCCCGAGTTTGTCATTGAAGAAGTGGCCAACTTGGACGAAGACGCACAAGCTTTACTCAGCCTCAAGCCTGATGTCCAAAGCAGTACTTTCATCTTGGGCAAAGACTTGCCCTTGGAACAAACCATTGCCAACATGTCTGGCATCTTGGCCGATTTGGGCATCAAGATAGAAATTGCCTCTTGGCGCAACATCATTCCCAATGTGTGGTCCCTGCATATTCGCGATGCGCATTCGCCCATGTGCTTTACCAACGGCAAAGGCGCAACCAAAGAAAGTGCCTTGGCTTCTGCGTTGGGTGAATTCATTGAGCGCCTTAACAACAACCATTTCTATGCAGGCGCTTTTTGGGGTGAAGACTTGGCCAATGCCGAGTTTGTTCACTATCCCAACGAACGTTGGTTCAAACCAGGCAAGAAGGATGCGCTGCCCAAAGAAATTCTGGACCCTTACTGCCTCAAAATTTACAACCCCGAAGGAGAGTTGAAGGCCTCGCATTTGATAGACACCAATTCGGGCAATATTGAGCGTGGAATTTGTTCGCTGCCTTATGTCCGCCAATCAGACAACAAGGTGGTTTACTTCCCATCTAACTTAATTGAAAACCTGTTCGTCAGCAACGGCATGAGCGCTGGCAACACACTGCCCGAAGCACAAGTTCAATGTTTGTCAGAAATTTTTGAGCGCGCAGTCAAGCGCGAAATTCTGGAAGGCGAAATTTGCTTACCCGATGTGCCCCCCGAAGTGCTGGCCAAATACCCCAGCATCTTGGCTGGCATTCAAGGTCTCGAAGACCAAGGTTTTCCAGTGTTGGTCAAAGACGCTTCTCTTGGCGGCGTTTACCCTGTCATGTGCGTCACCTTAATGAACCCCCGAACAGGCGGCGTGTTTGCCTCTTTCGGCGCGCATCCCAGCTTAGAAGTAGCCTTAGAACGCAGCCTGACCGAATTGTTGCAAGGCCGTAGTTTTGAAGGACTCAACGATTTGCCGCCGCCCACCTTCGAAAGCAACGCCGTGACTGAGCCCTACAACTTTGTAGAGCATTTCATCGACTCCAGTGGCATAGTGTCTTGGCGCTTTTTCAGTGCCAAGCCCGATTACGAATTTATGGAGTGGAACTTTGCAGGCCAAGGCAGCACAGCCAATGCCGACGAAGCGGCTAGCTTATTTGGAATTTTGCAAAGCATGGGCAAAGAGGTGTACACCACCGTTCATGACCAGTTGGGCGCTATTGCTTGTCGAATCTTGGTGCCTGGTTATTCCGAAATTTACCCCGTAGAAGATTTGATTTGGGACAACACCAACAAAGCCTTGCTGTTCCGTGAGGACGTTCTGAATTTGCACCGCTTAGACGCCAAATGTTTGTCTGCACTTCTAGACCGTTTGGAAAACAACGAGTTGGACGAATACGCCGACATTGCCACCCTCATTGGCGTTGAGTTTGATGAGAACACAGCGTGGGGACAGTTGACGGTGCTCGAGTTAAAACTGCTGATTAACTTGGCCTTGAAACAACTGGTCGCTGCACAAGATTTAGTGGGTGCTTTCTTGCAGTACAACGACAACACCGCTGAGCGAAAACTTTTTTACCAAGCTCTGAACGTGGTGCTTGAGATTGAGTTGGCCCCAGACCTTGCCATACAAGACTACCAATGCAACCTCCGCCGCATGTTTGGCAACGACCGCATGGACGCTGTATTGGGCTCGGTAGATGGTAGCTTGCGTTTCTATGGTTTGAATCCCACCAGCATGAAGTTAGAAGGCTTAGACAGACATCATCGTTTGGTGGATAGCTTCAAGAAATTGCATTTTGCTCGGACTAATTTTCTTCGTGAGCGTCACTGATGTTGGGTATTGCACAAAATGTGATGTGCCTTGCAAAGTGAGCTATAAATCTGATTTTGAGAAACCTTGGTCTTTGTACCAATAATTACTTTGAAATGAACTTTTATATGAATTTGCGTTCTATTTATCTGCTTTGCGCTTGTGCTCTGACATTTGGTTTAACTGCACAAGCACAAGCACAAGCACAAGCACAAGCACAAGCACAAGCACAAGCACAAGCACAAACTACAAGCAAAGTGCCAAGCGGCAGTTTTGCTGCAGTCAATTCAGTGCCATTGTCCAACTCCCTTCTGGAGCAGGTTATTAAAAATAATGCAGCCCAGGGCGTCAAAGACAGTCCTGAGCTGCGCAACATGGTGCGTGGAGAACTCATTGGCCGAGCAGCACTAAGCCAAGAGGCTGTGAAGTTGGGCTTGGACAAGCAGGACAATTCTTTGACCCAAATGGAGTTGCTAAAGCAAAACTTTTTGGCTGAAATGCTCATTGCCGATCACTTGACAAAAAATCCTGTGTCGGAAGCCGCAGTGCGTGCCGATTACGACCGTCAGGTAGTGTCTTTGAAGGACGCCAAAGAATACAAAATTCGTGGCATCGTTTTGGCGGATGAATCTGCTGCCAAAGCGGCTTTGGCCAGCGTGCGCAAAGGCGAGGCCTTTGACAAAGTGGCTAAGGAGAAGTCAATTGACCCATCTAAGACAGAGGGTGGTGATTTGGGTTGGTTGCTAGCAGAACAGATCAATCCCCTCATTGCCAATGTGGTGGTCAATTTGTCAAAGGGCGCGGTAGTTGCCGCCCCTATTCAAGTTCAAAATGCTTGGCACATCATTAAAGTGGATGACATTCGCAATTTTGTTGCCCCCCAATTTGACGATGCCAAGGGACAGATTCGACAAGCCTTGCAAATGCGAAAGCGCAGTGAGTATGTGAACCAAATCATGTCGGCAGCCAAGGTTCAATTGGCTGACTAGTTCGAACGAAATGCAAATGGGAGGCTATTGAGCGCGCCAATCGGGCTTAATCAGGTCAATAATCGGGTCTATCGTAAAAAATGCAAACCCGCCTATTCAAGTCTAATCCGGTTGACATTCCGGTCTAGGCAGGCTTACAACGAGAACTTAGGCGACTACACCCAATATTGATAGTTGCCGTATTCATAGTCACTTTTTTAGAAATCCATCCATTCCAAGATGGCAATGGTCGTCTGAGCAGGATTTTGACCACACTGCTACTTCTCCAGGCAGGCTATGCCTATGTGCCCTACAGCTCACTGGAAAGCGTCATTGAACAAAGCAAAGAAGCTTATTACTTAGCACTGCGCCAAACGCAGCAATCCTTGCTCAGTGAAGCACCCAACTGGCAGCCTTGGCTCCTGTTCTTTATGCGGGCTTTGCAACAACAAAAACGCAGACTGGCCGCCAAGGTTGACCGAGAAAAAGGGGCGCTTGCAACGTTGCCGGAATTGGCCGTCAGAATCTTGGATTACGTTCGAGATCATGGCCGGGTCACCACACGCGACATGGTCCGCGAGTTCGGTGCCAGTCCAAACACCCTTTAAACGACGTTCGGCAATCTCGTTAAAAAGGGGCTTCTGGTGCGACATGGCGGTGGTCGCTCAATCTGGTACGGACTGCCGTGACCACCATTGAATCTGCGTTAACAGTCCAAGAATGTATCAAGAAGAAAAAAGCCGCTAAGTGATGAAACTTAGCGGCTTTTGTTTTTGCATATGGTGGAGCTGGCGGGAATTGAACCCGCGTCCATAAGCCATTTTCGTACAGTTCTACATGTGTAGTCGTCTGATTTGAGTCTCGTCAAATCAATCGCGCAGCGACACGCTATTGACCCAACCAGCATCCTATTT
>CAJCDH010000118.1 GCA_903961095.1 uncultured Burkholderiales bacterium | reverse complement strand
GATCTGGACCGGTTTGAATCTTTGCAACCCGGCAAAAATGATCTTCTAGCCGAACTTTCGGCGCTTTGCCCTTCCTCAGAAGATCTCCAAAACCTCCCCCAATGGGATGCCCTGCGTGAGTCGCTCATTCAATGTCGCGATATGCACAGGCGAAACGCTGTGCTCATTGAACGCAAACTTGACACCATTCGGGGTGCATTGCACAGCTTGCAAGTTGGTGATTCTGGCAGCCCTGTTGAAGTTTATGACCGCTTAGGCCAAGTGGCTCGCTTCGGTCGCGGCAGGGGATACCAAGAAGTTTGAGTTTTATTCTTTCACCGTGTCAAATGGTGAAAGAGACGGATCCAGCGGATCCATAGTGTTGGCGCTGGCTTTTTCATCGCCTGGCCGCATGCCCCTTAGCCAATAGACCCAAGACAAGACGACAGCCACAGCGGTGTAAAGCTCTTGTGGAATTTCTTGATCGACATCCAATCGACTGAGCAAGGCCAGCAGCTGGGGGTCTTCTGAAATGAACACGCCTTGTTTGCGCGCTTCCTCGATCATGCGCAATGCCAAATCGTCGTCACCCTTCGCCGTAACCACGGGCACAGGATTCTTGCCATAGGCAAGGGACACAGCTTGACGCATGTATTTGCTCATGCTGAAACATCCACCACCAAGCCGCGGCCCGAAGGGGTCCAGTCACTGACTTCTGTGGGTCTTGCGCCATGCACAACGTTGAAGGCGCGCATGTTCAGGCCCGCAGAGCGCAATTCATCGCCGAGCAAGAAAGAGCGAGACCTGGCTTGCGCAACAACCGACTCTTTTTCAGCCCACATGGTGAGATCAAGTTGTTGTGCATTCATGAGCTGCGTTTTAAGCCAAATAGGACCGAGGTCTACTGTTTTGGAGTGCACATTCACTGTAAGAATAGCTTCTTCGCCTTCTTGGCGAGGCCCGCGTCGAACGGTAAGTTCAATGGGGTTGGCGTCTACAAAAGGCAGTGTCATACTAAACAGAACTTCTTGTTGGGCCTGCGCCTGAACGGCTTGGACTTGACGGGCTTCGATGTCGTCTACAGCTTTGGTGAGCTTTTCAATCAGCGTTGAGTCGGTATCTTCAGTGGTGCCCGAAATACTTAGCTCGGCAATGAGTTTGCGCATCAATTGCTTGGTATCTTGCGGCGGCTGTAAGCCTCTGGCCATCCAAACCTCAGCCCCCATGGCGCCCATCATGGCCTGTCTTAAAGTGTCAGGTGTGAGCTGAGACATGGACAATTGCATGCTTCGCCATTGGGCTTGTAGGTCGGGGCGCCGCACTTGGCTTAACAATTGATCTAGGGTGCCGGGTTGAAACAGTTGAGGCAGAACTGAGTTGACATTGGGCCTGTAAAGCAAGTTGGCAATGCGCGAAATAAGGGGCGGGGCATGAGTGGGTACCAAGTTGCCGCCTTGCGCACGCAACCAGAAGGATTCACCCACCTGTGAAGCCAAAAGGCCAGGGGCGGGCAAAGTCTTGCCCTGCAACATGAGCATGGGTTGGTCTTGCTGAAGCTTGATGGAAGCCTGAACCACTTGTCCATCTTTTAACCCCAACTCAGCGGCTGTGCTGGGCTGCAAAGGTACTAACTTACCTTCCAAGTAAATGGTGGGGATTCGGCCGGGCGCAAATAAAGCGTCGGCCCCAGAAATCAAGGGAACCGGACCCAAGGCTTGCGAACAGAAGTGTCGCGAGCTGAGGGGCCGGGATCTGAATTTTTAGGAGCATGCGCTGCCGCAATAGGTGCCAACAGCATGGTGGCGACGTGGCCATGATCGGGAACAGCCAGGGTGATGCCCGCTTTCAAGCGTTGTTGTGGGTTGCCAGTAATGATTTTGGGGTTGGCATCTTGCAAGACTTTGCGCAATACACCAATGGCAATGGGGCTGTTGGGGTAAAACTTTTGAACAAGCTTGTCGACAGCCATGCTTTGATCGATGGTGACTTGAGCGACCGCCACAGGCTCTTGAGCCTCGGCACTGGGGTCGGCAGCGCGGCTGGGTGCAGCCAACAAACATGACATGACGCCCACCAGCAACCAAGAGAAGGCGGTTGTGTTGTTCCAAAAGTCAGGGCGTGTTGAAGTGTTCATGTCAAACTCAATTCAATCATTTAGGTGTCAGTGTGGCGCTGGGTTTGGCAGCTTGTTTGGGTGTTCCAGCAACGGCAGTGCTTGGCAAGACAGAGGGCTCTTTGATCATGGTGTCGCTGGGCCATGCGCGCCAGTTTGCCTGAACAGCTTGCGCGGGGCCAGCAACCAGCATGAGTTTGGAGCTATGGGGCAAAACAGATTGCACCGTGGCCAACAAAGTTTGAGGCGCACCCTCTTTGCTCATTAGCTCGGCAGGGAACCGGGCGGGATTGGCCACCAACCATTCATCGCCTTTGCGAACGCCAGACAATGACCCTGCATTGATTTCAACTTGCTGACCGTTAACGGCTGTGACCATGGGGATCATGGGTTGGCAGTTGAGCCAATCGTGCGCTGTGCTGCGCCAAGCCCGAAGTTGTTCTTGAATGCTTGCGACGCTGGCCGCGGTCAATTTGGGCGCCGACCAAGATGAACGCTCAAACTCTAAACTGAGTGTGGCTTCTTTCTCGATCAGAGTGGGTTGCCCTTCAGTGCTGGCCAATTGAAACTCAAGGTTTAGCAAGAAGTTTGGATTTTTAGCGCCTAAATAAGCCTCTAAAGAACTTGGCGGCAAAGACTCTGTTCTTATCTTCAGAACAGCTTGCCAGGGCAGTGTTTCTGGCCGATTGCCAATGAGCGCTCGCTCATAGCCTGTCATGCTGTTGGCCATCGATGGCGAGGGCAAGTTGTTGACTGCGCGCCATGCATTGACTTTGCCATTTTGTGCGCTGGCTTGAATCCAGTGCGTCTGAATTTGCGGCACCAATGTTTGCAACAAAACATGAGGCGCATGCGGGTCTGTTTGGACCTCTAGGCCAATGACATGGTTCATGCGGGCGCCAACTTGAGGCGTGCAAGAAGGGCCACTTGTAGCCAAGTTTTCGTCACCCTTTGGACTTTGATTTGGGCCCCATGGGCTGCTCACCAGTGAGCTCAACTTTTGAATAGCAACTTGAAGACTATTGTGTGGCGTGTCTGAGGGACTCGGTTTTGGGGCTGTGGGCTGTGCCTCTGGGCTGCCTGGGTATTGCAAGCTTGCTCTGGCTTGGCCGTTTTCATCGCGTTCAAACCTGAGCACTTTGACGCCACGGACTTCCATGCCATTTTTGAAGCTGCTGTTTTCACGCAAGCTGCCTTGCGAGTCGACCCAGCTTGTGCTGGTGACGCGGGTGGGGCTTTGCAATGAGGCTTCAATCAGGCTTTGGCGAATGGCATCGAGCCGCTCTTGGGGGGTGAGAGGCGCCTGGGCTGCAACCTGCACGCTCACGCCAGCGCTTAGCGCTAGGCACATGGCGTTAATTTGGAGGAGCTTGAGACCCGAACGCATGATCAGCGACCTTTAGAAACCATCTGACCCATGAACAAAATGCGCAAATCTTGCACCACATCGCGGTCGAGTGACAAAGTGGTTTCGTATGTGTCTTCACCCACGGGGGTAATGCTGACCAAACGAGCGCCATAAATCACACCTTCCACTTTGGTCCGAAAGCTATCGTTGGTGACAACCATGTCGGCCACGGTGGAGCTGGAATCAAGTTGCTGGCCATAGACCTGCTCGGTCAAGTTACGGTAGGCATCGAGCTTGGAGGCACGAATGGCCATCAAACGCTGCTGCGCTGGGTTTTTGTGGTTTTGTACGGCAACCACCGCATAGCCTGTGGCGGTGATGGTTTCCCGTTTTTCAACCAACGGAGCCGCCACTGTAGTTGGCTCTTTAGGGGCGGGTGTTGACATGGCCAAATCAATAGATTTGCAGCCTGTCAGGGTGAGCAAGCCAAATGACAAGCAGAGTGAGGTCACGCGTTTCATGTTCAGTTCCTTGTTAGAGGTGGGACTTGAAGTCCTTCACCCTCTGATTCGGCATCAACTGGGGAAGCTTGAGAGCTTCTGAAGACGCTTGTTGTGAAAAGGCGAAGCACTCTGACGGTTTTCCGACATTTAAGATGGTTTTTACCAAATTTGCAATACAGTGGTGTTTTGAGAGAATTTATGACCATTTTTCCAAAAGCCCATGGCTAAAAAGAGCCCTTCCAAAGTCTTTATTGGCGCCAGTGCTGGCGCTGAGGCCATACGTCACTTGATTGAACGGGTGGCTTGTTCCACCGCAACTGTCTTAATTACCGGAGAAAGTGGCACGGGCAAAGAGTTGGTGGCCAGGGCATTGCACGATCAATCCGACCGAAGTGGCGGAAATTTTGTACCCATCAATTGCGCAGCCATTCCCAAAGATTTGCTAGAAAGTGAGTTGTTTGGCCATCGCAAGGGCGCGTTTACTGGGGCCATGGCCGATCGCATCGGCAGGTTTGAATTGGCCCATGGCGGCACCATCTTCTTGGACGAAATTGGCGACTTGTCATTGGACATGCAGGTTAAGTTGCTGCGCGTGTTGCAAGAGCGAACAGTCGACCCTGTTGGGGGCTTGAAATCGGTCGAGGTGGATGTGCGGGTGGTAGCGGCTACTCACCGAGATTTAGAAGCTGAAATTGAGGCTGGGCGCTTTAGAGAAGACTTGTACTATCGTCTCAATGTGCTCCCCCTAAACACACCTGCTTTGCGACAAAGGTCGCAAGACGTGCCTGCTTTGCTGGCCCATTTTGCAGAGCATTTTGCAGTCAAAGGTCAAGTGCCTATTTCCTTCACTTCTGACTTTATAGAGGCATTGAAGGACTATGCGTGGCCTGGCAATGTGCGGGAATTGTCCAACTTGGTCGATCGATTCAATACATTGTTCAGTGGCCAACGTTTGAGTTTGGCAAGCGTGCCCTCTTCATTGTTGCCCAAAGGTTTGCGCACGCTTCAGGCCGAACGTGTGAGCACACCCATTGTTGATTCTCTTGAAATAGTGGCGCCCTTGAGTGCCAAGGACATGCACCACAGCGCCAATGCCGAGGTGATGAACCCCTTTGCCAACCCCGCGCCACCATTGGGCATGGACCTGCACAATGAAGTGGAGGACATCATTATGTTGGCGCAAGGCTTGCCCAGCTTGCCGCCCGAGGGCCTTTCCTTGAAAGACCGCTTGGCAGACATCGAGAAAGACCTCATTGTGCAAGCCTTGAACCGCACAGATGGCAATGTCTCTCAAACGGCACGACTGCTTAATTTGCAGCGCACCACCTTGATTGAAAAACTCAACAAGTACGATTTGCGTCAGGGAACCTTGCCCGTTGCAAACGCAGATGCCGAAAAAGACGTGGGTTAAAAAAGCTTAACCCGCATCTTGAAGCTTAGGGTTTTGAACTCAAGACGCCACTGGCACCCACAGGAGTTGTTTCTTGCTGAGCACGCGGATATTGAACCATGCGTTCGCGTTGTTTGGCTGCGGCCAGTGCGGCTTGGTTGGCGGCATTGTTGCTAGCTGCAGCTTTGATCGTCACTGTATTTTCTGCAGCCTGCCGTTCTCTTTGCAAGCGCGCCAAAGCTTCCATTTCTTTCTTGAAAGAACCGGTTTCACCAACGGCACCCTGAAGCCCGCCCACCTGATTGGCCAATGCATTCAAAGCTTTAGATTGCTGCACGAAACGGCCTTCTAAAGATTTGACTTGAGCCGCTAATATTTGGCCTTTTTCACCAACTTGTTGAGCAGTTTTCTCGGGCACGCTTTCGGTGTTTTTAATGGCTTCGTTGAGGCGTTTCTCCAAACTGCCTTGCATTTTGGTGATGTCATCTTGCTTGGCCACCATGGCTTGAAGGCCCTCGTTGACTGAGCCAACCATTTCGACCGAGTCGTTCAATTCGACAACGCGCTTGCTGAGAGAGGCCAGCATGGCGTCCATTTGATTGATGCGAGATTTCAGAGTGAAGATGGATGTGGCAAAAACGATGGCCGTGATAAACATCAAACCGCCCGCGATGCCCAACAAGATTTGGTGCTGCTTCTTGTTGACCTTCATGAGCTCTTCAAGATTGTGCGTGGCTTTTTTCATGTTCTCGCCTGCGCCAACTGCCAAGTTGGCCGATCGAGTGGCAAGCTCAGCCGACTCGAGCGCAACCATTTTGATGCCCTCTAATTCATCGTTGTCTGAAACAGCATTGGGAGCCGCATGGTCTGTGTGGCCATGATCGTGTCCGCCTGTGGTGGGTTGATTGCTCATAGCAAGTTCCTTTACTCAAGCTTTTCCAGGCGTGCACGCAACTGGTCGTTCTCGATTTTGATATTGATAACGCGAGCAGGGAAGTCCATTTCTGGCCCTGCTTCATAAATCGATTTTGAAATTTGGTCTGCCATCTCTTCGATTGCAGCATTACCTTCTATAGCATCGACACCAACAGCTTTCTCTTGAGGCTTGAAGATGCTGTCAAGTTGAGAGACATCGACTGTTTTGCGTGCTGCCGGCGGTACAGTTGCAGCTTTTTCATTTGAAACAAAGCGATCGGGCATCTCGGCGGCAGTTTGATAGCCCTTGTAATTGGGGTCTTGCGCATGAACGCTGTGAGATTCATTGGCTGTTTGACT
>CAJCDH010000117.1 GCA_903961095.1 uncultured Burkholderiales bacterium | reverse complement strand
GTGGTGCGCCACTCCGAATCTGGCGCGCCATATCTCATAGCGCAACACGTAGCGCCACATGTGCACGTGGTCAATGCAGGTGATGGCCGACACGCACACCCTACGCAGGGGCTGCTCGACATGTACACCATTCGCCACTACAAAAAAGATTTTTCAAACCTCACCGTGGCCATTGTGGGCGACGTCCTGCACTCCCGCGTGGCGCGCTCTGACATTCATGCACTCACCACCTTGGGCTGTGCCGAAGTGCGCGTGGTGGGGCCGCAAACCTTGGTGCCCGCCGACATGTCGCAGATGGGTGTGAAGGTGTTTCACAATTTGGAAGAAGGCATCAAAGACTGCGACGTGGTCATCACTTTGCGCTTGCAAAATGAGCGCATGAGTGGCGCTTTGTTGCCCTCGAGTCAAGAGTATTTCAAACGCTTTGGCCTAACGCCTGAAAAATTGCAACTGGCCAAACCTGATGCCATCGTGATGCACCCTGGGCCGATTAACCGCGGGGTTGAAATTGACTCAGCCGTGGTCGATGGCACTCAAAGCGTGATCTTGCCGCAAGTGACTTTTGGCATTGCGGTGCGCATGGCGGTCATGAGCATCGTGGCCGGCAATGAGGCTTAAATCAATATTAGAAAAATAAGTAGAAAAAGAAAGAACGAAGACCATGAAAATTTTGATTCAAGGCGGCCGGGTGCTAGACCCGAAAAGTAAAACAGACACAGTGGCTGATGTGGCCATAGCAGCTGGCAAAGTTGTGGCCATAGGCCAAGTCCCAGAAGGCTTTCAGGCTCAAAAAACCATCGATGCTAAAGGCTGCATCGTGATGCCAGGCTTGGTAGATTTGTCTGTTCGCCTCAAAGAGCCAGGTCATGAACACGAAGGCATGCTCGATTCAGAATTGGCAGCCGCTGTGGCAGGTGGCGTCACCAGCTTGGTCTGCCCCCCCGACACAGACCCTGTCTTGGACGAGCCGGGACTTGTCGAAATGCTGCGCTTCAAAGCCGAAAAACTCAATCGTTCCAAGGTCATGCCCCTTGGTGCATTGACGCGCGGTTTGAAGGGTGAAATTTTGACGGAAATGGTTCAACTCACGGAAGCTGGTTGTGTGGGTTTTAGCCAAGCCGAAGTAGCGCTTGAAAATACACAAGTGTTGCAACGCGCTTTGCAATATGCCAACTCATTTGGCTACACAGTCTGGCTGCGTCCGCAAGAATTGCATTTGGGCAAAGGCGTGGCAGCCAGCGGCCCCTTGGCCACTCGCATGGGCTTGTCTGGCGTGCCTGTGGCTGCAGAAACAATTGCCTTGCACACCATTTTTGAATTGCTAAAAAGTACCAAAGCCCATGTGCACTTGTGCCGCATCAGCAGCGCAGCAGGCGTGGCCTTGGTGCGCCAAGCCAAAGCAGAGGGTTTGCCAATTACATGCGATGTGAGCATCAACTCCTTGCACCTGACCGATGCCGATGTGGGTTACTTCGACAGCCGCGCGCGCGTGTCTCCCCCCTTGCGGCAACAGCGTGATCGCGATGCACTGCGCGAAGCCTTGGCCGATGGCACCATCGATGCATTGGTGTCTGACCACAGTCCGGTCAGTGAAGATGAGAAAGCGCTGCCTTTTGCAGAAGCCGCGCCTGGTGCCACTGGGCTTGAGTTGTTGTTGAGCTTGGCGCTTAAGTGGTCCCAAGACAGCAAGGTGCCTTTATCTCGCGCAATTGCCACCATGACCCACGAAGCTGCGCGTGTACTCAAACAAGATATGGGTGAGCTGAAGGTGGGTGCACAAGCCGATGTGTGCATTCTGGATCCTGAGGCGCATTGGCAGGTTAGGGCTGAGAACTTGCGCAGTCAAGGCAAGTTCACGCCTTTCTCTGGTTATGACTTGCCTGGCCGCGTACGCTTCACCTTGGTCCACGGACAAGTGGCTTATCAAGCCTGAACATGCGCGTCGCTCTCAAATTGCTGCGTGGCATTTGGCATGTGTTGGTGGGTTGGTTCACCATTTATTTTAGGTTCCCTCAATTAAGCCCGACAGAGCGTGAAGCGCGAGTTCAAGTGTGGGCCATGCAACTCTTGCGCATTTGGGAAATTGACTTGGAAGTTCGCGGCCGGCCGGTGGTGAGTGGCCCAGCGCTTCTGGTTTGCAATCACATTTCTTGGCTAGACATCGTGGTCATTCATGCCACACGGCATTGTCGTTTTGTGTCTAAATCAGAATTGCGTGAGTGGCCCATGATTGGTACTTTGGCCACAGGGGCTGGGACTTTGTACATCGAAAGAGCTCAGCGGAAAGACGCCCTGCGAATGGTTAAGGACATGGCGCAATCTTTGCGTAATGGCGAAGTCTTGGCCGTGTTTCCCGAAGGAACAACCGGAGATGGCGTGGGTATCTTGCCCTTTCACGCCAACCTCATTCAGTCGGCCATTGAAGGTCATTCTCCGGTACAAGCACTGGCATTGCAGTTTGTCGACTCAAGCACAAATACCATTAGCATGGCGGCACGCTACATTGGTGATGACACCTTGCTGGGCTCTGTCTGGTCCACCTTGAACGCGCATGGTTTAAAGGCAGTGGTGAATTTTGGAGAGTTGCAGTTCGCCAACGGCAGAGATCGAAGGGCATGGGCCCATGATTTGCACGAAGACGTGAAAGCTTTAAAGCAATTGTGCGAAAAAATTTCAGAAACAGCTGAAATTTAAAACAGCTCGCCTGGTGCCTCCGACAGGAATCGAACCTGTATCTAGCGCTTAGGAGGCACTCGTTCTATCCATTGAACTACGGCGGCGGATGCTGGATTTTAGCCGTCAAACCCATCGACCAAAACAATATGACCTTCTGAATTGGCAAGTCGATGGGGCAAGATGGCCTGGTATTCAGGGCCGTGATACCAGGCTTCTGCTGCTGCGCGACTGGGAAATTCAATCACAACCTTGCGAAGTCCTTGGGCCTGACCTTCCAATTGAGTGTCTTGGCCACCCCTGACCAAATATTTTCCGCCATGTGGAACTAAGGAAGCCGGCACATGTTGCGCGTACTTTTGATAACCCTCAGCATTGTGAACGGTGACTTGTCCAATGAGGTAGGCCTTGGTCATAGGGGCTCCTAAAAAAGTTGTCTGAATGCTTGTTTATTTACTCATCATGCGCATGGCATCTTCCAAACCCTTGAGGGTGAGGGGGAACATGCGGTTGCTCATGAGTTGTTGAATGACGGCAATGCTTTGGCGGTATTGCCACACGCCTTGCGGCTCTGGGTTGATCCAGGCATATTTTGGAAAGGTGTGAGTGAGTCGTTGTAGCCACTCAGCACCAGTTTCTTCGTTGTTGTATTCCACACTGCCGCCGCGTTGCAAAATTTCGTAAGGGCTCATGGTGGCATCGCCCACAAAGATCAGCTTGTAGTCTTTGTTGTACTTGCGAAGGATGTCCCAGGTAGGAAACTTTTCCGCATAGCGGCGTTTGTTGTTCTTCCACATGAAGTCGTAAACACAGTTGTGGAAGTAATAAAACTCAAGGTGTTTGAACTCTGCTTTGGCAGCAGAAAACAATTCTTCAACCCGTGCAATGTGGTCGTCCATGGTGCCGCCCACGTCCATGAGCAACAACACCTTCACGTTGTTATGCCGCTCTGGAATCATTTTGATGTCCAAGTAGCCAGCATTGGCGGCTGTAGCGCGAATGGTATCGGGCAAGTCTAGTTCTTCAGCAGAGCCTTCGCGTGCAAACTTGCGTAGGCGGCGCAATGCCACTTTGATGTTGCGTGTGCCCAGTTCTTGGGTGTCGTCGTAATCGCGGTAGGCGCGTTGCTCCCACACTTTGACAGCGCTGCGTTGGCCGCCTTTGCCGCCAATGCGAATACCTTGGGGGTTTTGACCACCATTGCCAAAAGGCGAGGTGCCGCCCGTTCCAATCCACTTGTTGCCTCCTTCATGGCGCTCTTTTTGTTCTTCAAGACGTTTCTTCAAAGTTTCCATCAACTCGTCCCAGCCCATTTTTTCAATGGCGGCCTTTTGTTCGGGCGTGAGTTCTTTTTCTAGAATTTTTTGCAACCATTCGAGCGGCACTTCTTTGGTGAAGTCGGTCAGCATTTCAACGCCTTTGAAATAAGCACCAAAGGCTTTGTCAAACTTGTCGTAATGCTTCTCGTCCTTCACCATCACCGTGCGACTGAGGTGGTAGAAGTCGTCAATGCTGCAGGCGTCAGAGGCTGGCCCTACCACGTTGGCTTGAAGGGCTTCAAGCACATTGAGGTATTCGCGAACAGATACCGGCAATTTGGCGGCACGAAGGGTGTAGAAGAAATCGATTAGCATGGTTCAGGCCTTGCGCGCACGACTGAGTTGATAATCCAAGTGAGCCTTCACAGAAGGCCACTCGGTGTTCAAAATACTGTAGACACACGTATCGCGAAGTGCGCCCACGGCATCGGGGTGTGTATTGATGGTGTGGTTGCGAAGAATGCCATCCAATTTGGCGCCCAAGCGTTCTATGGCATTGCGGCTTTGTTGGTTGAAAAAATGAGTTCTAAATTCGACAGCAATGCAATGGCGTTGCTCAAAGGCATGCGCCAATAAAAGTCGTTTGCATTCTGTATTCAAAGCCGACCGCTGTACATTGGCGCGGTACCAAGTAGAGCCAATTTCAACACGTTTGTTAGGCGCATCCATGTTCATGTAGGTGGTCATGCCCACCGCTTTGCCTTCGCGTAAAACTGCGAAGGGCAGCATGCTGCCTTGTTCATGAAGTTTCAGACGCCTCAGTATTTCGTCATTCATCTTTTCTGGTGTGGGAATGAAGGTATACCAATGCCGCCAAAGTTCGCCATCTTTCACCGCGTCAACCAAATCATTGTGGTGCTTCAGACTCAATGGAACCAAAGTGACATGCTGACCGTGAAGCTCAATGCTTTGAGTGAATGATGTGGTCGAATTCATCAACGATCCTTCTTTCCAGGGCCGCTGTCTTTGCCATTGCTCACATCGCTTTCTTCGGCATTTTGCGCCTGTCGTGCTTGCCATCGACGAGACAATTGAAGCCCTAGCCCACCACCTAAACCGACCAACAAAATGCCGCCAATGCTGTCGGTCCCATATCCTGCGGCAAAAATATTCCAACCTAGCAGTTGGCCTACCCAAAAACCAATCAGTGCACCACCGACAAAGCCAATGGCATCAGACACGCCTTCAAGCAATGGACTTCTAGACATGCTTTGAAATTCAGCGGTTGCGTTGGTTCATGAAAACCAACTTTTCAAACAAGCTCACGTCTTGTTCGTTTTTCAGCAAGGCTCCCACCAGTGGTGGCACGCTTACTTTTTGATCAGCACTTTGCAGAGCTTCTAATGGAATGTCTTCAGCCACCAAGAGTTTGAGCCAATCAAGCAGCTCGCTGGTAGAGGGCTTCTTTTTCAAGCCGGGCAAGCCGCGCACGTCGTAAAAGTTTTTCAAGGCAACGGCCAGTAACTCTTTTTTCAAATTGGGGAAGTGCACATCCACAATTTGCTTCATGGTGTCAGCTTCTGGGAACTTGATGTAGTGGAAGAAGCAGCGGCGCAAGAAAGCGTCGGGCAATTCCTTCTCATTGTTAGAAGTGATAAACACCACTGGCCGAGTTTTGGCTTTGATCAGTTGGCGAGTTTCGTAGCAATAAAACTCCATGCGATCAATTTCACGCAGCAAGTCGTTGGGAAACTCGATGTCGGCTTTGTCGATCTCATCAATCAAAATGGCCACGGGTTCTTCGCTGGTGAAGGCTTGCCACAACACACCTTTGATGATGTAGTTTTCAATGTGCTTGACTTTCTCATCGCCCAATTGGCTGTCACGCAAGCGGCTCACGGCGTCGTATTCGTAAAGACCTTGTTGAGCTTTGGTGGTCGATTTAATGTGCCACTGTATAAGTTTCAAGCCCAAGGCCTCAGACACTTCCTCGGCCAACATGGTTTTGCCAGTGCCAGGCTCGCCTTTGACCAGCAGAGGGCGCTTCAAAGTGATGGCTGCATTGACGGCCAGCTTCAAATCTTGCGTGGCAACGTAGTTTTCGGTCCCTTGGAATTTCATAATTGGCTGTAAAAGTGGATTAAAAGTTATTAGAAATGAGAAAAGTCAGGATTGAGTAGGCTCACTCGATATAATTCCGCATTGATTTTCATCAGTCCTAGTTTGATTGTGCTCGCAAAATGAACGCTTTGTTATCCTCATTGATCGCTTTAACTGTCGCTTCAGCGACCGTTTTCACAGCCCACGCACAAGACGTGCAGGGCAATGCCAAGGCTGGCGAAGCCAAGATAGCCATGTGCATTGGTTGCCATGGCATCAAGGGCTACCAGGCCAGTTTTCCAGAGGTGTACCGTGTGCCCATGATCTCTGGTCAAAACGCCAAGTACATTGCCTCCTCCTTGACGGCCTACCAAAAAGGTGATCGCAAGCATCCCACTATGCGCGGCATTTCAGCCAGTCTCACGGAGCAAGACATTGCCGATGTCTCTGCTTATTACGCGCAGCATGGCGTGGCTGAAGGCGCTAAAACTGCCGCGGTCAAAGCCCCCGATGCCAAGGTTGCAGAGTTGCTGAAAAAAGGCGCTTGCGTTTCTTGCCATGGCGAGAGCTTTTCTAAGCCCATTGACCCTAGCTACCCCAAAATTGCCGGCCAGCACAAAGACTTTTTGTTTGTGGCTTTGAAGTCATACAAGACTGAAAATCAAGCCACTTGGGGCCGCGCAAACGGTGTGATGGGTGGTATTGCCAAGCAGTTCACCAACAATGAATTGAAGGCCTTGTCTGCCTACATTGCGTCTTTGGACGGTGACTTGAAAACTGTTCCTCAATCTAAATTCCGTTAATTCAAAGGGTCTTCAAGAGACCCACGCAATTCATTTAAAAGCCCGCTGATGCGGGCTTTTTTTTCGACTGCTTGGAATTGCCAGAGCGAATCAATCTTTCGTTGCGTGCCTTTGAACGCAGTCAATGTAGATATTGCCATCGGGCATTTTTCCGGCGCGTTGGCTCTCAAAAATCATGCGTCCAAGGCACTCCATGGTGGCGTGGTGGGCCTCGTGCAATGATTGTTTTTTGTGGCTCAGCAATTCAAGCGCTTGTCGGATGCCTCGCGGCTGATCGATGCTGCATTGTTCACTGATGGACAAGTGCATGGACAAATGCAGGAAGGGGTTTTCTCGCGCAGGATCTGCATTTTGCATGGCAGCCAAGGCCGCATCGACATCCGCCAATTCGGCGTGATATTCAGGGTGTTCATCAATCCATTGGCTGGCCAAAATTTCGATGGGCTCTAGGTTCGCGCCCGAACGGGACTTGGCATAAGCGCCACAAAAAAATCGCCGGACATCGGCTTGAGAGGGTTGAATGAGCATGCCTGAATTGTCGCTTAGGTGGCATTAAGACTTGAAATTCGCCATGACATGCACTATATTGCATAATTCATGAACGATGAACACTCCTAAAGAAAAACCATGAGCAGCAACATCACACAAGCCTTCATTTGCGATGCCATTCGGACCCCTTTTGGCCGTTATGGCGGAGCCCTGTCGAGTATTCGCACCGATGACCTGGGTGCTATTCCATTGCGAGCTCTGATGGCGCGTAACCCCCAAGTTGATTGGGCTGCAGTGACCGATGTGTTTTATGGCAATGCCAACCAAGCAGGTGAAGACAATCGCAACGTGGCACACATGAGCAGTTTGTTGGCCGGTTTGCCCATAGATGTGCCGGGAGCCACTCTCAACCGTTTGTGTGGTTCAGGTTTGGATGCCGTGGGCTCTGCAGCTCGTGCCATCAAGTCTGGCGAAGCGGGTTTGATGATTGCTGGCGGTGTTGAAAGCATGAGCCGGGCACCCTTCGTGATGCCCAAAGCCGAAACCGCCTTCAGCCGCAACAACGCGGTCTACGACACCACCATTGGGTGGCGCTTCGTCAACAAATTGATGAAAGAAAAATACGGTGTCGACTCGATGCCAGAGACCGCAGAAAACGTGGCCACCGATTACAAAATTGAACGCGAAGCGCAAGACAAAATGGCTTTGAACAGCCAGATGAAAGCTGTGGCGGCGCAGAAGGCCGGCCACTTAGCGCGTGAAATTACAGCCGTCACCATTCCACAGAAAAAGGGCGACGCCATTCTGGTAGACCAAGACGAGCATCCCCGCGAAACCAGCATGGAGTCCTTGGCCAAACTCAAAGGCGTGGTGCGCCCTGATGGCACCGTCACTGCAGGCAATGCAAGTGGTGTCAACGATGGCTCTTGTGCATTGCTTTTGGCCAACGAAACATTGGCTGGCAAATACAGCCTCACACCCAAAGCCCGTGTGGTGGGCATGGCCACTGCGGGTGTGGCTCCGCGTGTGATGGGTATTGGGCCTGCACCAGCTACCTTGAAAGTTTTGGCGCAAACCGGTTTAACACTCGACCAAATGGATGTGATTGAATTGAATGAAGCCTTTGCCGCACAGGGCTTGGCGGTGCTTCGCATGTTGGGTTTGAAAGATGACGACGAGCGCGTGAATGCCTGGGGTGGTGCCATCGCACTGGGTCATCCATTGGGCGCATCGGGTGCGCGTTTGGCGACAACCGCCGTGAACCGTTTGCATGCCACCGGTGGTCGCTATGCACTGTGCACCATGTGCATTGGCGTCGGCCAGGGCATTGCCTTGATTTTGGAACGCGTCTAAGGATTCTCAAATGACAACAAGCCTCTCAACCCGTGCGGCATGGTATGAAAAAAATGGCGAAGCACGTGACGTGATGGTGCTGGGTTCATTGCCTCTCAAAGCACCTGGCACAGGTGAGGTGTGCGTGCGTTTGGCCACCTCGGGTGTCAATCCATCCGATGTGAAGTCGCGCCGCGCCAGGCCTTTGACCGACCCTTGGGTGGTGCCACACAGCGATGGCGCAGGGGTCATTGAAGCGGTGGGTGAGGGGGTTTCAAAACATCGTGTGGGAGAACGTGTTTGGATTTGGAACGCTCAGTGGCAACGTCCGCATGGCACTGCGTCTGAAGCCATTGTGTTACCTGAAGCGCAGGCTGTGACCTTGCCAGGCAATACTGATTTTGCAGCGGGTGCTTGTATGGGCATTCCGGGCTTAACGGCGGTACAAGCTGTGCATCTTGCAGGCGACGAAAATTTACGTGGTAAGAAAGTTTTGGTCACGGGTGCATCTTCTGCGGTGGGTCATTACGTGACCCAACTCGTTACACATTATGGCGGCCAGGTCATTGGCACAGTGGGCTCTGAAGAGAAAGCAGCCCATGCCAAATCAGCCGGTGCGGTCGAAACTATTTTTTACAAAACAGAGCCTGTGGTTGAGCGCTTGAAAGCCTTTAGCCAAGGCCGAGGTGTCGATGTGATCATTGACATGGACTTTGCGACAGCATCTCAGTGGGTTACCACGGGTGGCTTGGCGCCGCACGGCCAATTGGTGGGTTATGGCTCCAACGTGGTGGGCGACATTCCCTTGACCTTCCGACCCTTGCTGTTTAACTCGATCGGTTTGAAATTTTTCTTGGTCTACGACTTGTTGCCTGCCGATAGAACTTGGTGTCTCAATCGCCTCAACGAATTGCTGGCTGCCGGTCAACTGCAGCACACCATTGGCGCACGATTTACTTTGGACCAAATTGTGAAAGCGCATGAAGCCGTTGAAGCAGGTCAATTAGGCAATGTGGTGATTGATCTCTGATATAAAGTTGGTTAGAGTGTGGGCTATGAAAACATTTCAAACACTTCAAGAACTTGCACTTTGCATTGGTCAAACCGTGGCCGTTTCACCTTGGACCGAAATCACCCAAGAGCAAGTCAACATGTTTGCCGAGGCCACAGGCGATCATCAATGGATACACATCGATGTTGAAAAAGCCAAGGATGGCCCCTTTGGTGCGCCCATTGCGCATGGCTTTCTCACCTTGTCGCTCATTCCTAAGTTTTCTCAAAGCGCCATCAAAATTGAAAATGTGCGCATGGGCGTCAACTACGGATTGAACAAAGTGAGGTTCACATCGCCAGTGCCTGTGGGCAGCAAGTTGCGTGGCCACATGAAGTTGTTGAATGCGATGACCATTGAAGGCAATGGCATGCAGTTCACTTGGGAAATGAGCATTGAGCGCGAAGGCTTCGAGAAGCCAGCTTGCATTGCTGAATCATTGGCGCGCTATTACGATTAAGACAAAGCCCTAAGGCCTAGCCCATTCAATTTGAGGGCTGGGCTGGCATGGCAAATCCATTTTGTCGCCAGGCTTCATAGACCGTGACGGCCACACTGTTAGACAAATTCAAGCTGCGTTGACCTTCTAGCATGGGCAACTTCAAACGATTGGCGGGGGCAAAACTTTCTCGCAGTTCCGGTGCAAGCCCCCGAGTCTCGGCACCAAACACCAACCAATCGCCTCTTTGAAAAGAGGTGTCTTGCACAAAGCGTGTGCCGCGTGTGGTGAGTGCAAACATGCGCACCAAGTTGGGTTGTTCTGTGGCTAAAAATTCAGCCCAGTTGGCGTGCCTTTTGACCTTGGCGTACTCGTGGTAGTCAAGACCGGCACGGCGCATGTGCTTGTCTTCCATGGAAAAGCCCAGCGGCTCAATGAGATGCAAGGCACAGCCCGTGTTGGCCGCAAGGCGAATCACGTTGCCCGTGTTGGGCGGAATTTCAGGTTCTACCAAAACAATTTGAAACATGGTGCTATTGTCGTAGGTTTAAAGCGGCATTAAGCCGGTGTTCTGGCAAACACCAAGGCAGATACTTGCACCGCCCCAGCTTGCTTTAGAACTTGCGCTGCTGCTTGAAGTGTGGCGCCACTGGTCATGACATCGTCTATGAGCATGACACGCTGGCCCCTGAGCTCGGCAGACTTAAAAGGAGACACTGCAAAAGCGCCATTCAGGTTGGTCAATCTTTGCTGTCGCGATAAGGTGCTTTGCGCGGCTGTGTGCCGCATTCTCAACAAGCTGTTCGGGTGAGTTTTTTGAGCACTCAATTTTTGCGAGAGTATCAAGGATTGGTTGTAACCCCTTTCCGACAAGCGCTTGAGCGAAAGTGGAATGGGAATCAGAGCATCGGCCTGCTCAATGGCATCGGCTGCAAAGGGGGTGTTTTGCATCAGCAAGGCAAAATGACTTGCCCAGCTGGGTTGGTCATGAAACTTGAATTGCGCAATCAGGGCGGTCCAAGGCCACGCGTATGCCACAGTCGCCCAGCAGGCATTGAGAATGGGTGGACTTTGAAAACATGCGCTGCAAATTTTGAGGCTTGATTCGGCAGCGCAAAGTTGGCATCTTGGGACGGGTCTGCCAAAAGCGGCCACACATGCATCACAAATGCCATGTGAGGGCCAAGCTTTGCAAATGGCACATTGACTGGGGATGTACATTGCAAATCAATATACTTGGCATACACCACCCATTGCATTTCAAATTGCTTTCAATCGCATGCCCCACGATCGTCCACCCAGCCTAGACCCTGTTGCAGCTCGCAGATGGGCCACATTGGCACTGGGCTCAAAGCCTTTCAAGCCAAGCAGCGTCACTTCACCGTGGCTGCATGAAGAAGTAGCGCGACGCATGGAGCAACGGCTGGCGTTTATTCGTTTGCAACCTAAGTCATGGGTTTGCTGGAATCCATTGCGCGCAGGCCTCAATATTTTGGCCTTGCTTAGAAAGCGTTACCCACAAGCCATTGGTCATTTGTTTGCCGATCGAGTCGGTGAGGTCGAATGGGTGCAAGCCAGCAGTCGCGCATCTTGGTGGAAGCCCGCGCGATGGTTCCAGTCGCAATTAAAAGCTGAGCCCTTAAAGTCGCACAGCACAGACATGGTTTGGGCCAATATGTTGCTTCACCAAGCAGCAGACCCAGAAGCACTCTTGGCAGAATGGCATCGCGTTTTAGCCGTTGATGGTTTCTTGATGTTTTCTTGTCTTGGCCCCGACACTTTGAAAGAGCTCAGGGCGGTTTATGAGCAGCAAGCTTGGCCCATGCCGGCACATGAATTTACCGACATGCACGATTGGGGTGACATGCTTGTTTATGCGGGCTTTGCTGAGCCTGTCATGGACATGGAAAAAATTACATTGACTTACGTCAATTCTGACAAGCTGCTTGAAGACTTGCGCACCATGGGGCGTAATTTTCACGTCAGCAGATTCAATGGTTTGCGTGGAAAAAATTGGTTAAAGCAGTTTCACAAGGCCTTGCTTTCTTTGGCCAGCACCGACGCAGAAGGTCGTTTGTCCCTAGTCTTCGAAGTGGTTTATGGACATGCATTGAAACCAAGGCCTCGAGCGAAAGTCGCCTCTCAGAGCCAAATCGGCTTAGACGACATGCGTCAAATGCTGAGAAATCCGCAAAAGAAATCAAATCAAGTTTGATTAATCGCAAAGTCGGCCTTCAACTCGGTTAAAATTTCGCCCGTTGAGCTTGTCCTTCAACGGCCTCTTTTTGGCTGTGAGTTAAGGCTCTCGCGCGTTCCCTTTTGTAATAACTGTAGTGGTTTCATTTTGAAACTTGGAAGTTAGTGAAAACTATGAAGAGCATTTCCAAAAAATTGGTGTCTTTGCTAAGCAAAGCTGGTATTTGGTCCAGCGCTTGGGCGGCAACTGCTGCATACGCCGTCAAAGATTTACCTGGCGGCCCTGCGGTCAATCAACTTGATTTTCACCCGGCTGTCACCAAAATTGCTGAAGAGCAGCACTCCCTTCACGTTTTCATGATGGTCTTGTGCACAGTCATTTTTGTGGCTGTGTTTGCCGTCATGTTTTATTCCATCTGGAAGCACCGCAAATCGGTAGGCCACAAGCCTGCTACCTTCCATGAGTCCATGACCGTTGAAGTGATCTGGACCATTGTGCCCTTCATCATTGTGATCTTGATGGCTTTGCCTGCTACCAAAGTTTTGGTGGCCCAAAAAGATACTACCAACGCCGACCTCACCATCAAAGCCACAGGCTATCAGTGGAAGTGGGGCTATGACTACATCAAGGGCGAAGGTGAAGGCATCGGCTTCATTTCCACCTTGGACAACGCGCAGCGCGAAATGTCCAACTCAGGCAAGCCCTCAGGTGATGATTACCTGCTCAAAGTAGACAATCCCATGGTAGTTCCTGTGGGCAAAAAAATCCGCATTATCACCACGGCCAATGACGTGATTCACGCGTTTGCTGTACCTGCATTCGGTATCAAGCAAGATGCCATTCCCGGCTTCGTGCGCGACACTTGGTTTCGTGCAGAAAAAACTGGTACCTTCTATGGCCAGTGCCAAGAGTTGTGCGGCAAAGAACATGCTTACATGCCTATCAATGTGAAAGTGTTGTCGGCTGAAGATTATTCCAAATGGGTCGACGCTGAGAGAAAAAAATTGGCAGCCAAAGCCGATGACCCCACCAAAGTTTGGGCTCTTGAAGATTCACTCAAGCGTGGTGAAAAAGTTTACGCGGCCAATTGCGTTGCTTGCCACCAAGCTGCTGGTAAAGCGGTTGGTGCCATCAAGGCACTTGACGGTTCAGCCATTGTTTTAGACGCCGACAAAGCCAAACAAATTGCAGTCTTGCTCAACGGTCAAAACAACCAAGCCATGCCTGCATGGAAACAATTGTCAGACACAGAAATTGCGGCTGTGATCACGTACACCAAAAACAATTGGTCCAACAAGACTGGACAAGTCGTACAACCAGCTGAAGTGCTGGCTGCACGCAAGTAATCAAGTACTTTGAGAAGTATTTAAAGGAAATCAAGATGAGCGCTGTTCTCCATCCTCACGATCAAGCCCACGGTCATGACGACCATGACCACCACGGTGCGCCTACGGGCTGGCGCCGTTGGGTGTATGCCACCAACCACAAAGACATTGGTACTTTGTATTTGTTGTTCAGCTTTGCCATGTTCATGATTGGCGGTATTTTGGCGCTGCTCATCCGAGTTGAGTTGTATCAGCCTGGTTTGCAGTTGGTCAATCCTGAGTTGTTCAACCAACT
This sequence comes from uncultured Burkholderiales bacterium, assembly GCA_903961095.1. Classification (GTDB taxonomy): domain Bacteria; phylum Pseudomonadota; class Gammaproteobacteria; order Burkholderiales; family Burkholderiaceae_C; genus Limnohabitans_A. Next base: position 7,984 of record CAJCDH010000117.1, on the reverse strand, counting down.
CACCACCATGCACGGCCTCATCATGGTGTTCGGTGCCATCATGCCGGCCTTTGTGGGCTTTGCCAACTGGATGATTCCACTGCAAATTGGCGCCTCCGACATGGCCTTTGCTCGGATGAACAACTTTAGCTTCTGGCTCATGATTCCTGCGGCCATCATGTTGGCGGGCTCATTCTTCATGCCTGGTGGCGCACCTGCTGCAGGCTGGACTTTGTACGCACCCCTGACATTGCAAATGGGTCCTTCCATGGACGCTGGTATTTTTGCATTGCACATCCTGGGCGCCTCATCCATCATGGGCTCCATCAACATCATCGTCACCATTTTGAACATGCGTGCCCCAGGCATGACGCTCATGAAGATGCCCATGTTTGCTTGGACTTGGCTCATTACGGCCTACTTGTTGATTGCTGTGATGCCTGTGTTGGCTGGCGCTATCACCATGACGCTCACTGACCGTCACTTCGGTACCAGCTTCTTCAATCCAGCTGGCGGCGGCGATCCCGTCATGTACCAGCATATTTTCTGGTTCTTTGGCCACCCCGAGGTGTACATCATGATCTTGCCGGCCTTCGGCATCATCAGCCAGGTGGTCCCTGCCTTCTCGCGCAAAAAGTTGTTTGGTTATGCCTCCATGGTGTACGCCACTTCTTCCATTGCCATTTTGTCTTTCATTGTGTGGGCTCACCACATGTTCACAACCGGCATGCCTGTCACAGGCCAGTTGTTCTTCATGTACGCCACCATGTTGATTGCGGTGCCAACCGCCGTGAAAATTTTCAACTGGATTGCCACCATGTGGCGCGGCTCCATGACCTTTGAAACACCCATGTTGTTTGCCATTGGCTTCATCTTTGTGTTCACCATGGGCGGCTTCACTGGTTTGATTTTGGCCATGGCGCCTATCGACGTTCAGTTACAAGACACTTATTACGTCGTGGCTCACTTCCACTACGTGTTGGTGGCGGGTTCTTTGTTTGCCATGTTCTCCGGTGCCTACTATTGGTTGCCCAAGTGGACAGGCGTGATGTACAACGAAGGCCGTGGCAAGATTCACTTCTGGTGGTCGCTCATTTCCTTCAACGTCACCTTCTTCCCCATGCACTTCTTGGGCTTGGCAGGTATGCCACGTCGCTATGCCGACTACCCCATGCAGTTTGCCGACTTCAACGCTCTGGCCTCAGTGGGTGGTTTCTTGTTCGGTTTTGCACAGGTTTACTTCTTCTTGTTCGTGGTATTGCCTTGCATGCGCGGAAAAGGTGAAAAAGCTCCTCAAAAGCCTTGGGAAGCCTCAGAAGGTTTGGAGTGGGAAGTTCCTTCTCCTGCACCTTTCCACACCTTTGAAAACCCACCCAAGCTGGATGCCACGGCAACCCGCGTCATTGGTTAATTTGGAATCAATGCATCATGGCAGCAACCCCTGAACAAAAGAAAAGTAACGCGCGCTTAGGCCTCATCTTGGCCTCTGTGGCTGCTGCTTTCTTTGTGGGGTTCTTGGTCAAGATGCTTTTGCTGACATCTCGTTAAGTGACCTGTTCCAACACAAAAGCATCATGAGTCTGTACCGCGAAAATATCAAAATGGTGAGCAAGTTGGCCATTGTTGCGGCCGGCATGTTTGCGTTTGGATATGCGCTCATTCCCATCTACAAACACATTTGTGAAATGACGGGCATCAACATTCTGTCTATTTCAGAGCGTCAAGTACCGGGCAATGGTGTCACGGGCAAAGACGTGAAGCCAGGCAATTCACAAGTTGATTACTCGCGCACCATTACGGTTGAGTTTGATGCCAACTCGCGCGGGCCTTGGGACTTCAAGCCAGCTCAGAGTTCTGTGCAAGTCCATCCAGGTGAACTCACCACAGTGATGTATCAATTTCAAAATGTGCAAAACAGGCGCATGGCTGCACAAGCCATTCCCAGTTATGCACCCAATCAGGCGGCAGCCCACTTCAACAAAATGGAGTGTTTTTGCTTTAACCAATATACCTTGGAGCCTGGTGAGAAAAAAGAATGGCCGGTTGCCTTTGTGATTGACCCCAAGCTTTCCAAAGATGTGACAACCATTACCCTGTCATACACATTTTTTGAAGTGGGCGGCAAAACGCCACCTGCACCAACTTCCACGCCTGTGGCCGTTGTTCCAGCTGCATTGATCTCCCCTAAGGTGGGCTCATGAGCAGCAATCAAGTTTCATTTTTCCGTGCCGTTCAAGCGGTATTGTGGTCCTTCATCGGTTTGAGAAAAAACAGTGAAGGCCAAGAAGACATGGCCAAACTCAACCCTTTTCACGTCTTGGTGGTGGGCCTGTGTTTGGCATTGATTTTTGTGGTGGGCTTAATCGCCTTGGTCAATTGGGTGGTGGCTCAGCCCATCACTTTGTAAATTTTTTGAGTCAGATTTGGTTTAAGAGAGAGCAGGAGCAAGTATGAGTTCTACAGCACACGGCACAACGCCTTACTACTATGTGCCCCATCCATCACGCCATCCGGTCATGGCCGCATTTGGTTTGTTCTTGGTCATCTTGGGCGCGGGCCAATGGATCAACGGTGCTGAGTGGGGCAAGTACCCCCTGTTTGCTGGTTTGATTTGGTGGTTGGTTGTTCTGTACCAATGGTTCAGCGATGCCATCAGTGAAAGTGAAAGCGGTATGTACAGCCGCAAAATTGATTTGTCTTTCCGTTGGAGCATGACCTGGTTCATCTTCTCTGAAGTGATGTTCTTTGGAGCCTTCTTCACAGCTTTGTGGTGGGCCCGTTCACATTCTTTGCCTGCACTGGGCAGCTTAGAAAACGCACTCTTGTGGCCCGACTTCAAAGCTGTTTGGCCCTCCATTGCTGCTGGCGCAACTGCCTCACCCGCTGGCATTGTTGAGCCCTTCCAAACCATGGGCCCATTCTGGTTGCCCACCATCAACACCGCTTTGTTGTTAACTTCTGGCGTTACCTTGACCATTGCGCACCATGCATTGCAGCATGGTGACCGCAGCAAAACCATCAAGTTCATGTGGATGACGGTTATTTTGGGCTTGGTGTTTTTGTTCGTGCAAGGTTACGAATATGCGCACGCATGGGGCGACTTGAATTTGAAATTGAGCTCTGGTGTTTATGGCTCAACCTTCTACATGCTGACAGGCTTCCACGGCTTCCACGTGTTTGTCGGTATGCTCATGTTGTTGTTCATTACCTTGCGTTTGCAAAAGGGTCACTTCACCAAAGACCGTCACTTCGGCTTTGAGGGTGCCGCTTGGTACTGGCACTTTGTGGACGTGGTGTGGCTTGGTTTGTACATTCTGGTTTACTGGATGTAACTTAGCATCACCCAAAGAACAAGCGCCCTTGGGCGCTTTTTTTGTGAATCAGAATTGAATGGGCTTAGGCGCCTGCCGGAATACCAGAGGGTTGAATGTAGCCCATCTTCCAAGCAATCAAAATGCAAATGAAGAGCACAATTGAGAAGCCAACACGAATGGCCAGAGCTTTCACCATGTTGCCCTTCGGGGCGGGTGTTGATGGGCCGCCTTCTTTTGAATCGGATTCGATTTGAGTGCCGCCTCGCATCATGTAGAAGAGGGCGGAACCCAGGCTGGCCAAAATGGCAAAGAAGGCAAGTGCAACGAGTATTTTCATCATGGGAATTATCGGATGAGTTGGTCAGCATTTTCAGCGTCCCCCAAAAAGAACACACACCTTCAAATGGTGTTGTGGTTTTTCTTGGCGCTTGTCTGCGTAGGTATAACCTGCGCGCTCGGTTTTTGGCAACTGGGCAGAGCGCAGACCAAACTCGATTGGCAGGCAGAAATCACGAAAAAAGGACAAATGCCCACGCTGGATGGCGCTTTCTTGGGCACATCGCAAGACTCTGAAGGCAACCGGTCGGGTTTAGTACACCGCCCCATCAAATTGGAAGGGGAATGGTTAGCCCCATTCACGGTTTACTTAGACAACCGTCAAATGAATGCACGACCCGGTTTCTATGTGTTGACGCCCTTCAAGGTTCAAGCGACTGGTGCGGTGGTGATAGTCCAACGTGGTTGGGTGGGGCGAGACTTTACAGACCGTACGCGCTTGCCTGCCATCCAAACTCCCACAGGCACTGTCTCCCTGAACGGCTTGATAGCCTTGCCCCCGTCCAAGCTTTATGCCTTGGGCGAGGAAGGCAAAGCGGTAATACGGCAAAATCTAGACTTGCAAGATTTTCGTGTTGAAACTGGATTGCCTTTGTTGGAGATTTCAGTCATTCAACAGGGCTCAGCCTCTGAAGGTTTACTGCGTGAATGGCCGCAGGTCGCAACAGGTGTTCAGAAACACTATGGTTATGCCTTCCAATGGTTTGGATTGGCGTTTTTGATTGCATTGCTTTATGTCTGGTTTCAAATTGTCCGACCCCGTCTCAAATCCAAAGTCAGCGCCCAGTCCTGAAAACGCTCAATGGACAGATGCCCCCTTGGGCATGACGGTTCACACCATGCCCAGCCCCACAGAAGTGGTGCAAGCTGATGAAAAACAAACACGTGCAGGTCGCTGGAAGATGTTGGCCGTTTTGTTGGTCTGCGCTTCACCCGTCATTGCCTCTTATCTCACCTACTACGTCATACGTCCAGAGGGACGGCGCAATCATGGCGAGCTGATAGATCCACAACGGCCTGTGCCAGCCATGACAGCGGTCAAATTAAATGGCGATCAAGTAACTTTGAGTTCGCTGAAGGGCCAATGGTTGTTGGTCAGTGTGGCCGACGCGTCTTGCAACGAAACTTGCCAAAAGCATTTGTATTTCCAGCGTCAGTTGCGTGAGTCTTTGGGCAAAGAAAAAGACCGCATCGATTGGGTTTGGTTGGCAACTGGCGATGCACCTGTTGATGACAAGCTCATGCCGGGTCTTTCAGAAGCCACAGTTTTGCGAATGAATGCTGAAACGATTGCTCAATGGCTGCAGCCTGCAGCTGGCCGTCAACTGCAAGACCATTTGTACGTGGTTGACCCGATGGGCAATTGGATGATGCGTTTTCCGCCCGGCATTGAACTCGCCTCTGCAGCGCAAGCCAAAAAAGACCTTGACCGACTGTTGCGTGCCTCTTCCTTCTGGGACACGGCTGGCCGTTAAACAATGACCGAAGTCGACCTTTACAACCTCTCACCCACCCTGCGTTTGATGGGCATGGGCGTGCTCATTGCGGTGTTGCCTTTGGCGCTGACCTTGTATCAAAACAAGCACAATCCGGTCAACGCCAAACTGCGTGCCATGACGGTGCTCACTTTGTTTCTCACGTTTGATTTGGTCTTGTTTGGGGCCTTCACACGGCTCACCGATTCTGGTTTGGGTTGCCCCGATTGGCCCGGTTGTTATGGCAGTGCCAGCCCAATTGGCGCGGTTGTGCACATTGATGCCGCACAGGCTGCCATGCCCACTGGCCCCGTGACGCACAGCAAAGCATGGATCGAAATGATCCACCGGTATTTGGCCACCGCCGTAGGCTTCTTAATTCTGGTCTTGGCTGTCAGCAGCTCGTGGCAGCGTTGGAAAGGCCAGTATTCGTTTCAAGGCGCTTGGCAAGTCAAGCCCTTTTGGGCATGGCTCACTTTGTTTTGGGTTTGTATGCAGGGGGCATTTGGCGCGCTGACTGTCACCATGAAATTGTTCCCGGCCATCGTCACCTTGCATTTGTTGGGTGGCATTGGTTTGTTGGTGTTGTTGTCTGCGCAAGTGGCTTGGAAACCTAAATCTCAGCGTCAAGAAATTCAAACCCACCAGCGCCGATTGATTTGGGTGGCCGCCGCCTTGCTGACTGCTCAAATTGCGTTGGGCGCATGGGTCAGTACCAACTATGCTGTTTTGGCATGCGATGGATTCCCAGATTGCAATGGCCAATGGTGGCCCGCATGGAACGCACAAGGCTTTGAAATTTGGCGACACTTGGGCATGGATTCGATGGGGCAATATTTGCCCATGGAAGCTTTGGTGTCCATTCACTTTGTTCACAGGCTGATGGCTTTGCTGGTATTTTCATTTGCCGCCTTCATGATTTGGCAATTTAGAAAATACAAAGTCTTGCCAGGGCTAACGAACTTTCTATTGGCTTTGTTAACCCTTCAGTTCATCACTGGCTTGTCCAATGTGGTGTTAGATTGGCCCTTGGTGGCCGCAGTGGCACACACCGGCGGTGCGGGTGCCATTATGATGACGCTCACCTACATGTTGAGCCGCAGTAAAACGAGTACACAATGACTCCCTTGATTTTTTCACGAAGGCTTGCCGCATGAGCACCGCAGCAGAATTACAAGCAAGCTCACCTTGGCGCCAGTACTACGCGCTGATGAAGCCCCGTGTAGTACAACTGATTGTGTTTTGTGCCCTCATTGGCATGGTCTTGGCCGTACCTGGTGTGCCTACATGGAAAGAAGTTCAACTGGGGTTCATTGCATGTGTGGGCATTTGGTTGGTGGCGGGTGCCGCAGCTGCTTTCAATTGCTTGATTGAAAAAAGCATCGACGCACAAATGAAGCGCACTGCATGGCGCCCCACTGCCAAGGGTCAGTTGAGCGACATGCAAGCCTTGTTGTTTTCTGCCGTGCTGTGCAGCATTGGCTCGGTCATTTTGTACTTTGCGGTTAACCCGCTCACCATGTGGCTGACGTTTGCCACCTTTGTGGGCTACGCCATCATTTACACAGTCATTTTGAAACCACTCACACCGCAAAACATTGTGATTGGTGGTGCGTCAGGCGCCATGCCACCCGTGTTGGGCTGGGCCGCCATGACCAACGATGTGGGCCCTGAAGCGCTCATTCTTTTCTTGATTATTTTCTTGTGGACGCCGCCGCACTTTTGGGCACTGGCTTTGTACCGCGTTGAAGACTATCGCAAGTCGGGCCTGCCCATGTTGCCCGTGACGCATGGCAATGAATTTACTCGACTTCAAATTTTGCTTTACACCTTTGTGCTCATGGCCTCTTGCCTGATGCCCTTTGCCTATGGCATGAGCTCTTGGCTCTACCTTGCTGCAGCCTTTGTCTTGAGTGTGATGTTCATTGGCTATGCATGGGCTTTGTGGCGCAATTACTCCGATGAGCTGGCACGCAAAACCTTCAAGTTTTCGCTCATTCATTTGAGCGTGTTGTTTGCAGCCTTGTTGGTCGATCACTACTTGTTTTAAATTGCACAAAGTTACTCATGCTTCAAAGTACACGTTTTTTTGCACCATGGCTGAGATGCTTGTCTGCCTTAACACTTGTTGCCTTTGTGGTGGGCTTGAGTGCTTGCTCAGATCCAAAGCCCGCATTCAAAGGTGTTGACATTACGGGTGCCGATTACGCCAAAGAATTGAACTTGCCCGATCAAAATGGCCAGGTGCGCAAGCTGCAAGACTTTTCTGGTAAGTTGGTGGTGGTGTTCTTTGGCTATACCCAGTGTCCCGATGTGTGCCCCACCACCATGCAAGAGTTGGCTGAGGTCAAGGGCTTACTTGGGCCTGATGGCGATAAGTTGCTAGCCGTGTTTGTCACGGTTGACCCCGAGCGTGACACCACAGAGTTGTTGAAGGCTTATGTTGAGAACTTTGACGCCAGCTTTGTCGCCTTAAGGCCTACGCAAGAGCAACTTCCTGCCATTGCCAAAGAATTTAAAATTTATTTCAAGCGGGTGGAAGGTAAGACACCGACCAGCTACACCATGGATCATTCTGCGGGCAGCTACACCTTTGACACGCAGGGCAGGGTGCGCTTGTTCAACCGCTATGGCATGGGTGCACAGGCGCTGGCAGATGATTTCAAGTTGTTGTTGAAGTAAGCAGCAAGCATTCAAAATGCGGACGAAAAAAAGAGGGCATCAGCCCTCTTTTTACTTGGTGAAGATGAAAGAAATTTAAGCCCCTGCGTATTCCGTCAAAGCAGCTTTCATTTTCTTCATGGCCGCCACTTCAATTTGGCGAATGCGCTCTGCGCTCACGCCAAACTCATCGGCCAAGTCATGCAGCGTTAAGCCGCC
>CAJCDH010000116.1 GCA_903961095.1 uncultured Burkholderiales bacterium | reverse complement strand
CCCGTGAGAAAACTCAACTCGTTCCAGCCCCACGCCAACAAGGCGCAAGTGAAAGCGCAGTAGGCGCCCATGACGCCTGTTTGTTGCGCTGTGTGAGACAAACCCGCCAAGGCACCTAAACCCAGCGCAGAAGAGATGACCAAGCTCATGGTCACCGCCGTGCGCGACATGCGATTTAAAAGAATCACGATACCGGTGCTGAACCACCAGATAAAAATCGCAAATCCTAATGCAATAAAGGTGTCGGTCATCCTTGGCTTTCAGTGTCTGTTGGCAGGCAATTTACCAAGCAGGCACCATGCGCACATCTGCTGGCAAAGCATGGTGCTTGACAGGCAAGAAGTACAAGCGAAGGAAAGTGAGGCCGCCAGAAATGGCCCAACGTACACGCTTCAAATTGCCCACCAAGCCGCCTTGAGCTTTGGCCGCATTCATTTGAGTTTGCACATGGAACAAGTGCGACAAACCTTCCCTGAAGGCTGGGTTGTCAATGTCCAAGCTGACAGGGAAAACTTGCTTGGTAATTTCGTTGGTGATGCGGAAGACTTCGTAGTCGTAGGTGCCAGACTCAAGGCCCATCTCTTGGTGCAGCATGGGGCGTGTGTGGTCACGAACGTACATGGTGGCGTAAACGGCCAACAAGAAAAAGCGAATCCAGAACACATTGCCGCCACGCAGTAAATGCGGGTTGGCGCGCATGATCAATGCAAACGATTCGCCATGTCGAAACTCGTCATTGCACCAGCGCTCAAACCAACGAAAGATAGGGTGGAAGCGCTTGCCTGGATTTTTTTCCAATTGACGATAGATGGTGATGTAACGCGCATAGCCAATTTTCTCGGACAGGTACGTCGCGTAGAAAATGTATTTGGGCTTGAAGTAGGTATAAGCTTTGGTGCGCTTCAAATCGCCCAGGTCAATACCCAGACCAAAGTCTTTCAAAGACTGGTTGATGAAACTGGCGTGGCGCGATTCATCGCGGGCCATGTAACGCATCAACTGTTTGATGTCGGGGTTTTCAACATTTCTGAAAATTTCGTTGTACAAAATGCAACCCGAAAACTCAGACGTCAGAGAGGAAATTAAAAAGTCCAAAAACTCTTGGCGCATTTCAGGGCTGACTTGGGAAAATCTCTCGGCCACTTCTTCGGTAAATTCTTCGTCGCGCTGAAAGTGATCGTGATTGTTGTCGCCTTCGTATTCAGCCATCATTTTGTCCCACTCGGCACGCATGGGAGACATGTCAAGCTTGTCCATGGCCGCAAAATCAGTGGTGTAAAAACGGGGGCTTAGCATGGTGCTCTCAACCGCTTTTTGGGATGCTTTTTCAGCAGTGTCTATGGTTGTATTAGCTTGCATGAAAGAAAAACTCCAGCTTTAAAAAGGGTTGACTGACTCAATCCTGAATCATTCAGGTTGCATGGCTAGAAATCGAGCGAATTCCGCTGTATTGGTCGGACCAAATGACTCTAAATCGACTCTCTGTCCTGTGCTTGGGTCCATCAAAGTGACCCTCCCATCCACACGGGCAATCAGGTCAAAAGCTTGCGAGGAACCGATGCCTCTGGAATAGCGTTCGCGCGCTAATGCGCGCAATGCGCCACGCACAAAACCTTGTTCGCCATACAACACTGTGAGGGTTTGTCCTGAGACGCCATCGGCCACCCGAACACCGCCGTCTTTTTGATCTTCGAAAATCAATGAGCGCTGAACTGTGGGCGCTGCAGCAAGCTGATCAGGACCATTGCCGGTGATGCGGATCAAGCCCACAGAGATGAGTGAGAACGCCATGATGCCAGCTGAGAAATACAGGATCCAGCGCGGGAAACTGTCTGGCGCAACAGGCACGCGGACTTGTGAAGATTGAACAAGTTGGGCTTGGCTCATGTCGCACTCACTTGCATCAAGGCGCTATCACGGTGATCATTTTGAACTGCGCTTGGCGCTGCAACGGCGTTGGCAGCAAGGCCCGTGCTTTGTGTCCATGCATCCCTCAGCTTTTCAGCCACCATTTGGACATCAGCTACCGCACGCAAAGTAGGCTCAGGCTTTGCAATGCGCCATGGCCGCACACTGGGCCACAAATGCACCCAACCAATGCGGTCAGCGCCTTTCAAGGCTAAAGTGATGTCGCCAAATCCGTTTTGATGCGCGCGCACATCGGCAGACACTATTTGCTTGAAGGGCAGGTTAAATGACACAGTCAAGACAATGCCCAAGCGCATCACCACACGTTTGTTGGTCACCGTATAGACTGTGGTGCGCGCTGTGAAGTAGGCCAGCGTCCATAAAGTTGCCATGCCAATGACCGCCAATGGCGCGATCCATTTGATGGCCGACAAAATTGCCATGAAGCCAGCACCGCTTTCTAAAGCGGGCCAAGCACACACCAAGATCAAGGCTGCAAAATACAGTGCTAGTTTTTTGAAGTGAAAGGCAGAATAGGCCAAGGCCGCCACATCGGGCGAGCCCTGCCAAACAATGAACTCGTCACTTGGCAAGCGTTCGGGTAAACCAAACTGCGGTTCAAACTCGTACTCATGACCTAGATTTTCGATCGCCATTTTCTTTTCCTCAACAGACTTTCAATTCAAATCAATTGACGCTGATCTGCGTTCAGATCAGCGGTTCACTGCGCTTTGCATCGGCGTAAAAAGTTCCGCCGCCATAATAAGCACTGATCTTTTCCTCTTCCAGTTTGGTGATCTGGTCAGGGTTTCTGAGTGCAGGTACAGTTGCAAAATGACGCGCATACACAGAGTGAACTTCAACTTGATTTCTGCGAATCACTGAAAACATGATGGGCAGTAAAACAGTTTTGCCACCGGCAATTTCCACTTCCAAATAGCGAAACATCATCTCAGCAGAATCTATCCAAATATCTTTGACAGTTCCGCCTTGTTTGCCGTCGCCCGCCATCACTGGCAGTCCACGTGGATCGACATCTTGTGAGGCCACCGTGTAATCGCTGACCACACGAAGGGGTTGAATCAGTGGTTTGCCATGCCAAGTCATTTCTGGCACATCTTCACGGCTGGAATAAGCGCCGGGGCCGACAGCTGCTAGCATGGCATCGCCCTTGGGTTCAATGGGGGCGCCAGAAGTGGGGCTGGTGGCCACTGCGTTGTAAGAAGGCTCTTTGCGCATCAGGTCAGGCACGGTGACACTTTTGCCACCTTCCAACAAGAATGTTTTCGACTCAGGGATTGGAAAGCCCTTGACCACAGCGCGTCCGCTGCTACTGGACTCAAGGGGATAGCCCTCGCGGTGCCCTTCTTGAACAAGATAATAAATAAGGCCAGCGAAAAAGATCCAAAACACATACAACAGTATTTGCGCTAGATCGACATAGCCTGTAATGTTTCCTACGGTTTGCATAACGACTTCTCCTTGTGAACAACTGAATAACTAAACACGAGACTCGGTCAAGCCGAGGGTTTGGGGAACTGCGGGTGAAAAATAGTTACTGCGCTTGACCAATGGGCCAACGGCAATCAAAGTCAAAAACAACAACAGCATTTCAACGTGATACACCATGCTATAACCCACGGAGGGGTCGGTCAAAGCGGAGCCCAATGCACCCTCGCTACTGAGAGTGCTAACGACATCTCGCAAGGCTCCACCAAAGAACATAGACAGGCCAGCAGCTGCCGATTGCACGGCGCCCCAAGCTCCTAAGGCCAGACCGACGTAAGCAGATTCCATTCGCATGGCGGTGAACAAAGTACCCACCGCGAACAAACCACCGCCGTAACCCACGCCAAAGGCGCCAAAACGGAAAAGCCATCCAGCTTCAAGGGGTGCCGAAAAAATAACGGCAGAAAATGCAGGCAAACCTGCCAATGCGCCGTAGGCAGCCAAACGCATGGGGTCTATGCCGCTGGCCAACTTTCGGCCTGCCACATAAAAGCCAAGCAATCCACCGCCTGCCAACATGGCCGTCAGTGCACTGGTTGCGCCCACACTGAGCTTGAGTATTTCACCGCCATAGGGCTCCAAAATAATGTCTTGCATGTTGAAGGCCATGGTGCCCAAGGCTGTAGCCCACAAGAAACGTCGGGCTTGTGGCAGGGCAATGAACTCGGCCCAGACTTCTCTGAAGGGTCTGCGAATTTCAGTTTTCATTGCGGCAACACGCGCAGGGTTGCGCGGCTCTTGCTTCCAAAGCGCAAAGCCATTGAGAATGAGCACCACCAAGGCAGTGCCTTGCACCGTTTGAACCAAATATTCGGGCGTGAAGTTAGATAGCAACACGCTGTAGACCAAGCTGCCAAACACGGCTCCCACCAACAGCATGGTGTACATCAGTGCCACCACGCGGGGTCTGGTTTCTTCACTCGCTTGGTCAGTTGCCAATGCCAAACCAGCTGTTTGCGAAGTTTGCAAGCCCGCACCGACCATCAAGAAAGCCATCGCTGCAGCACCTTGTCCAACCCAATCAGGCACTGGCACTTGGCCGCGGCCCGAGAGCACCAAAAGCGCAAAAGGCATGACCGCCAAACCCAAGAATTGAATCAAGGTTCCGCCCCACATGTAAGGCACGCGGCGCCAGCCAAAAGCAGACACATGCACATCGGACTGGTAGCCAGTAACTGCACGAAACGGTGCGACCAAAAGGGGTAACGCCAACATCATGGCAACCAGCCAAGCGGGCACACCCAACTCCACAATCATGACTCGGTTCAAGGTGCCAATCATGAGGGCTGTTGTGATGCCCATTGTGAATTTGAACAAAGACAAGCGCAGCAGCCGAGCCAAGGGCAAGCCCGCGCTGGTGACGTCAGCAAACGGCAACCAAGTCGAAGGCAGTTGCTTGACGTACTTGGAGAAAGTCTTGCCTTTCATGAACGAATCCACTCCATGGCTTTGGATTTGTAAAAACCACTGGAGACTTTGTGCATGCGCGCAGTTTTCCAGTCACTCAATGATTCATGTGTCTTCATCAGTTGGGCAATGCGGGTTTCGGCCATGGGTTCAAGCCATGGTGCGCGATCTCCACGGGGCAACAAACGACCTACTGAAATCATGAGCGCCAACAAGGGCGTGCGCGGTGCAAATGTGAACACAATCGACTTGCTGGTTCGCTCAGCCAATTGCGCCAATGCATGGACAGCATCTTCCGTGTCATAGTGAATGATAGAGTCCATGGCCACCACGTGGTCAAAGTGCCCCAAGCTTTTATCAAGCATGTCGCCACTGTGAAACTCAACCAAGTGCGCCACATCGGCTGGAATTCGTTCGCGCGCCAAGTCCACCAAAGTGGGGGACAAATCGATGGCCACCACTTCTGCGCCCAAGCGTGCAGCTTCTACTGCCAAAGCACCCGTGCCGCAGCCTGCATCCAGAATGCGTTTGCCCTTGAGGTCTTGGCCCAGCCACGAAACCAAATTGGCTCGCATTTGATCGCGGCCAGCACGCACACTGGCTCGAATGCGACCAACAGGCGCGTCAGAAGTGAGTTTTTCCCAAGCTGCGACAGCCGTCCGATCGAAGTAATGTTCGATCTGTCCGCGACGTTGTTCGTAGGTCATTTCGTTCATGGTCTAGAGCTCAATCAAAACCCAACAGATCAAAAATATCGCGGTCTTTCATGGGCACCGCAGAATAAGCCTCTCCGCCTAGCCACATGCTTGCAGCCAGTCGCATGTATTCTTTTTGCACAGCTTCTAATTCAGGCGAGTATTCCATCTCAAACAGCGTCGATTTTTTCAAACGGCTGCGGCGAATCACATCCAGATCAGGGAAGTGCGCTGCCAGCTTCAAACCAATCCGATCGTTGTACTTGTCGATTTGATCGGTGGCTGCACTGCGATTGGCGATCACACCGCCCAAGCGCACGTTGTAATTTTTGGCCTTGGCGCCAATGGCTTGCACAATGCGGTTCATCGCAAAGATGGAATCGAAATCGTTGGCGGTCACAATCATGGCGCGATCGGCATGCTGCAAGGGTGCGGCAAAACCACCACACACCACGTCGCCTAGCACATCAAAAATCACCACATCGGTGTCTTCAAGAAGGTGGTGCTCTTTGAGCAATTTCACCGTCTGACCCACCACATAACCACCACAACCAGTACCTGCGGGCGGGCCGCCGGCCTCCACACACATCACACCGTTGTAGCCTTCAAAGACAAAGTCTTCGACGCGCAATTCTTCAGCGTGAAAGTCAACCGTTTCAAGCACGTCAATGACCGTGGGCAGCATCTTCTTGGTGAGTGTGAAGGTGCTGTCGTGCTTGGGGTCGCAGCCAATTTGTAAAACGCGTTTGCCCATTTTGGAAAATGCAGCAGACAGGTTAGACGAGGTGGTGCTTTTGCCAATGCCGCCCTTGCCATAAATGGCAAAGACTTTGGCATTGCCAATTTTCACATTCGGGTCCAGCTGAACTTGCAAGCTGCCCTCGCCATCCAATTTCGGATTGCGTTTCACAGTGGGAAACGGTAGGGTTTCAACATTCATGGGGTAGCTCCTTCATAGACGCCTTCTAAGCGATCTTCCAGTTCTTCACTTACTTGTCGAAGGGCTTGCAAGGTCTCGGCATCAGGTTGCCAATAGTTGCGTTCAGACGCTTCGATCAAACGGTTTGCCACACGGGCAGAAGCCGTCGGATTCAGTTTGGCCAGGCGATCACGCATGGCCGGATCAAGCATGAATGTCTCAGACAGTTGCTTGTAAACCCAAGGTTGGACTTGTCCTGTTGTGGCGGACCAGCCCATGGTGTTGGTCACATGCGTTTCAATTTGACGCACGCCTTCGTAGCCATGCTCTAAGATTCCCTCGTACCACTTGGGGTTGAGCATGCGCGTACGTGTTTCGATGGAGACTTGTTCTTGCAAAGAGCGAACAGCTGCGTTGCCCTTGGTTTGATCACCGATATAGACCGGTGGTGTTTTGCCGCCCTTGGCCAGCTTGACCGCATGGGTGATGCCACCCAAGGTGTCAAAGTAGTTGTCGACTGTGGTCACACCCAACTCAACAGAGTCCAGGTTTTGATAGGTCAGTTGCACATCCGCCAAAGCAGTTTGCAAGAGGGCCGTTTGCTGAACAGCGCGACCTGTACGGCCGTAGGCGAAACCTTTGCGGCGCTTGTAGGTTTCGGCCAATTCGCCCTCATCTTCCCAACGACTGCTTTCCACCAAATTATTGACGTTGGAGCCATAGGCACCTTCGGCATTGCCATAAACGCGCAATGCGGCTGTTTCTAAACTGCAGCCGTGCTCTTGTTGATAGGCCAAAGCATGCTTGCGTACCCAATTCATCTCAAGGGGCTCGTCAGCCGATGCAGCCAAAAACGCAGCTTCGGCCAACAACTTAATTTGCAAGGGCATCAGATCGCGGAAGATGCCCGACAAGGTCATGATCACATCAATGCGGGGACGTCCCAATTCTTCTAAAGGAATGAGGCTGGCACCCGCAATGCGGCCATAACTGTCAAAGCGGGGCAATGCGCCCATCAAGGCCAGCGCCTGTGCTATCGGTGCGCCTTCATTCTTCAAGTTGTCGCTGCCCCACAGCACCATCGCAATGGACTCTGGTAACGGATTGCCATCTGCACAGTGACGTTCAATCAACAACTGCGCTTGGACTTTGCCATCCTTGACAGCCATGGCACTTGGAATTCTAAAAGGGTCAAAGCCGTGGATGTTGCGGCCCGTTGGCAGCACGTCTGGGGTGCGCAAAATATCACCACCTGGTGCGGGACGAATGTAGCGGGCGTCTAAAGCTTGGAGGATGGCAGACACTTCGGTATCAACAGCCAAGTGACGTTGCGACACCTGCAGATCGCGCAAAACATTCAAACTGGCGTGATTGCGTGACAAACCTGCCGCCTTCAAAGCCTGCTCTGGTGAACGCCCTTCTACCAAGGCTTCTATGGCTGTCCGGTCTATCTGCATGTCATGATTGGCTTGCGCCATGGCCAACAACATGTCGACCTGCTGAGCTTGACTAGGTGCACGACCTGCCACATGCAAACCATGTGGAATCAGGGTGTATTCGAGCTCGAGTAACTCTGCACCCAAGTGCATGATTGTTCGGTCTAAGGCTTCGCCCATGGTGCCAACATCCCATGCGGGTTCAGCCGATACCAAATTGAGTTCTGCAGCTTGTGCTTGAATGACCGCTGCCAATTCAACACACTCGTTGTTGCCGCGTTCTAGTGAACGCCAACGCTCAAGTGAAGACTTCAGTTCGTTCAAACCTTTGTACAAACCTGCTTGTGCAATGGGCGGTGTGAGATAGCTGATCAAGGTGGCCCCAGAGCGCCGCTTGGCGATCGCACCTTCTGAAGGATTGTTGGATGCGTACAAATACACATTGGGCAAATCGTCAATCAAGCGATCGGGCCAACATGTACCACTCATGCCAGATTGTTTACCAGGCATGAATTCAAGTGCGCCATGCGTGCCAAAGTGAAGGACCGCATGGGCTTTGAAATCTTCACGCAAGTAACGATAAAACGCTGAAAAGGCGTGCGTCGGTGCCAAGCCTTTTTCAAACAACAGGCGCATCGGATCACCTTCGTAACCAAACGAAGGCTGCACACTGACCAGCACATTGCCAAATTTCTTGCCTAAAACAAAAATTGAACTACCGTTGCTAAGCTGGCGTCCGGGCGCAGGACCCCACTGCGCTTCAATTTCTTTGAGCCAGCGCTCACGCTTGACATGGTCATCCGCCGATATCAAGGCATGCACATTGGCATCTGCGCCATGTTGTGCCGCATTGCCATACAACAAGGCATCACGCAATTCGTCCACACTGGCTGGCACATCCACTTGGTAACCTTGAGCCTTCATCGCAATCAGTGTGTGCCACAAAGACTCAAAGACTGACAAGAATGCAGCGGTGCCGATATTGCCGGCATTGGGTGGGAAGTTGAACAGCACAATGGCGACGTTGCGATCTTTGCGTTCGCTGCGTTTCAAGGCCACCATTTTGCTGACCCTGGCAGCCAACATGATGGCGCGTTCTGGGCAAGAGTGCATGTCTTGTGCGGTATTGCTTTCACCAAACGTGCAAGCATGGTGACAGCCATGGCATGTCACACCTGCAGCACCCGGACGGCCTCCAAACACCATAGGGCTGGTCGAGCCATCGAGCTCGGGGATGGCCACCATGATGGTGCTTTCAACCGGTAACAACCCGCGGTCTGAACCACCCCATTGGTCGAGTGTTTGAAATTCAACAGGGTGTGCCGCCACATAGGGCACATCGAGCTTGGCCAACACTTCTTCAGCAGCCTTTGCGTCGTTATAAGCAGGGCCACCAACCAATGAGAAGCCACTCAGGGAGACCACTGCATCCACGCACACTTGACCATTTTTCATGAAAAATTCGTCAATGGCAGGGCGTGAATCTAAGCCAGCTGCAAACGCAGGAATCACACGCAAGCCTTTGGCTTCAAGTGCCGCAATCACACCATCGTAGTGGCCTGCGTTGCCGGACAACAAATAAGACCTGAGCAACAAAACGCCCACGGTACCTTTGACAGGAACACTGGCTGGCAATGGCAATGCATTGGCATCCTCACTGAACCTGCCGCTCATGCGGGGGTGATAGACACCTACTTCAGGATAGTCAACTGGCGCCTCTACTTTGACTTTGCCGCGAAGCGATTTACGCGGACCGTCTGCACCGCGGTCAATGAGGTGACGCACCATGTTCAAAACATTGTCGTCAGAGCCACCTAACCAATACTGCAAGGTCATGAAGTAGGCACGAACATCTTGGGCTGTGCCTGGAATAAAGCGAAGCAACTGAGGCAATCGACGCAGCATTTTCATTTGCGCGGCACCGCCCGTTGCAGGCTTGTCTTTACCGCCACCGCCACGCAATTTTTTCAGCAAAGCCATGGGGCCGCTGGCGGGCTTGCTCATGTCAAATTGACCGAAGCGTGTGAGCTGCGTCACTTCTGTGGCACTGGCCATGCAAACCATGGCATCGCAGTTCATGCGACGTGCGCGCAAGTCGTCCAAAATGGGCAGGAAGTGATCTTCCAGGAACAGCATGCCGCAAAGCACAATGTCGGCGGAAGCAATGTCGGCTTTGCATTTGGCAATCAGCGCGTCGTTCCCTGTGTATTCAGAGGCTGCGTGCAGGCTCCAAGTTAGGCCCGGAAAATCGCGCTTCAATTGCGCGTTGGCACGATTGAACGAACTCGCAAAGTGCGTGTCCATGGTCACCACCACCATTTTGATGGGAGTGATGTCACGCGTGTTCAGCTTAGGACTGAGAGTAGTAAGCTTTAGATTCATACAGTGTCTCCGTCGTGATCAAAGTCACGCCGCGTTCAATGGCATATTTTTCGGTATTTCGCCGGGCCTTGCCGCGAACGAAAAATGGTATTTTTTTGAGTTCTTTTTCTGCGCCAGCATCCCATGCTGCAATCAGGATGCTGGGTGCACTCTGCGCGGCACCCTGACTCAGCGCAGGTACCTCAATTTGTTCTTGCACACTTGATGTCACAGCCGTTGTCACAGCGGGGGCTGCTTGAACAGTTTGAACATGCACGCCACCACCCAAATGGGAGGGTGCTGCATCTTCATGAAATTCTGAGTCGCCGCGGAACATGCCAATGAGGTGCTCTTCCAAGCCCATCATCAATGGGTGCACCCATGTGTCAAACAGCACATTGGCACCTTCAAATCCCATTTGTGGCGAATAACGCGCTGGAAAATCTTGCACATGCACAGGGGCTGAAATAACAGCGCAAGGCACGCCCAAACGCTTGGCAATGTGGCGTTCCATTTGGGTACCCAATACCAACTCTGGATTCAGTTCGGCAATGCGCGCTTCAATCTCTAAGTAGTCGTCGCTGATCAAAGCTTCTACGCCATACAGCTTGGCGGCATCACGCACTTCGCGCGCAAACTCGCGGCTATAAGTACCAATGCCCACAACCGTAAAGCCCATTTCTTGCGCCGCCACCCTGGCAGCGGCCACAGCATGCGTTGCATCGCCAAATACAAACACACGCTTGTTGGTCAGGTAAGTGGAGTCAACCGAGCGCGCGTACCAAGCCGCGCGCGATTCAGCTTTGGCCAATGCAGCTTCCGGATCAAGTCCAGCCAATTGCGCCACTTCGCGAACAAAATCGCGCGTTGCGCCGGTCCCAATTGGAATGGTTTTGGTAAATGGCTGACCAAATTGACGCTGCAACCACTGCGCGCTCAAGTTGGCAATTTCGGGGTAGAGCACCACATTGAATTGGGCATCTGCCAAACGGGCTAAGTCTGCCGGCGTGGCCGACAAAGGCGCCACCACATTGACTTCAACGCCCATGTCCGTAAGCAATTTGCGAATTTCTGTGAGGTCATCACGGTGTCTAAAGCCCAACGCGGCGGGGCCTAAGATGTTGCAACGAGGTTTGCTGCTTTGTGTCTTTTCAATTTGATCCGCTGGCAAAGCCAAATTGCGAACCAATTGGTAAAAAGTTTCGGAGGCGCCCCAGTTTTCTTTGCGCTGATACGAAGGCAATTCCAAAGCCACCACGGGCACAGGCAAGTTCAAAGCCTTGCACAAACCACCTGGATCGTCTTGAATCAATTCGGCGGTGCACGATGAACCCACCAACATGGCTTTGGGCAAGAAGCGCTCATAGGCTTCGCGTGCTGCAGTTTTAAAAAGTTCCGCGGTATCACCGCCTAAATCACGCGCTTGAAACGTGGTGTAGGTCACGGGCGGGCGCTTTTGCAAACGCTCAATCATGGTGAACAACAAATCTGCGTAAGTGTCTCCCTGCGGTGCATGCAACACGTAATGCACATCTTCCATGGCGGTGGCGATGCGCATGGCGCCCACATGGGGAGGTCCTTCGTAAGTCCAGAGTGTCAGTTGCATGGCTCTGCTTCCTTTAAGCCGCTAGGCGCATACGGCGCACCAGAGGACGGGTGAAAAGTTCGGCCAAATCACCGGCTTGGTCAAAGCCTTGAATGGGCGTGAAAACCAACTCAATGGCCCACTTGGTGGTCATGCCTTCAGACTCCAAAGGGTTGGCCAAGCCCAAGCCGCACACCACCATGTCGGGGTGCAAAGCGCGGCAACGATCGAGTTGTTTTTCAACGTGCTGACCTTCCGACAAAAACGTGCCTTCTGGCAACATGGCCAACTCCATGGCCATGTGTTGACGGTGCAAATAGGGGGTGCCCACTTCCAACAATTTCATGCCCAATTCGCGAGCTAAAAAGCGCGCCAGAGGAATTTCAAGTTGCGAGTCGGGGAAGAAGAAAATACTTTTGCCTTCCAAGTGCAACTTGGCACGTGACAAGGAAGTTGCAGCTCTGGCTGTTGGCGCTGCCACTGCGGCATCGAAGCGCTCTTTTGAAACTTCAAATGCTGTGGCTGCCGATTGCAACCATGCCGTCGTGCCTTCGATGCCCAGGGGAAAAGGTGCTGGCAACAAACTGGCACCGCGCGCTTGCAATGCCTTTGCGGTGTCAGCCAAAAAGGGTTGTGCTAGCAACAAACGTGTGCCAGGTCCAATAGCGACTTGATCGTCCGCACGGCGGGGTGGGAAAAAGCGAACGCGTTCGATGCCCATTTGATTGAAAATTCGCACAAACTGGTCTTCCACCACATCGGCCAGTGTGCCGACAACGACCAATTCCTGAGCTGCATTTTCAGCAGCCTTTGGCAGCACTGGCACCATCGACGCCAAACATGCATCTTCGCCTTGTGTGAACGTGGTTTCGATGCCACTGCCTGAATAATTTAGCACCCGCACGGACGATGCGTGTTGTGCAGAGAGTCTAGAGGCTGCGCGTGATAAATCAAGCTTGATCACCTCTGATGGGCATGAGCCCACCAAGAACAGCAGCTTGATCTCAGGACGCCGCGCCAGCAGTTGGTTGACCACCCGATCAAGCTCTGTGTTGGCATCAGACAAGCCAGCCAAATCGCGCTCATCAATGATGGCCGTTGCAAAGCGGGGTTCAGCAAAAATCATGACGCCAGCTGCCGACTGAATCAGGTGTGCACACGTGCGTGAACCCACGACCAAGAAGAACGCATCTTGAATTTTTCGGTGTAACCAAATGATGCCCGTTAAGCCGCAAAAAACCTCGTGTTGTCCGCGCTCACGCAGCACGGGTGCATCACTGCAACCGCCCACCGTTTTAACGGGCACAGGAAAGCTCACAACACTCATGCGGCCACCCCCTCAAATCCTTGATGTTTGACAGCGGCTTCTTCGCGCAATTTAGCTTCTTGATCAAGACGTGCCGCACGCAATTTAAGAATGACTTGCCCAGCATTGACCACGTAGGTTGCATAAGCAGCCAAGGCCAAATACATCAACTCAACACCCTGCAATTTTTGGGT
>CAJCDH010000115.1 GCA_903961095.1 uncultured Burkholderiales bacterium | reverse complement strand
GGCTGACCCGATGTATCGACCACGCGAATGTGCCAAGTTTTCATGGCGAGTGTTTGACCCTTGGACCACAACCAGGTGAAATAAATGGCAAACACAAGAAACAAAAATGCTTGAAGGCCAAGGCGGTTGTGCAGGGCGTGTTTGGTTTGGCTGAGTGTGCCAAACAAGTAGCCGGCGACAAAGAGCACACCAAACAACAACATGCCTTCGTAAAACCAGCAGGCCATTCGCCTCCTTAAAGACGGCGTGGTCCAAGTTAGGGTCGTTTCAGTTTGGGCGTCTGACTGCGCATTGGGCAGCATGGGTGCTTCGCTCAACTCAGGTGCCCTCTGGAATAGCCACAGTGGTTGGCAGCAGTGTCTTTTTGTCGATCACGATGATGGGGGTAGATTTGTTGACGTTTTCAGTAGGGGGCGATTTGCCGGCCAATGGGATCACTTTTTGGGGCGAAGCGGATCGTGAAGCAGTGGCTGCACCTTGAATTTTGGTGGTTTGTTGGGCTGCTAACTTTTTCCTATCGTCTTGGCTGAGTGCTTGGTAAGCCTCCCACTGACTTATCTTTTGGTCAGCCGCCAAGGCTTTGGTTTGGTTAAAGCTGAGTCTGGCTTGGGCTCGCTGCTGAGGGCTTAGCGCTGCCCAATCGGCCATCCTCTCGTGCAGGGTAGCCTGTTCGCGAGGTGAGAGCTTGTCAAAATTGATGGACATTGCCAACCACTTGTTTTTTTGAGCGGGGCTGATTTGAGCCCAATGGGGTGCAAGGGGTGCGAGTGCCTTTTTTTGCGGATAACTTAGGTTTTGCCACTGAGATGCAGTGGCATTGGGCATTTTGGCTGCATTGACTTGAGTTGTTGGTTCCCTTGAGTTTTGAGCAAACGCGCTTGCAACTGCCAAGCCCAGGCTAGCAAAGACCACACCAGCAAAAATGCGCAGAAGCTTCAATCTGAGCCCTTGGTTTCAACGGGGTTTGACTTGAGGAAAATCAAAAAACCGGGGTCGGTGTAGGCGGCGGGTGGGAGATCATCGGTCAGTAACTCAGCGTCGATTTGGGCTATTTCGTTGGCACGAAACTCATTTTGCAAAACGTGAATGGTGGCCAAGCCAAAAATCAATGCAATCAGGGGCAGCGCGGAGGCGAGACGGCCCCAGAGGTTCAAGCCCTCATCGAGCTTGCCCATACTGGAGCCATGGGCAGTCACCAACTGCGGGGCTAGCAAGCGAACCGGCTCAAGCTTGCGTTGAGAGAGGGCTTGCATTCTGGCCACTCGCAAGCGCTCGCTAATGTCATGTGGCAGGTCAATGGCGTGGTCATTAAGCTGGCGTGCGATGGCCTGACCGACCTGGTCAACCCGGCTCATTTTTGAAATGGCGTGCAATTTCATTTGTTAAATCCTTTGGCGCGAAGTGCTTTGCTCAGCGCTTGAACAGCCCGAGAACAGTGAGTTTTGACACTGCCTTCCGTGCATCCCATAGCAACTGCCGTCTCAGAAAGGTTCATCTCTTCCCAATAACGCAGCAGGAAGGCTTCTCGTTGACGAGGCGGCAACTCTTGAATTTCTGCTTCAATTTGGTGAAAAACTTGTTTTCGTTGGGTGAGGTCCTCTGCGCTTTCGCCCAAACCGGGCTCGCTCAAGCCCCCTAGGTTTTCTAAAAAGTCCAAATCCTCACCTTCGGCGTCGGTGCCAAAGTCACTCATGTTAGAAAACAGCGCGTTGCGGGTTTTTTGGCGACGAAACCAATCCAAGGTGGTGTTGGACATGATTCGCTGAAAGAGCATGGGCAGTTCTGCCGCTGGCTTGTCGCCGTAATGGGTGGCCAGCTTGATCATGCTGTCTTGAACAATGTCCAAGGCAGATTCCTCGTTGCGCACGTGATAGAGCGTGCGTTTGAAAGCGCGCTTTTCCGTGTTTTTAAGGAAGTCTGAGAGTTCTTGTTCTGTAGCCAAAGTAACGAGGGAAGGTAACGAGCGAAGGTAAGGCGCCAATTTGGCACCCATTTTGTGCGAAGTGGATTATGGCATTCTGACCCCTATAATGTTGGGTTGCAATTGAAAAAACGCAAACGGATCACCATCCGGCCAAGGTGCTCACATGCACGGGTCTATGTTGGTGGTCTTAAGTTCTGATGCGACTTCAAAAGAGTCCCGCAAAAGAGCACCCAAGGTTTTTCGTTAGAGAAATTCACAAAGGTTGAATATGGAAATCTCCAAAGCTGAAATGGCCAATGCCGCCATTGCTGTAAACACTGCAGCGTCTTCTTCGTCCCCCGCCGACTTGCGCGGCGGCGAAATCCTCGTTAAAGCTCTTCAAGCCGAGAACGTCAAATACATCTGGGGTTACCCAGGTGGTGCTGTCTTGCACATTTACGATGCCTTCTTCAAGCAAGACACCATCCAGCACGTCTTGGTGCGACATGAGCAGGCAGCAGTTCATGCCGCAGATGGCTATGCCCGCGCCACTGGCGATGTAGGCGTTGCATTGGTCACCTCCGGCCCTGGCCTGACCAATGCCGTCACCGGTATCGCCACAGCCTACATGGACAGCATCCCCATGGTCATCATCAGTGGGCAAGTTCCCACTGCGGCCATTGGCCTTGATGCATTTCAAGAATGCGATACCGTCGGTATTACCCGGCCCATCGTCAAACACAACTTTTTGGTCAAAGATGCCCGTGACATGGCCATGATCATGAAGAAAGCCTTTCACATAGCCCGCAGCGGCCGTCCTGGCCCTGTGGTGGTAGATGTTCCAAAGGATGTGTCTTTCAACAAGGCGCCTTATCACGGCTACCCTGAAACAGTTGAAATGCGCTCCTACAACCCAGTGCGCAAAGGCCACAGTGGTCAAATTCGCAAGGCCCTTCAATTGCTGATGGCGGCCAAGCGTCCCTACATTTACACAGGTGGTGGCGTGCTTTTAAGCAATGCTTCTGCTGAGTTACGCCAGTTGGTTGAACTGTTGGGCTACCCCGTTACCAACACCCTCATGGGACTTGGCGCATTCCCAGCCACCAACCCCAAATTTTTGGGTATGTTGGGCATGCACGGCACTTGGGAAGCCAATAACGCCATGCAGCACTGCGATGTGTTGTTGGCTGTGGGTGCCCGTTTTGACGATCGCGTCATTGGCAACCCCAAACACTTTGCACAAAACGAGCGCAAGATCATTCACATTGACATTGATCCTTCAAGCATCTCTAAGCGTGTGAAGGTCGATGTGCCTATCGTGGGTGATGTGAAAGACGTCCTCATTGAATTGATTGGCATGCTCAAAGAGTCAGGTCTTAAGCCAGACAACAATGCGCTCGGTGCTTGGTGGTCAACCATCGACGGCTGGCGCAAACGTGATTGCATGAAGTACGACAGCGAAAACTCTGAAGTGATCAAGCCCCAAAAGGTCATTGAAACTTTGTACAACATGACCAAAGATGCCGACGCCTACATCACATCCGATGTGGGTCAGCATCAAATGTGGGCTGCACAATATTACAAATTTGACGAACCTCGTCGGTGGATCAATTCGGGTGGCTTGGGCACCATGGGCGTGGGCATTCCCTATGCCATGGGCATTAAACTGGCCAAGCCAGAATCAGAAGTGTTTTGCGTGACCGGCGAAGGCTCGGTGCAAATGTGTATTCAAGAACTGTCTACCTGTTTGCAGTACAACACACCGATCAAAATTTTGTCTTTGAACAACCGTTACTTGGGCATGGTTCGTCAATGGCAGGAAATTGAATATTCGGGCCGCTACAGCCACAGCTACATGGATGCATTGCCCGACTTTGTGAAGCTGGCCGAAGCCTATGGCCACGTGGGTATGCTGATCGAGCGCCCCGAGGACGTGGAGCCCGCGTTGCGCGAGGCACGCCGCCTGAAGGACCGCACGGTGTTCATGGACTTCCGCACCGACCCGACCGAAAACGTGTTCCCCATGGTGCAAGCCGGCAAGGGCATTACAGAAATGCTGCTGGGCGCGGAGGACCTTTGAGTCCCGCACCATTCGCCGAGCCAACTACATCAACCCTTATTTGACGAATCTATTGCCTGCCAAGCCCTGACGTTACCGCGCCAGGGGGAGGGCAGCGAAAAGAGGAATCTACGCTTATGAAACACATCATTGCAGTATTGTTGGAAAATGAGCCAGGTGCTCTTTCACGCGTGGTCGGTTTGTTTTCTGCTCGCGGCTACAACATTGAGTCGCTGACAGTTGCTCCCACGGAGGACCCAAGTCTCTCGCGCATGACCATCCAGACCACCGGGTCAGATGACGTGATTGAACAAATCACCAAGCACCTGAACCGCCTGATTGAAGTGGTCAAGGTGGTTGACCTGACCGAAGGCGCCTACATC
>CAJCDH010000114.1 GCA_903961095.1 uncultured Burkholderiales bacterium | reverse complement strand
TTTGAAATTGAGCGCGGAAAAACCTTGGCGCTTGTGGGCGAGTCAGGCTGCGGAAAAAGCACCGTTGCACGACTTTTAGTGGGCTTGTATGAGCCCACACGGGGTGGCCTGACCTTTGATGGACAAGACGCGCACGCAGCCTTCAAGTCCAGCGATGCCAAGGCCATGCGCAAGCGCATTCAAATGATTTTCCAAGACCCTTACGCAAGCTTGAACCCTCGTTGGACGGTTGAAGCCATTGTGGGTGAACCCTTGCACGAACATGGCTTGATCAAAGACGAGCAAGAGTTGAAAGACCGGGTGGCTGAATTGCTCAAGTCTGTTGGCTTGTCGGCCCTTGATATGGTCAAGTACCCGCACCAATTTTCAGGAGGACAGCGCCAGCGTATCTCGATTGCGCGGGCATTGGCCACTGCCCCAGAATTTTTGGTCTGTGACGAACCCACATCGGCTTTGGATGTGAGTGTGCAAGCCCAAGTGCTCAACATCATGAAAGATCTGCAGCGCGAACGCGGCCTCACTTATTTGTTTATCTCGCACAACTTGGCCGTGGTCAGGCATGTGAGCGACAAAGTAGGTGTGATGTATTTGGGGCAGTTGGTGGAGCTGGCAGACAAGCACACCTTGTTTGACAATCCGCAGCACCCTTACACGCGCATGTTGTTAGACGCCATTCCCAAAATGAAAGACACAGGCCGTGCACGAACGCCTGTGCAAGGCGAGGTGCCCAACCCACTGAATCCACCACCAGGGTGCAGTTTCAATCCGCGTTGTCCCTTGGCCAATGCCCGATGCAAAACAGAACGCCCAGTTTTGAAAGATCTCAACGGCATCAAGATAGCCTGCCATGCTGTCGAAGAAGGTCGGCACTCAGCCTCGCTTTGAGTTTGTATCCTCAAATTTGAGACCAAAAAAAAGACACCCTCGGGTGTCTTTTTTGGGAGTGCTGCAAATCAGTTCACAGTGACATAGTACATCTTAGGCGCATCGTTGGAGTTGTGCGTCATGGTGACATTCTTTTTCATGGACCAAGGGCGCATTTGGTGGTGCAGAGGAATGTACAAAACTTCGTCGCGTGTGATGGTCAAAGCTTCTTTGATCATGGCGTCGCGTTTGGTTTTGTCAGTTTCTGTTTTCATCGCTTCGGTCAGTGCATCTACTTTGGCGTTGCTTACTTTGGACAAGTTGAAACTGCCATCGGCACCTTGAGTGCGTGTCATGACCAAAGACTGCAATGAGTACTGCGCATCGTAGGTCGCAACGCCCCAACCGAGCAAGTAAGCGCTAGAGTCGAAGTTTTGAATCTTGGCAATGAAAGGACCAAAATTAACAGCGTTGAGTTTTGTTTTGACACCGATGCGGGCCCACATGTTCACAACAGCTTGACAAATTTCTTCGTCATTCACGTAGCGATTGTTGGGGCAGTCAAGGGTAAATTCAAAACCATTGGGGTAGCCTGCGTCAGCCAACAATTTTTTGGCGCCTTCAACGTCGACGGGAGCAACTCTGTCCATTTCTGCTGTATGACCATTGACGCCAGGGGCCACAATGAGGCTGGCAGGAATGGACAAGCCGCGCATGATGCTGCGTTGAATGGCTGTGCGGTCAATTGACATGCTCAAAGCTTTGCGAACACGAACGTCCTTGAAAGGATTTTTGCCTTTAGGACCGTACTTCAGTTCGTCGCTGCCCAGATCCAAACCAAAGAAAATGGTTCTGACTTCAGGGCCGTCCAACACAGACAACGTGGATGTGCTGCGCAGGCGAGCAACGTCTTGCGTGGGCAAGTCGGTGACAGCATCTACGTTGCCAGCCAAAAGAGCAGCAATGCGGGTTGGGTCAGATTTGATGGGGGTGTAGATCACGTCAGTGACGTTGCCTTGAAGCTTGTCCCACCAAGCTTTGTTGTGAGTCATCACCAGCTTTTGGTCGGGCTGCCACTCTTTAATGACATAAGGGCCAGTGCCGTTGGTGTTATTAGAAGCGTAAGTAATTTCTTTGGCTTTGTAGTCTTGAACTTTTTCAGACTTGTTCTTTGTGGACCAAGATTTGCTCATGATCAAGAACGTTGTGAAGTTATTGAACATGGTGGGGTTGGGCTTGTCCAAGATGACGTCCACAGTGTGGTCGTCGACCCTTTTCATTTCCTTCACACCCGCCACGTAAATGCCCATCGTGCCTTGCGGCTGGCGAATGCGATCGAATGAAAAAAGGACGTCTTCGGCAGTGAAGTTGGAACCATCATGGAACTTCACGTTTTTGCGCAAATTGAAGCGCACCGTGGTGGGGTTGACGTTGGACCAACTGGTGGCCAATGACGGCTCAATTTTGTAATTCTTGTCATAGCGCACCAAACCTTCGTAGGCATGGCCGACGATATTGTTGGTGGTGGCATGGTTTTGGGAATGAGGGTCGAGCGTCAAAATGTCGTTTTGTGCAGCCCATTTGAGTTCGGCAGCTTGTGTGCTTGTAAAGCCAAGCAATGAAGCTGATATGCCCACAGCCAGCGACAGCCAGCGTGAGGTTTTGAGGAAGCGTTGATACATGCTAAATCCTGTCTAAGTTGAATGACCCGTTCATTCTAGGGGAGTGCTGCCTCAACTCGCAAGTCAAATCAGGGTTTTTGCCGAGAGCGACAAACTAAGCGTTATCGGTTTTAATGTGATTTTTGCAGTCACAGGCGAGTCTTTTATGAACGCAATTTTGTTTCAGTCGGCCAATGTGCTTGATGTGGCGTCCTTGCAGTTAAAAACGGGGCAAGACGTTTGGGTTGAAAACGGCATGATCAAGTCTGTTGGTCCCCACCAAGCTGATGTTTTCATTGCATCCGGCACCAAGGTGCTGAAAGCAGAAGGGAAAACCCTTATGCCAGGCTTGATTGACTGCCATGTGCATGTCATTGCGGCACATCTGAACCTCAATGTCACAGCCAACCAAGCCAATGTATTTGCTACTTTGCGCGCTTTGCCCATCATGAAGGGCATGCTCATGCGCGGTTTCACTACGGTGCGCGATGCCGGTGGTGGCGACTGGAATTTGGCAGAAGCCACCCGCACCGACATGGTGGAAGGCCCGCGTATTTTTGCATCGGGCCGAGCGCTCTCGCAAACTGGCGGACATGGCGATGGTCGTCCGCGCAGCGATGTGATTGAACCCTGCAGTTGTTCGAGCCGAGTGGGAGCGTTGGCACGGGTGGTGGATGGTGTTGACAATGTGCGACTGGCGGTCCGCGAAGAAATCATGAAGGGCGCCAATCAAATCAAAATCATGGCATCGGGCGGCGTGGCTTCACCCAACGACCCTATCCATTACTTGGGCTATTCAGAAGCTGAAATTAGAGCCATTGTGGAAGAGGCCGAGCACGCGGGTACATATGTCATGGCGCACGCCTATACGCCCAAGGCCATTCAAAGAGCCGTGGCATTTGGCGTGCGAAGTATTGAGCATGGCAACTTGATCGATGAAGCGACAGCTCAATTCATGGCAGAGAAAAATGCATACATGGTACCAACGCTAATTACTTACGAGGCCCTTGCCAACGAAGGCGCAAGCTTAGGTCTGCCCGCGGTGTCTGTTGCCAAAATTGAAACTGTTCGCAGCCAAGGGCAAAAGGCTTTGGAAATTTTGGCCAAGGCAGGCGTCAAAATGGCTTTGGGATCTGACTTGTTGGGCGAGTCACACCGACATCAATCGGAAGAACTGCGCATTCGCGCTAGCATTTTGGGCAATGGCGCAGCTTTACAGCAAGCGACTCTGAATGCCGCTGAGTTGATTAACATGTCGGGCCAATTGGGCATTGTGAAAGCTGGCGCCATCGCCGACTTGTTGCTGGTGAATGGCAACCCCCTGGTCGACATTTCTTGTTTGTTAGGCCAAGGCGATCACATTGAAGTGATTGTGAAAGACGGTAAGTTGTACAAGCAGGGTTCAGTCTAGGCTACTTCAGGTGTAGCGCTTGTTGCGCAAATTGTTTTTCATTTCACGCAGGGCCGGCTGCAAAGATTCGCCGATGCGCAGCGCCACAGTGGTGGCCAAAATATCGATGATAAGCAAATGCAACAGCCGTGAGACCATGGGGCTATATCGATCGTAACTTTCTGGGTGATCTGCTGTGAGGTGAATTTGACCGGCTGCGGCCAAAGGCGAACCACTTGAAGTGATCACAATGGTGGTGGCGCCGCGTTTGCGAGCAATGTCGCAGGCATCCATCAGGTCGCGGGTGCGGCCGGAGTTGGATATCACCACCACGCAATCACCTTTGCCCAACATCGAGGCGCTCATCACTTGCATATGCCCATCGCTGTAGGCGATGGTGTTCATGCCAAGTCGAAAAAATTTGTGCTGTGCATCTTGCGCCACGATGCCCGAGTTGCCCACACCATAAAACTCGATGCGCTTGCCGGTGCTGTGTGTTTCTGCCAGCATTTTCACGGCTTGGTCCAGGGCAAATGAGGACGCATCGTTGCGGTATTTTAAAAACGCCGCCACGGTGTTGTCGATGACTTTGACCGCCACATCACTGGTTTTGTCGTCGGCATCCACACTGCGGTGAATAAAGGGTACGCCCTCACTCACGCTGCCCGCCAATTTCAGTTTGAAATCAGACAGGCCGTCGTAACCCACACTTCTGCAAAAACGAACCACTGTGGGTTTGCTCACATGCGCGCGATCTGCCAACTCAGAGACGGGTAAATTGGCAAACGCACGCGGGTCTTGCAATACCAACTTGCCAACGCGCTGTTCAGCGGGTGCCAAGGAGGGCAGTGAGGCTTTGATGCGGTCTAGCATGTTTTAGATTTCCTCTGACCAGCAAAATCCATCGCGAGCAATCATGGCGCTAGAGGCACTAGGGCCCCAAGTGCCGGCGGCATATTGACGCGGTCCTTGGGTGTCGGTGGCCCAATGTTGCAGAATGGGTTCAACCCAACGCCAAGCTTCTTCTTGCTCGTCGCTGCGCACAAACAAATTCAAACGGCCATCGAGGACGTCCAAAAGCAATCGCTCGTAAGCGCCTACGCGCTCGCTGCCAAAGCGTTTGTCAAAATCGAGATCAAGGTGAACCGAGCTCAAGTTGGTCGATGTTTGATTGCCTGTTTTGATGCGCTTGTGTTGACCTTCGGCAAACAGGTGCAATTCCAAACCATCTTTGGGTTGCAAGTGAATGATCAATTTATTGACGCCGCCAGCGGGTGCCTGAAAAATTGCGTGTGGCGTGGGCCTGAAATTGATTTCAATGTGCCCCTCGCGCGATGCCAAGCGTTTGCCTGTGCGAATGTAGAAAGGCACGCCCGCCCAACGCCAATTGGCAATCTCGGTTCTAAGGGCTACAAAAGTTTCGGTACTGCTACTGGGGTTGACGCCGGTTTCTTCGTTGTAGCCAGATACCGCTTGGCCGTTGACATTGCCTGGGCTGTACTGGCCGCGCACAACGTGTTGGTTCAGGGTTTCAGTGGTCCAAGGTTTGAGGGCGCGCAACACTTTGAGCTTTTCATCTCGAATGGCATCGGCATGCGCATTGATGGGCGGCTCCATGGCAATGGCGCAAAGTAATTGGAGCGCATGGTTCTGTACCATGTCGCGCAGTGCGCCAGTGTTTTCATAAAACGCGCCACGCTTTTCCACACCCAGCTCTTCGGCAATGGTGATTTGGATGTTGGCAATGTGCTCTCTGCGCCACAAAGGCTCAAACAGGGCATTGCCAAAGCGCATGGCAAACAAATTTTGAACAGATGGTTTTCCCAAATAATGGTCGATTCGGAAAATTTGTTGCTCTTCAAATACCTTGCGCACACTTTGGTTGATTGCGCGGTTGGATTTGAGGTCGTGACCCAGCGGCTTTTCCAAAACGATGCGGGTTTTGGGCGTGTTCAGTTTGGCAACTGCCAGTTGTTCGCACACGATTTTGAACAGGCTGGGCGCTGTGGCCAGGTACATCACCACGTGGTCGGTTTCACGTTCGGCCAAACGGGCGGCCAACTTTGCGTAATCAGCTGGATTGGACAAGTCCACGCGCTCGTAGTGAAGCATGGCCTTGAATCGGGCAAACTCTTCGTCATTGGGGCGTTTGGCACCCTCGACTTGCTCAAAACGCGACTGAATGAGGGTGCGATACTGCTCGTCAGACATGCTGTCGCGAGCTACACCAATGATTCGGCCGCCCTCTGGCAAGGTGCCGTGACGAAAAGCTTGGAACAGGGCGGGCATCAATTTGCGCCAAACCAGGTCGCCAGTTCCGCCAAAAAAAACTAAATCGAAGGACATGTTCATTTGTTACATAAAAATGAGTTTGTAATGTAACTTTGTTTCATCGATAATTCAAGCCTTGTTTAAAATTTTTTGCTATGAACCAACTCGACGCCCTCAAAGCCCACACCACCGTTGTTGCTGACACCGGTGACTTCAAACAACTTGCCCAGTTCCAGCCTCAAGATGCAACCACCAACCCGTCGCTCATTCTGAAGGCCGTGCAAAAGCCAGAGTACGCGCCTTTGCTTTCTGAATCGGTCACTGCACACAAGGGGCAGCCGCTTGATGTGGTGATGGACCATTTGCTGGTACGTTTCGGTTGTGAAATTTTGAAGACGATTCCAGGACGTGTGTCGACTGAAGTCGATGCGCGTTTGAGCTTTGATACCGCGGCCACCTTGGCCCGCGCACGCCGCTTGATGAGCCTGTACGAAGCACAAGGTATTTCTCGTCAACGCGTGCTGATCAAAATTGCCGCCACTTGGGAAGGCATTCAAGCGGCGGCTGAATTGGAACGCGAGGGTATTCACACCAACCTCACCCTGTTGTTTTCATTTGCGCAGGCAGTGGCTTGTGGTCAAGCCAAAGTGCAATTGATCTCGCCGTTTGTAGGGCGCATTTATGACTGGTACAAAAAAACGGCTGGCGCTGCGTGGGATGAAGCTGCCAGTGCAGGCGCCAACGATCCTGGCGTGAAGTCTGTGCGTGCCATTTACAACTACTACAAAAAGAATGACATCGCCACCGAAGTGATGGGCGCGAGCTTTCGCAACGTGGGTCAAATAGTGGCTTTGGCTGGCTGTGACTTGCTAACCATCAGCCCAGACTTGTTGGCCTTGCTGGCCGCCAATGAATCTGCATTGACACCCGCGCTCGACGCGCAAGCCGCGAAGGGCATGGATGTGCCCTTGGTGCAATACACGGAGGCAGATTTCCGCTTTGCCTTGAACGAAGATGCCATGGCCACTGAAAAATTGGCTGAAGGCATCCGGGCTTTCTGTGTCGACGCCATAAAGTTAGAAGGCTTGATGCTGGCGGCGCAAAAGGCTTGAAAGGGTTTGTATGCGTGGTGATCAAACAGCTGCTTGGCAGAGCTTGAGCGAACTGGCCAAAGCGTTCTCCGGTTTTGATTTGCGTTCAGCATTTGCACAAGATGCAAGTCGTGCACAGCACTTTAGCCAAGAAGCGCCAGGTGTCTTTGCCGACTTGTCAAAAAACCATTGGCATGCTGAGGTCGAGTCGCAATTGTTGGCTTTGGCAGAGCAAGCAGGTGTGTTTGAACATCGTCGCCGCATGTTTCAAGGTGAGGCCATCAACAACACAGAAAATCGTGCAGTCATGCATTGGTTGTTGCGGCACCCTGCTGAGGGCGCTGCCGCAGACGCCTTGCCTTCTGCCTTACAAACACCCTTGAAAGATGTTCATGAAACCCTGAGCGCCATGCTGGTGTTTGCGGAAAAAATTCGCTCAGATACTGCGATCACCGACGTAGTGAACATTGGCATTGGTGGTTCCGATTTAGGCCCTCAGATGGCGGTGATGGCTTTGCAGTCTTATGCCATACAGGGCAAGCGTTTTCACTTTGTGTCCAATGTGGATGGCCATGAACTGGATGCGGTGTTGCAGACATTGAAACCTGAAAACACCTTGTTCCTGGTAGCGTCTAAAACCTTCACCACCTTGGAAACCATGACCAATGCCTTGTCTGCCAAGCGTTGGTTTGACGCACAAGGCGGCACGAATGTGTCGCGTCACTTTGCGGCACTCACCACCAACGTAGAAGCTGCTGGTCAGTTTGGCATTCAGACTTGTTTTGGTTTTTGGGATTGGGTGGGCGGCCGTTACTCTTTGTGGTCGGCCATTGGTTTGCCTTTGGCCATTGCCATTGGGGCTGAGAACTTTCGCTCGTTCTTGGCAGGCGCGCACGCCATGGACCAACACTTTCAGCATGCCGATGCTGCGCACAATTTGCCAGTGCGTTTGGGTTTGCTTGACGTTTGGTATCGTAACTTTTTGCATTACACCAGCCGTTGTATTGCGCCTTATCACAGCGCTTTAAAACGCTTTGCACCTTACTTGCAGCAGCTCGAGATGGAGAGCAACGGGAAGCAAGTGGACCAAGCAGGTCAAGCTTTACCCTTTGCAACGTCACCCGTGTTGTGGGGTGAACCTGGCACCAACGGACAGCATGCATTTTTCCAAATGTTGCACCAAGGAACCGATGTGGTACCGCTTGAATTTGTAGCGGTTAAAAACGCGACGCATGCCTTGCCAGATCATCAAGCTTTGTTGTTGTCCAACGTGTTGGCGCAAGCGCAAGCCTTGATGGTGGGCAAGTCGGATGCAGGGGGTCACAAAAACTTTCCGGGTAATCGACCCAGTACGTTTATCTTGCTGGAAGACTTGTCGCCTTTTAATATGGGCGCTTTGATTGCACTGCAAGAGCACCGCGTTTTTGTGAGTGGTGCCGTGTGGGGCATCAACAGCTTTGACCAATGGGGTGTGGAGCTGGGCAAGGTGTTGGCCAAAGACATTCATGCACGCATTTTGTCGTGTGATGTGGAGGGTTTGGATGCTTCGACGGCCCAGTTGTTAAGGCGGATAACCTAACTCGTTTGCATTTCGCAAATGACAAAGAATGTTGCTTGACAAAAAGCACTGCAATCGTAAACTGAGCCAATGAAGCCTTCCATCGCCTTGTCAAGCAACAGAGCCGTCATCAGGGCGCTTGTGAGCGAGCATGGCTTGCAAAATCCTAGAGTTTTTGGTTCAGTTACTCGTCGCGAAGATACGGAGTTAAGTGACTTAGATATCTTGGTCGATCCCTTACCAAACACATCCTTGCTAGACCTTGCAAAGCTTCAATTGTCTTTGGAAAAACAGCTGGGTATTCATGTGGATGTTCTAACGCCAAATGCTCTGCCAGAGAGCTTTCGCAATCAAGTGCTCCGCAATGCTATCCCTGTATGACCTCGTAAATGAATTTAGATTAAACGACTACACACAGCACATGCTTCAAGCGATTCAACGTATTGAAGAATACACCGAAGAGCATGCAGAGGACTATTTCTTAAAGACGCCCATCCTGCAAGATGCTGTTGTGAGAAATATAGAAATTCTGGGTGAGGCCTCGCATAATCTTTTAAAGCGATTTCCCGAATTCACATCGTCATATTCAGAAGTGTCCTGAGAAGCGATTTATTACATGCGCAACCGTATCATTCACGGCTATGTTTCGATAGATTATCAACTCGTCTGGGGTGTGGTCCGCAAGGATTTGCCCGATCTCCAAAAGCAACTGATAGCTATTAAAGCTAACCTGCCGGTATAAGCAAACCCCTGCAGGCACTTTCAATGTTTGTGTTTGCTGTGATCTTCCGCGTTATTGGATGCGTTAGTTTGCTTGCCAGCCTGCTTTGACTGTGCTGCAGAGCCCTTGTCCTGCACAATCACTTGCCCCTTCATGCCGGCTTCAAAATGGCCTGGGATGAGGCACGCCATCTGCAAAGTCTGAGCTTGGTCGAACTTGATGACCCACTCTTTGGTTTCGCCTGGTTTGACGCTCAGTGCCAGCATGTCATTGCCTGAAACGTGATCGTGTCCGCCTGAGTGCCCTGCCGATTGTTTCATTTCAATGGCGTGGGCTTTGAGCGCAGCTTCAGATCCCAAGACCATTTCATGCGGCAATTTGCCGCTGTTGTGCACCACCAATTTGAGCGTTTCACCCGCAGCAACTTGCAACAGATCGGGCGTAAAACGCATCGTGTCATTCATGTCGACTTGGACGGTGCGATCGACAACCAAGGCGCTTTGCGTTGGTGTGTTCGTAGATGCGTCGTGAGTGTTATGCGCGTCTTCTGCGCCGTGTGCATGACCACCAACCGCCCATTCTGGATTGCGCTCGAAGGCTTCGTAAGCTGCCCAACTGCTGGCACAAACTGCAAGTCCCAAGCTCAGTGAATAGACCATCAAAGCGCGTTGCATGCGCATTTTGAGTGTGAACATCAGCGCCAAAATAGAAATGGCAAATCCCAATGGCACCACCCACGCACTGCGGGCAGGCGAGTCTGGGAAATGTTGTAGTCCGCCCGTGAAGAAGCCCAAACCAATGGACAGCAAGGTGCCCACCCAAAGTGATTCGATCAAACTTTGCGTGTTGTTCTGACTGCGGTGCTCCATCCAGGCACCCGCTACAAACACGCAGAGGCATAAAAAAACCCCGCAATTTCTTGCAGGGTTTTTTGAGCGAAATCAAAAGTCTTTTCAGACCTTTGAGGCAGCGGGCAATTACATGCCCATGCCGCCCATACCACCCATGCCGCCCATGTCAGGCATGCCACCGGCGCCAGATTCATCTTTTGGCGCTTCTGAAACCATGCACTCTGTGGTCAACATCAAAGAAGCCACGGATGCTGCGTTTTGCAAAGCAGTGCGTGTCACTTTGGTTGGGTCCAAAATGCCCATTTCAATCATGTCACCGTAAGTGTCGTTGGCTGCGTTGAAGCCGTAGTTGCCTTTGCCGGCCAACACTGCGTTCACAACCACGGAAGGCTCGCCACCTGCGTTGTAC
>CAJCDH010000113.1 GCA_903961095.1 uncultured Burkholderiales bacterium | reverse complement strand
TCGGTCCAAAGACTTGTTCACATTCATGATCACGTCATTGGCAGATTGCACTGTCAACAAATTGGTAGGTGCTTTGTCACTGGTGATAGGGCCTGTAACGTCACCATTTTTACCAAAGTCTGCCAAGTCAATGGAGATGAGGTGGTTGGCAGCAGGGCCGACTTGAAAGTTGAGTCGACCAATATTTTTGGCGTTGACTGCCCCAGGAATAAACCCAAGTGAACTTATATTGCTATTATTTGGATCAACTGCTACAACTTGTGTTGTTGACGTAAAGCCTGTTGTTCCTGATACCAAAGACATGGCGGGTTTATATGCTGACGATGGTGCAGTGAATGAAACCCCTGAACTTGAAGGAATATAAACAGTGTCAGCACCAGCCGGATATTCAACAGAAGTCAGAGTTGATACCGTGCCTGAAACAGCTTGGCTTAACGTTACGTTCGATCCAGAAATTGAGGCAATGGTTGTGCTTCCAGCAATTCCATTACCTGTCACCTTCATGCCAGGCACCAAGCCAGATGTATCTGTCATGACTATGACTGTTCCACTGGTAGCTACAGCTGATTTGTTTGCATGAGAAGCTGCAGTGTAGGCTACTGTTGTACCTGCCAATGTATTCAAGGAAGTTGCAAAATTACTTGCAGTTGTAGTAGCAGATGAATCTGATGTGTAAGTACCTGACTTACCGTTGTAACTAAAACCAACTGTAGCTGCTGCTTGTCCTGTGAATTTAAATTGATTGCTTGTAGTAGTTGTTTTGTCTGTTGGAGACGCATTTTGTCCAGCAACGATATTGAATTCTTTTGCCGAATTAAGGTCAACCGTGCCATAAACTGTTGAAGCTTTGACACCGCCTGTAAAAGTAAGCGCTGTTGTATTTGTTGCTGGAGAGGTTGGAAATGCTGATAATGTAATGCTAGAAGCAGTTACTGATGTAATGGTTGCACCACTTGGGATCCCTGCACCTGACACTGCCATACCTACAACAAGTCCGACTGTTGACGAAATAGCAATGTCTTTGCTAGTGGTTGATGTCGACAATGATTCAATGGTTTTGTTGGTAATCGCAGCTGCAGCAGCAGTTGCCACGCCGGTAACACCAGCAGGATCGGATGTCGTAGGTTTATTTTCACCTAAACCAAAATCTGAACCAATGGCTTTACTTGCGTCATACCAAACAGACAAGTTTCGGCCGTCATTGGTGGTCAATGTTAAGCCACCATTGCCAGAGTCACCAGCTACCACACCGTGAAGTGAGGTTTTAGCGTTAATGGAATTCATCACATACTGGCGACGCGCTGACTCTGTTTGACCAGAAGTTAAACTTAAATTAATTTGAGTGCCGTTCACATACAAATCAGTTTGTACTGCGTTGGCATTCACTGTAGTTTTAGAACCTGTGATGGTAGCCCCATTGGCAATTGCAATAACACCTGTGTCACCCGTTTTGGAGTTGATGGCCGCTGCAATGGCAATAGCACTGGCTGCTGCACTGCTAGAAGAGGCAAACGTATTACTCTTTGTATCGGCTGCGGCAATAGAAGCGGGTATAGCGTAGGAGCCCTTGTCGGTTTGAATCTCCAGATCGCCTGTTTCTAAAGCCTTGGTGCCAGCCGTTTTGTTGTCGATCACCGTTTGCGCCGAGATGGTGTTGCCAGGGTGATTGGTGCTGACGGCCGAAAGGTCGAAAGCGGTGCCAGGCACCGTTGATTGCAAGTTCAGGGTGTTGCCGTAACGTTGCACCACCACATTTTGAAGCGTGCCGGCACTGATGCGTGCGTTGATGGCCGTTTCCAGCGCTGTGGCGATCGACTCCCCACCCCGTAGGGTGGGCGCAGAAGTGATGGTTTGCCCATTGATAGTGACAGAAGCCGTGTCTTTATTGGCCGAGCTGTCGCTGTAAATGACCCTGGCTCGTATATTTTGCAAGTCGGTGGCGGTTAAGGTGGGGGCCGCATAAGTGCCAAACGCACCGCCACCGCCGTACTCCACAACATAGGAGCCAACAGTAACAGAAGCAGCATAGTCATTCCATTGCCCATTCGTTTTTATATAAGCATAGTCTTCATTATTTTCCGAATCATTGGGTTCACCCCAAGACCAGTTGGCAAATTTGCTTGCAAGTGCAGACCCAGTGTTGGAGCGACCTTGATAAAACAGAGTCCCTGCTTCGGGCCCTGTCAACCAGGCCCAATTGCCTTCACCTAGCCCACCCAAAGACACATCTTGATCGCTGGCGCCAATCCAACCTTCCTTGCCCGCCAGTTGTCCATTGATAAAGCTTTGTTCACTGGCATCGGTCACCGTTGCCAAGTACCCATTCAAACTGAATAAGCTTCTGCTTTGGGCCAAATCTTTTGCTTGCTGCCAGGTCTTGGCAGAGGAAGGCGTCACCACTTCGTAAAAGTGCTGGTTGGCTGGATTAAAAAATTGATTCGCTGCGTCAGAAAACACATATCCAAGGTTGATTCTCAATGGCTTGCCATCGGTTCCATTTAAAATGGAATCTACGCTACCAATTGCGATGGGATTGGTGCCATCCCCCCGGTAAAGAATGCTCTTTTGAAGAATGCCATTTTGAAGAATGCCATTTTGGAAACTGATCGCGCCTGAAGCGGACGCTGGACCAGCACCACCGTCAAACCCGTTGTAATTGGGAATGCTCAAGGTTTCAGTGGCTGTGCCCATATCGGCAAATTCAATATACGTTCCTGCAAGGGTGGAGGTCACCACATCTTGTGGGCTGGTGATGGATATTTGACTGACCTGCGCCACAGCTCCCGCTTCGACCTTGCCTGAGGCAGTAGCGGCTACACCTGCGCGAGTGGCGGTGGCAGTGGTGGGCAAGCCCACGGGCGTGCCAGCCTTGCCGTTCAGAATAGGAAAGCCGTTCCACTCGTGCATCTCAGAGTCACGCACAATCTCTTGCTTGAGCTGCAGGAACTCTTGGTCTAGGTAGCTGCGCTGGTCGGCGGAGTAGGTGGAGTTGGCAGACTGAACGGCAAGCTCAGACATGCGCTGCAGCATGACCGTGATCTCTTGGGTTGCGCCCTCAGCCGTTTGAATCATGGAGATGGCATCGCCCGCATTGCGGATGGACTGACCCAAGCCTAGAATGTTTTGTGTCATCCGAGCGGCAATGGCTAAACCAGCAGCATCATCCTTTGAGGAGTTGATCCGCTTTCCAGTAGCTAATTGCTGCATTGCAACAACACTATCGCGCTCACTTACCCTTAGGGCGGATTGTGTGTACAACGCTTTGATATTGGTATTTATTACCGTCATTTGGTTTTAGTCAGAATGATGACTTCAATATTTATAAGCAATATTTGTTCCAAATTTA
Source organism: uncultured Burkholderiales bacterium (assembly GCA_903961095.1). Classification (GTDB taxonomy): domain Bacteria; phylum Pseudomonadota; class Gammaproteobacteria; order Burkholderiales; family Burkholderiaceae_C; genus Limnohabitans_A. The sequence continues at coordinate 415 of CAJCDH010000113.1, read as the reverse complement.
GTGAATAAAATCACAAATTAAGTAATTATAAAGTTTTAAATAGTGTGATAAAAAAACTGTTTTCTGAGCCAGGACGAGTTGTGAGTGTCAAAAAGCTGACTTGAAGTCTTTCGCTACATTTTTTTTAATCGAGTGATTCTCAAATATTGGCATATCAATTGCCGTATTGGCGAAGTCACAAGCCCCTGAATGAGTTAGCCCCTGGATTACAGTCCCATCGGTCTTCCATAATCGAAGAAGTAGGAATAAGCCTATGTCGTCAACCTGCCTGAGCAAGCTACCCTTTGCCTTGCTACTCAAAGCTTTGACCAGCAGAAACAATCTTCCACCACTTGGCAAAAGAATCACATCGCCGATCAATCTGCGGAAATAAACAAGGTGTCATTTCTCCCATCAGGTGTGTAGGTAGGTAGCC
>CAJCDH010000112.1 GCA_903961095.1 uncultured Burkholderiales bacterium | reverse complement strand
TTTTGATCTACGAAACCTTTGCACTCGGGCACGAAAAAATTGGCAAACCCTCACGGCCAGACTTCTTACTCAAACCCGGAGAGCTGCTTCAAACTTTCGCCCCACTTCGCGTCATCGCCTACGAAGACGGCTATTGGGAGCAACCCGCCAAATTTATTCAAAGAATCGTGGCAGTTCACCAAGTCAATGATCGGGCCCGTCAGTTTTGCCTTGGCAGTCGTTAGAATGCTCATTTGTCGATCACTTCATTCGCCATGACGAAACCATTTCAACCCATTACCGGCAGCATTCCCGCTTTGGTCACTCCCATGTTGGAGGACGGATCCGTCGATTACGCCAGCCTTCGAAAGCTGATCGATTGGCACATTGCCGAAGGCACAGATTGCATTGGCGTGGTGGGTACCACGGGTGAGTCGCCTACTGTCAATGTTGAAGAGCACCGCGAAATTATTCGAGTGTCAGTAGAGCAAGCCAAGGGGCGCGTGCCTATCATGGCCGGTTGCGGTGCCAACTCCACTGCCGAAGCCATTTCCCTTGCCAAATTTGCCCAAAGCGTGGGGGCCGATTGCCAATTGCAAGTGGTGCCCTATTACAACAAGCCCACCCAAGAAGGCTTGTATCAGCACTTCAAAGCCATCGCAGAAGCGGTCCCTAATTTACCCATCATTTTGTACAACGTCCCTGGCAGAAGTGTGGCAGACATGCAGCACGACACAGTGCTTAGACTTGCGCAAGTACCAGGCATTGTGGGCATCAAAGAAGCCACTGGAAATATAGAACGTGCCCAATGGCTCATTCGCGATTTACCCAAAGAATTTGCAGTTTACTCTGGCGATGACCCAACAGCTGTGGCTCTCATGTTGTGTGGCGGCAAAGGCAACGTCAGTGTGTCCGCCAATATTGCGCCGCGTTTGATGCATGAACTTTGCGTGGCAGCCATCGCAGGTGATGTTCAAAAAGCCATGGAAATTCAATTTAAATTAATGCCGGTTCACAAGAATTTATTTGTAGAAGCCAACCCCATACCTGTCAAGTGGGCCATGGCACGAATGGGTCTTTGCGGTGGTACATTGCGCCTGCCCATGACCCAACTTTCTAAATCTCAGGAACCCGTGGTGGAAGCCGCGTTGCGTGCCAGCGGACTCATTTAAGGACAACCCCGTGAATCGATTTGCCCCTTCTGCTCGTCAATTAAATACTTTGGCTTGTGCTGCCGCCCTCACTTGCTTCTTGTCAGGCTGCTCAACGCTAGAGGAGAGTAAAATTGATTACAAGAGTGCCAGCAAAGCTCCAACGCTTGAAGTACCACCAGACCTCACGCAACTAAAACGCGACTCTCGTTATCAGGTGGCTGGCTCCACCAGCGCATTAAGCATGGCAGCGACATCAGGACCGGCAGGTCGAGTGGCCAACGATGCAGGTATCGCCAGCAATCAAGCTGGTAATGCGCGCATCGAACGAACAGGTCCGCAGCGTTATTTGGTGATTCAGCAAAATGCCGATTCTGTTTGGGAACCCCTGCGCGAATTCTGGAAAGACAATGGCTTTGTTCTCACCATCGACCAGCCCCAACTGGGCATCATGGAAACAGACTGGGCAGAAAATCGCGCCAAATTGCCACAAGATTTCATTCGCAAAGCCATTGGCAAAGCTTTGGACTCCCTCTACTCAACTGGTGAGCGTGATCGCTTTCGCACTCGTGTAGAGCGAACAGCCAATGGGCTTGAAATCACCATCACACACAGGGGCATGGCTGAGGTTTACACCACGACCTCCAAAGATGCCACAGTTTGGACACCTCGTGCCTCAGACCCTGAATTGGAAATTGAATTCCTGCGCCGACTCATGCTGCGCTTGGGTGGTCAGAGCCTATCAGCCAGCGCATCCTCAAGCAACGCAACAAGCAGCGCAGCCGTTTCTACCCCAATCACAGGCATGCCAACGGATGTCAAAGTCATCAAGCAAAACAATTTGCCCGCGATTGAAATCAATGACGGTTTTGACCGCGCTTGGCGAAGAGTAGGCGTGGCCATCGATCGCTCCGGTTTCACTGTCGAAGACCGCGATCGTGCGCAAGGCGTGTTCTTTGTGCGTTATGCACCTTCAGGCTCCAACAAAGAACCAGGTTTCTTTGCCAAACTTTTCACGAGCGACAAAGCTGTTCCAACTCTTGCCAAATACCGCATTGCAGTAACCAGCAAGGGCGATGTCTCAACTGTGCAAGTGCAAGGCGCTGACGGTATTGCAGAAACTTCTGCCAACGCAGACAAAATCATCAAACTGCTGGCTGACGAAATCAAATAAGAGCCGCCCCCTACCAGACTCAAAATTCTGGTCGAAAAAAAACCCCGCAGAGCGGGGTTTTTCTTTGACTGCCAAGAATTACTTCTTAGGAGCTTCTGCTGGAGCAGCAGGAGCGGCGGGAGCAGCAGGCGCTGCTGCAGCGTCAGCTGGTTTCGCGTCAGCGGCTGGCGCTGCTGGTGCTGCTGGAGCAGCAGCTGGTGCTGGTGCTGGTGCTGGTGCAGCTTCTTCTTTTTTACCGCAAGCAGCCAATGCAGCAGCAGCGATGACAGCAGCCAAAACGAGGGACTTATTCATGATTATTATCCTTAAAGTTAGTGAAAAAACAATTTCCGGGAAATTGTCATCAGGGTTCGTTAAAACCCAGTTGACAGAACAACAAGCACTCGAGCTCTTGATGTTCAGCCTCGAATTATAGCTTTTTTGCCCTTGTCCCTTCTATACCCCCACTCAGACTTCCGAATACCACCAACCCTCTTCCCACCAAGCCTGCATCAAATCCATTGCATTTGAACTCAAATTCACTGCATCTTTGGCGCATAGGAATTTTTCATTGGCCAACTTTTGTAGCAACTTAGCGTCCCGGCCAGAAGCTCTGAAACTTTCACCATTGACAAAGATATGCCTGGCATCAAAGAGCATTTTGGTTCTGCGATCAAGGCGAACACCGCAGGGCCAGGTCCATTGGGCCAGGTCATCTTGGTTTGGAGGGTCGAACCATACATTGGGTTTTGGCTCGGTCAATGTTTCACCCAACAAACAATTCAAAATTTGGGGGTCTTTGAGTGCTTTGAGCACCGACTGCTCTGCAAATTTTTGCAAAGCAGCAGGAATAGAAGCGTCCCGAATTACGGCCATTTGTGTGGGATCCTGATAAATCACATCCAAACTGGACCCTGATTTTTCAGACATTTCCTCGGATAGCCCCATGAACAGTTCGCTGGCCAATTCGGCCCTTCGAGGGACCTTGAAGCCAATCGAGTAGGTCATGCACTCCCCCACTGCAATGCCATCGTGTGCATAGCCTGGGGGTAGATAAAGCATGTCACCTGGGTTCAGTAAAAACTCAGCCTCAGGCTTAAATTCTTTCAAAATTTTGAGCGGCACACCTTCCTGCAACTCAAATTTTTTCTGCCGACCCATTCGCCACTTGCGTTGGCCATGGACTTGCAACAAGAACACGTCGTAGCTGTCAAAGTGCGGCCCCACGCCACCACCATCGGTTGCAAAACTGATCATCAAGTCGTCAAGTCTGGCATCAGGCACAAAGCGAAATTGCTGCAGCAGGGCATGCACCGCATCGTTGTGTAAATCGACGCCTTGAATGAGCACTGTCCAATCTGGTGTTTTCAATGAAGGTAAACTTTGACGCTTCATCGGGCCTTTTTTCAAGGTCCATTGATCGCCTTTTCGAACAATGTGGCGCGACTCCACCTCTTCACTTTCCACCATGTCCAGCAGGGCCGCACGCTCGATCAAGGGTTTCATGTCGGGAATGGCTTGCCGGATAAGCAGTGGTTTTTTCTGCCAATGGCGCTTCATGAATTGAGCAGGGCTCAATCCAGCCAATAAGCTTAAGGGTGTATTTTTTTGCATCACATTCAATTCAAAAACGATTTCAAAACTGCGACAATTCTCAGATGGATATTACTTCTCAATGTGTGGTCGAACTGACCTGGACGCTCAAAGATACTTTGGGCGAAGTGTTAGACGAGCTTGAAGAGCCGGTTGCCTTCTATTTAGGGGGGCACGATTTGCTACCCAAAATTGAAGAGGCGCTTCAGGGTCATTCTGTGGGTGCCCAAGTCGATTTGCACCTTGAGCCGGAAGATGCATTTGGCGATTTCGACGAAAACTTACTTTTCCTAGAACCCAAAGCGCTTTTCCCCAAAGACATTGAAGAAGGCCTCACCATTGAGGGCTCAGCACTCCCCGCAGGCTGCAACCCAGAAGCGCCGAGAAATGTGCTTTACACCATCACCGAAATTTATCCCGAACACCTTGTGCTTGACGGCAATCATCCCCTCTCGGGCATTGCACTGCGAATCCACCTCAAGGTCAATCATGTACGCATGGCAACAACTGCTGAGCAAGAAGCTGGAACCTGCGGCACCGGGTTTTTCAAAATTGAGATTGGCGACACGCCCGGCTCAGCGGGCGGTTTGTTGCACTGAGCATGCAAGGGCAATACCAATGGCCCTGCTGTGGGCCATCAACACGCTAGGCTTCAAGCTTTGCCAGTAGAGCCATAGCCGCCCTCACCACGCTCACTGGGTGCGTCAAACTCCGCGACCACCCTAAACCGAGCTTGAACCACAGGGACGATCACCATTTGTGCAATGCGCTCCATGGGTTGAACGGTGAAAGCTTCTTGGCTCCGATTCCAACAACTCACCATCAAAGGCCCTTGGTAATCGCTGTCAATCAAGCCGACCAAGTTGCCCAGCACAATGCCATGCTTGTGGCCTAAACCAGAGCGAGGCAGCAGCATGGCCGCAAAGCCAGGATCTTTGAGATAAACCGAGAGACCCGTCGAAATCAATTGCCAAGCATTGGGTTGAAGAGTCACGGGAGCGTCAAGGCATGCCCGCAAATCTAGTCCAGCACTGCCGGG
>CAJCDH010000111.1 GCA_903961095.1 uncultured Burkholderiales bacterium | reverse complement strand
TCGCACAGCACTGTCACGATGTCAGAGATGATTTTAATAAAACCCATGTCGTGCTCGACCACCATCAAGGAGTGCTTGCCCTTGAGGCTTAAAAACAACTCAGCTGTACGTTCTGTTTCATGGTCGGTCATACCGGCCACAGGCTCGTCCAACAACAAGAGTTTGGGGTCTTGCATGAGCAACATGCCAATTTCCAGCCATTGCTTCTGGCCATGGCTCAAATTGCCAGCTTGCGTTAGCACACTGTCAGCCAGGTGGATGGTATGAATCACTTCCGCCAATCGATCTGATTGAACTGAATCGAGTTTGAAAAACATGGATGCCTTCACGCCTTTGGGTGTCTTGAGTGCAAGTTCCAAATTTTCAAAGACGCTGAGTTGCTCAAACACTGTTGGTTTTTGAAACTTGCGTCCAATGCCAAGTTGTGCAATTTCGGGCTCATTGTGACGCAGCAAATCGATGGTGCTACCAAAGAACACTTGGCCTTGGTCTGGGCGTGTTTTTCCCGTGATGATGTCCATCATGGTGGTCTTACCAGCACCGTTGGGACCAATGATGCAGCGCAACTCACCGGGCGCAATGTCAAGCGAAAGTTTGTTGATGGCTTTGAAGCCGTCAAAGCTCACACTCACATCTTCCAAATACAAAATTCGGCCGTGCGAGATATCGACTTCACCGGGCGTGTGAATGCGGCCATAACTGGCATCACGTCCGCCCGATTCGGTGGCACTTGATTTGTAGGCGCTGACACCTTGAGCCGCTACACGCTGCGCACCCTGCTTCATCAGCTCAGGCGTCATGACCGACCTCCCTTCAGGCGTTGCACCAGGCCCACCACACCTTGTGGCAGGGATAAGGTTACCGCAATGAAAAGGGCACCTAAGAAATACAACCAAAACTCGGGGGCAGTGACGGTCAGCCAGCTCTTGGCACCGTTGACCAAAAACGCTCCCACCACTGGGCCAATCAAACTGCCCCGACCCCCTACTGCTGCCCACACGGCAATTTCAATGGAGTTGGCAGGGCTCATCTCTCCTGGATTAATGATGCCCACTTGCGGTACATACAAAGCCCCAGCCACGCCACACATGACGGCCGATATCACCCAAATGCTTAGCTTGTACGGCAGCGGCGAGTAGCCAGAGAACATGACGCGAGACTCAGCATCGCGAATGGCTTGCAGCACGCGGCCAAACTTGCTGCGAATGAGCCAACGTGCCATCACAAAGAACCCGAGCAAGGTCAAGCCTGTCAACACAAACAAGATCATTCGCATGTTGGGCGTGGCCAATGGCAAATCCAAAATGCGCTTGAAGTCTGTGAAGCCGTTGTTGCCACCAAAGCCTGTTTCATTTCGGAAGAACAACAACATGGCCGCAAAGGTCATGGCCTGCGTGATGATGGAAAAGTAAACACCCTTGATGCGTGAACGAAAAGCAAAGTAACCAAACACCCCCGACACCACAGCAGGTACCAGCACAATTAACAACAAGGTGGCTATAAAACTGTCAGACAAAGCCCAATGCCATGGCAGTTCTTTCCAGTCAAGAAACACCATGAAGTCGGGCAAGTTGCTTTTGTAATTGCCGTCGGTGCCGATTTGGCGCATGAGGTACATGCCCATGACGTAGCCCCCAATGGCAAAAAACAAGCCATGCCCTAAAGACAAAATACCGGTGTAGCCCCAGATCAAATCCATGGCCAAAGCGCAAATGGCATAGCACATGATTTTGCCAACCAAACTGACAGCGTAGTCGCTAAAGTGCAACCAGTGACCTTCAGGCAGCATCAAATTCATGAGTGGTACGCAGAGGCACACGAACAAAAGCGCAACCAGGAATGCGGTCCATCCCTTGCGTGTGAACAATGGCTCACGGCCAGGCATTTCAATTTTAGAATGGTTCAAGGTTTTCATCTCAAGCCTCCGCGCTCCGACCCTTCATGGCAAAAATGCCTTGAGGACGTTTTTGGATGTAGATGATGATGAACACCAGAACGCAAATTTTGGCAAGCACAGCACCCGTCACGCCTTCTAACAATTTGTTAACCAAGCCAAGTCCGAGTGCGGCATAGACAGTGCCGGCCAACTGGCCCACGCCACCCAACACAACCACCATGAACGCGTCGACAATGTAGCTCTGACCTAAATCAGGGCCCACGTTACCAACTTGACTGAGGGCGCATCCTGCCAAACCTGCGATGCCAGAGCCCAATGCAAATGCATAGGTATCAATGCGGGCGGTATTGACTCCCATGCACGAAGCCATGGGCCTGTTTTGCGTCACACCTCGAACAAACAAACCCAAGCGTGTTTTGCCAATGACCAAGGTCATGGCCAGCAACACTGCTGCGGCAAATCCAATAATCACCAAGCGGTTGTAAGGCAAGCTTAAATTGGAAAGCACCTGAATACCACCGCTCATCCAAGCTGGGTTTTCAACGCCTACGTTTTGTGCGCCAAATAAGGAGCGAACGGCCTGCATCAAAATCAAACTAATGCCCCATGTTGCCAACAAGGACTCCAGCGGTCTGCCGTACAAAAAGCGCAAGACCGTGCGCTCTAAAAATGCACCTACCAAGGCAGATGCCAGGAATGACAAAGGCACAGCCAACAACAAATAGGCATCAAAATAGGCCGGCAAATACTGACGAAACAAGACCTGCACCACATAAGTGGCGTAGGCACCAATCATCATGAGTTCGCCATGGGCCATGTTGATCACACCCATGAGGCCATAGGTGATGGCCAAGCCGAGTGCCACCAGCAACAAGATAGAACCCAAGCTCACACCCGTGAACAAGGCACCTAATCGTTCGCCTGTTTTCAAAGCACCCTTGATGGCTGACAATGATTTTCGAAGCTGTGCTTTAACTTGCGCGTCTGTTTCTTCTGCCAAACGCTCATTCAAAAGAAGTTGTGTTTCAGGCGTTTGGCTTTGAGCCAAGCGCTGAGCAGCTTCTAAGCGAACAGCCACATCGGCATCGCCCAGTTGAGCGGCAGCTTTGGCCAATTGAAGTAAATTTAAAATCTGGGCGTCTTGCTCTTGCGCCAGCGCCTTGTTCAGAATGGGCAACTTGCTCGCGTCAGGTTCTTTGAGCAAAGCTTTGACAGCTTGCTGACGCATCTTCACTTCGCTGCTGAACAACTTCAAAGCCGCTAAGGCTGTTTCAATTTCACTGCGAAATCGGTTGTTGCTCACCACATCTTGAGCATCTGCAGGCAAATCTTGTTTCTGGCCTGTGAGAGGATCTAGCGCTTTACCAGCACCGAAGCTGTCACGCACAATCCAAATTTGGTCGCCTGCAATTTTGACGGCATCGTCAGACAAAGCTTGCAAAAATACCAAAGTCTTTTCATCGCCTTGCGCAACCACACGGTTCAAGACTTCAATTCTTTGATCGGTGTCGCCTTCAACCAATCCCTTCAATTCTGCAAGACTCATTGCATTTGCAGGACTCGCCAAAAATGCCGTTGCCATGAATGAAACCAGTAAAAAAATCACTGGCCAAGTTCTAAATCGAATCATGTTTCGTCTTTGCAGATTACAAAAAAAAGAGGAAGGACGAAGCCGTCCTTCCTCTAGGACGATCTTCACAAATTACTTCTTAGCGGGTTCGTCAGGCTTCTTGTCATTGCCAGGAATGTAGGGGCTCCATGGCTTGGCTTTCACAGGACCTGGTGTTTTCCAAACCACGTTAAATTGACCGTCAGCCTTGATCTCGCCAATGAACACAGACTTGTGCAAGTGGTGGTTTTTCTCATCCATTTTGGATGTGATGCCACTTGGTGCTGTGAAGGTTTGACCTGCCATGGCCGCAATCACTTTGTCTGTATCAGTAGACTTGGCCTTCTCAACAGCCTGTTTCCACATGTTGATACCAATGTAGGTAGCTTCCATTGGGTCGTTGGTCAAAGGCTTGTCTTTGTGACCTGCAATGTTCTTGGCCTTGGCATAAGCGCCCCACTTTTTCGTGAACTCATCGTTGGCAGGGTTCTTGATGCTCATGAAGTAGTTCCAAGCAGCCAAGTGACCGACCAATGGCTTGGTGTCCACACCGCGGAGTTCTTCTTCACCCACAGAGAAAGCAACCACTGGGACGTCCTTGGCTTTCAAACCCGCATTGCCCAACTCTTTGTAGAAAGGCACATTGGAGTCACCGTTGATGGTGGACACCACAGCAGTTTTTCCGCCAGCTGAAAATTTCTTCACATCCGCCACAATCGTTTGATAGTCTGAATGGCCAAAGGGTGTGTATTTTTCATCAATGTCAGAATCTTTCACGCCTTTGCTCTTTAAGTAAGCGCGCAAAATTTTGTTGGTCGTACGTGGATACACATAGTCGGTTCCAAGCAACACCCAACGCTTGGCAGAGCCACCGTCTTTGCTCATCAAATAGTCAACAGCAGGAATGGCCTGCTGGTTAGGCGCGGCACCTGTGTAGAACACATTCTTAGACAGCTCTTCACCTTCATATTGCACGGGGTAGAACAACAAACCATTCATTTCTTCAACCACTGGCAAGACAGATTTGCGTGACACAGAGGTCCAGCAACCGAAGATGACGGAAACTTTGTCTTGACCTAAAAGTTGCTTTGTTTTTTCAGCAAACAAAGGCCAGTTGGAAGCTGGGTCAACCACCACGGGCTCCAACTTTTTACCCAACACGCCGCCCTTGGCGTTGATTTCATCGATGGCCATGAGCACGGTGTCTTTCAACACGGTTTCAGAAATGGCCATGGTGCCAGACAGGCTGTGCAAAATACCCACCTTAATGGTGTTAGAAGTTTGGGCTTGTACTGAGAAAGACAAGCTGCCTGCCACCAGGGCAGAAGCTAGGGCCAAGGCTTTGAGATTGCCACGACGATTCAACATAAGAGCACTCCAATCGAATTAAGGAAGGTTGGTAAACAAGCGAAGATCTGCAACGCTGAGTGCCTCATTGCAAGGGCTATGCCAACCCATTGGTTTTTCCTAGTTGTCAGAGGGAGGATCAAAAAAAGTCATGTCACCCGATAAGTCAAACAAACTAGAATTTTCATAAATCGTGCACGCGGCCGCACTGCCTATGAGCCAAATTTGTGCATTGCCATAAAAATGGCACCAAAAACAACTTGCACAGTTGTGGTGCAAGCCTTGGGGGCCTAAATTTCTTGGGGCATGCATGTTGCTTGAGGTAAGCTTGAATCTCATTTTCTTTAGAGTGCACCATGGAACTCACACCTCGCGAAAAAGACAAATTGCTCATCTTCACCGCTGGCCTCGTGGCCGAACGCAGAAAAGCGCGCGGTCTCAAACTCAATTACCCTGAAGCCGTGGCCTTTATCAGCGCAGCCGTCATGGAAGGCGCGCGAGACGGAAAAACAGTTGCACAGCTGATGAGCGAAGGTCGCAGCCTACTTACACGCGCAGACGTCATGGATGGTATTGCCGAAATGATTCCCGATATTCAGGTGGAAGCCACCTTTCCTGATGGCACCAAGCTGGTGACCGTTCATCAACCCATTGTTTAACGCTCTCATTAACCTCTTGTCCTTTCATACTTGGAGTGCCCGATGCATACAAAAACAAATCAAATTCTCAAACTCATTGCCATCACTATGGCCACTAGCGGCGCAAATCTGGCTTTCGCACATGCAGGCCATGGTGAGCCTCATGGACTCGGCGCGCATACCTCCGACTACATGAGCTATGCCATTGGCTTCATTGCCGCCCTTGCTTTTGTCAACTTTGGCGGCATGGGCATTGCGCAATACATCAAAGGCAATTTAAGCCAAGCTCGCGCATTGATTTTGGGATCGCTGTGCACGGCCTGCATCTTTGCTTTTGTTTATTGGTTCACTCAAGTTTGAAAGCCAGTTCATGACACCTGGCGAACTCCTCATTGACGAAGGTCAACACGAACTCAATGTTGACAGACGAACCTGCACCCTGGTGGTTCAAAACACCAGCGACCGGCCTATTCAAGTGGGCTCCCACTATCACTTTGCTGAAACCAATGGCGGCCTAAGCTTTGACAGAGCTGCAGCGCATGGCATGCGGCTCAACCTGGCTTCAGGCACAGCCGTTCGATTTGAACCCGGCCAACAACGTACCGTTGAATTGGTCGACTACGCTGGCGACCGCATGATCTACGGCTTTAGAGCACTGACCAACGGCGCACTTGACGCGCCTTCCAAGAAAGTTTCTTAACATGGCCCACATCAACAAACGCGCTTATGCCGAAATGTTTGGCCCCACTGTGGGTGACCGTGTTCGCTTGGCCGACACTGACTTGATTGTTGAGGTAGAAAAAGACTTCACTTTGCAAGCCGACGGCTACGGCGAAGAAGTGAAATTTGGTGGCGGCAAAACCATTCGCGATGGCATGTCGCAATCGCAGCGCACCAACGCAGAAGGGGCCATGGATTGCGTGCTCACCAATGCCCTCATCATTGACCACTGGGGCATTGTGAAGGCCGACATCGGCCTCAAAGGCAATCGCATTGCGGCCATTGGCAAAGCGGGCAACCCCGACACCCAACCAGGCGTTGACATCATCATTGGGCCCGGTACAGAAATTATCAGCTGCGAAGGCATGATCGTGACGGCGGGCGGCATTGACACACACATTCACTTCATTGCACCTCAGCAAATAGAAGAAGCATTGTCCAGTGGCATCACGACCATGCTGGGTGGTGGCACCGGGCCTGCAACTGGCACCTTTGCCACCACTTGCACGCCTGGCCCGAACAACATTGAGCGCATGCTGCAAGCAGCCGATGCGTTTCCCATGAACTTGGGTTTTTTGGGCAAAGGCAATGCCGCATTGCCGGCTGCGCTGCACGAACAAATCTCAGCTGGCGTGATTGGCCTCAAACTCCACGAAGACTGGGGCACCACTCCGGCTGCCATTGACAATTGCTTGAACGTGGCCGAAGAAACCGATGTGCAAATCGCCATCCACACCGACACCTTGAATGAATCAGGTTTTGTAGAAGACACCGTGGCTGCATTCAAAGGCCGCACCATTCACACCTTTCACACGGAAGGTGCAGGTGGCGGTCATGCCCCCGACATTTTGAAAGTAGTGGGCGAAGCCAACGTACTGCCCTCCTCTACCAACCCCACTCGCCCTTACACCATCAACACCCTTGACGAACACGTCGACATGCTGATGGTTTGCCACCACCTAGATCCTTCCATTGCAGAAGACTTGGCGTTTGCAGAAAGCCGCATCCGCAAAGAAACCATTGCTGCCGAAGACATCTTGCATGACTTGGGCGCCATCAGCATGTTCAGCTCAGACAGCCAAGCCATGGGCCGAGTGGGCGAAGTTATTTTGCGTTGCTGGCAAACTGCGCACAAAATGAAAGTTCAACGTGGCAAACTGCCAGGCGATACAGAACGTCACGACAACGCACGCGTGAAGCGCTACATGGCCAAACTCGCCATCAACCCAGCCATTGCGCACGGCATCAGCCATGAAGTAGGTAGCATTGAAGCTGGCAAGTGGGCTGACTTGGTCATTTGGAAACCCGCCTTCTTTGGCGTCAAACCCGCCATCATCATGAAAGGCGGCTTTATTGCCATGGCGGCCATGGGCGACCCCAATGCCTCCATTCCAACGCCACAACCAGTGCACTATCGTCCCATGTTTGGCAGCTATGGCGGTGCCTTGGCGCGTGGCTCGCTAAGCTTTGTGTCGCAAGCAGGTCTTGCTGCGGGCATTGGTCAGAAATATGGTTTGCAAAAAACACTCTCTGCGGTCAAAGGCATTCGAGGCGTGGGCAAACGCCATATGCTTCTCAATGACTACACACCCAAGATGGAAGTAGATGCTCAAACTTATGAAGTGCGTGCCGACGGCATGTTGCTCACTTGCGAGCCCGCAGTGAGTTTACCCATGACACAACGGTACTTTTTGTTCTAACCCTTGGCCAATGACGTGCTTGGTTTTTCTTTGAATGCTTGAATGCTCACTTGCTCTAAATTAATTTCTAGTGGACAAGGTTTGGCCCAAGCCTTGATCAAACGCGCCCCTTCTGTTTCTTTAGATTGGGACGTGCGGCAAAAAAGCCGCTTCCAAGTTGAAGACTCATCGGGCCGTGTATTGTCTGTGTTTTTGCAACGCGGTCATGTGGTACGCGGTGGTGATGTGTTGGTGGCAGAAGACGGAAGCTTGGTGCGCGTTGTCGCTGCACCGCAAGCCTTGCTGCGCATTACAACGTGCCCTCAACACGGCACCCCTTTCGACCTTACCCGTGCGGCCTATCACTTGGGTAACCGACATGTGCCCATTGAACTCAAACCAGATCACCTCAAAATTGAACCCGATTCAGTGTTGGCAGAGCTAATGCGGTCTATGCACTTGATCGTCAACACGGTAGACGAGGCCTTTGAACCTGAAGGGGGTGCCTATGGCTCGCACCATGGCGGTTCAGGTCACTCACATGAGCACTGAGCTGCTTCAACTCATTTGGTTGGCGTCACCTGCATTGCCTGTGGGTGGCTTTTCCTATTCTGAAGCCCTAGAAGCGGCCATCGATCACGAGCATGTGCACGATGAATCTTCATGCGCAAATTGGCTGGCTGATCAACTCCACTTGTCACAATCACGAGGCGACATGGCGCTCATGGCACAAGCTATTCCTGCGTGGCAAGCTTTGAACAAGGCCAGACTCAAAGATCTCAGCGCATGGGTTCACGCAACACGTGAAACCCAAGAGATGCGATTGCAAACAGAGCAGATGGGCCGCTCGCTTCTAGACTGGTTGCGCATTCAAAACAAGGCCACAACCGAAGCCCTTGCGCTGTGCAGTCAACTGCGCCCCACCTACCCCATCGCTATGTCCTTGGCTTTGTCATTGGCCAATGCGCCGCTTGAAAATGCCCTCCAAGCCTACGCCTTTGGCTGGGCCGAAAACATGACGCAAGCGGCCCTCAAAGCTGTCCCCTTAGGGCAGATCTCAGGTCAAAAAATACTCGCTAGGCTGGCTCAAGAAATTCCTGAAGCGGTGCAACACGCCATGGCCTTAAGCGATGAAGATCGCCAAGCTTTTTGTCCCATGCTGGCAGTCATGTCTGCCAGGCACGAAACCCAATACTCTAGACTGTTTAGATCATGACCGCTCTTCACCACATTCCCAATCGAACCAAAAAACTGCCCCCCCTTCGCGTGGGCATTGGCGGCCCTGTGGGCTCTGGCAAAACCACCCTGCTTGAAATGCTCTGCAAAAGCATGCGCCAAAAATGGGACTTGGTGGCCATTACCAACGACATCTACACCAAAGAAGACCAACGCTTGCTGACTGTCAGTGGTGCACTTGAAGCAGAACGCATCATGGGCGTTGAAACCGGCGGCTGCCCCCACACCGCCATTCGCGAAGACGCCTCCATCAACCTAGAAGCCATAGACCGCATGCTAGAAAAATTTCCCAACGCCGATGTGGTGTTTGTAGAAAGTGGCGGCGACAACTTAGCCGCCACATTCAGCCCCGAGCTTTCAGATCTCACCATTTATGTCATCGATGTCGCTGCCGGTGAAAAAATTCCCCGAAAAGGCGGCCCCGGCATTACCAAAAGCGACCTCTTTGTCATCAACAAAACTGACCTCGCCCCTTACGTGGGCGCCGACCTCTGCATCATGCACGCCGACACCACCCGCATGCGCACCACTGCCAAAGGCCTCAAACCCTTCGTCATGACCAACCTCAAAACCCAAACCGGCCTAGACGAAGTCATCGCCTACATCGAAACCCAAGGCATGCTCGTCAATTAAATGGGGGTCAGATCAACATTAATTTAGGCCGCACCACCCAGCACTCTCATTTTTAGACTTAGAACGAGGTTACAATTCCACCCGCAGGAAGTGTGGCAGAGTGGTCGATTGCACCGGTCTTGAAAACCGGCGGCTCGAAAGGGCCCGTGAGTTCGAATCT
>CAJCDH010000110.1 GCA_903961095.1 uncultured Burkholderiales bacterium | reverse complement strand
TTGGTCTTTATCTTTTTAACATTTCCCATTGCTGCTCGCTTTAAAAACAGGCTGATGGCGTGGGACGTTGGCTTTGCCATTTTGGCGGTTGCCACCTTGGTTTACGCCGTCATGGGCGGCGATGATTTTTCTGATCGCAACACATTCCCCCTCACCATTGACATTGTTTTTGGCAGCATTTTAATTTTGCTTATTTTGGAAGCTCTGCGCAGAACCAATGGTTGGGTTCTGTTGACAGTGACTGTTTCATTTTTACTTTACGCCTTGTTTGGCAATTATTTACCTGCACCTTGGACGCACAAAGGCTACGAGCTTTCGCGCTTGGTGGGTTTTATGTACATGACCTTAGAGGGCATCTTTGGAACAGCCATTGACGTCTCTTCTACGCTCATTATTTTGTTCACCATCTTTGGTGCATTTTTGCAGTTCAGTGGCGCTGGCAAGTTTTTCATTGACTTCTCCTTCTCCATCATGGGTGGCAAAACATCCAATGTGGGCAAGACAGTGGTGTTGTCTTCTTTTTTACTGGGCGGCCCATCTGGTTCTGGTGTAGCCACCACAGTCACGGTCGGCGCAGTGGCGCACAACATGCTTGCCAAAGCGGGTTATGAAAAAAATGCAGCCGGCGGCTTGTTGGCTGCAGGCGGCTTGGGGGCCATTATTTCGCCGCCCGTCTTGGGCGCAGCAGCATTTCTCATTGCGGAGTTTTTAAAGATCTCCTATCTTGATGTGTTGCTCATGGCCACCGTGCCTACCTTCTTGTTCTATTTGGGCTTGTACGTCATGGTCACCATTGACGCACGCAAATACAACATGAGCGAGCAAAAGATAGAAAGCATTGAAAGTGCGTGGGTTTTAACCAAGCGGTATTGGTTTCATTTCTTTTCACTCATCTCTATTGTGGTGTTCATGCTCATGGGCTTCTCGCCCAGCATGTCGGTGTTTTGGGCCACTGTAGCTTCACTGTTCACAAGTTTCTTGCGCTCCGACTCGGCCATGATTTCTTATGATGCCTTTTTAGGCAAGGCACCTTTTTGGCAAAGTCTCTACAGATCAAAATTCACTGAAGCCCTGTCGGGCGGTTTTACACAAGTGCTTTCCATTGCCGCTACATGCGCAGGCGCAGGCCTCATTGTGGGTGTCGTGGTCTTAACGGGGCTGGGCTTGAAGTTCAGCGCCATCGTGCTTGACTACGCAGACGGTTCATTGTTTTTAACCGCCTTGTTCACAGGCCTTGTGGTTTGGATTGTGGGCTTGGCAGTGCCTGTTACGGCGTCTTACATCATTTGTGCCGTCATTGCAGCACCTGCCATGATCAAGTTGGGGGTACCTGACTATGCGGCGCACATGTTTATTTTTTACTACGCCGTGCTCTCCGAGGTCTCACCGCCCACGGCTTTGTCGCCTTTTGCTGCCGCTGCCATTTGCAAAGGCGATCCCTACAAAACAACATTCCAAAGTTGGAAATACGTAGCGCCTGCCATTTTGGTTCCGTTTATATTTGTCCTAGACCCTGCTGGTGTTGCGTTGCTTTTAAATGGCAACATGAAAAACTTGGCCAATGCCAATTGGACCGATATTGGCTGGATTGTGTTCACGGCTTCAGCAGGCATTGTGGCTTTGGCAGGCGGCCTGCAAAACTGGTTTATCTTGAAAACAAACTTTGTTGAAAGATGGGTCTTGATTGCATCGGGCGTTGCCCTCACTTATCCCTCTACCATGAGTGACATGGCTGGATTTGCGGGTCTGGCTTCAGTGATTGTGGTGCAGTGGTTAAGGCAAGCGAAGCTCAAGTCTATTTAGAAAGTCTCTTTAGGAATTCGATTCGATGTCAAACAAGCAGGACACCCAGACAGAAGGCATGTCAAAGGGCCTAACGCAATATGGCGATACGGGGTTTTCACTCTTTTTACGCAAAGCCTTTATCAAAGGTGCGGGCTACAGCGACAGCGCGTTAGATCGCCCTGTCATTGGTATAGCCAACACGGGAAGTGCCTACAACCCTTGCCACGGCAATGCCCCTCAACTTATTGAAGCGATAGAGCGAGGCGTGATGTTGGCAGGTGGCTTGCCCATGGTTTTTCCAACCATGTCGATTCACGAAAGTTTTACAAAGCCCAACAGCATGTTTTTGCGCAATCTCATGTCCATGGACACAGAAGAATTGTTGCGCGCTCAACCTATGGATGCCGTGGTTTTAATTGGCGGCTGCGATAAAACCGTGCCTGCCCAACTCATGGGTGCAGCCTCTGCAGGGCTGCCCACCGTGCAACTCATTACGGGCTCAATGCTCACAGGCTCGCACCGCGGAGAACGCGTAGGTGCATGCACTGACTGCAGGCGTTACTGGGGTAAATTCAGAGCCGAAGAAATTGACCAAGCCGAGATTCACCAAGTCAACACTCAGTTGGTTGCAAGCGTGGGCACCTGCTCAGTGATGGGGACAGCAAGCACCATGGCCTGCATTGCTGAAGCATTGGGCATCACTGTACCTGGAGGTGCATCACCACCCGCTGTGACTGCAGATCGTATTCGCGTTGCAGAAGAAAGTGGTCGCATTGCCGTTGAAATAGCCAGAAAAGGCTTAAGCATCGACAAGATACTCACCGAAAAGTCTTTTGAAAATGCCATGCGCGTCTTGCTGGCCATTGGCGGCTCTACCAATGCCATCATTCACCTCACAGCCATTGCGGGTCGCATGGGTTTTGAGATGGATTTGCAAGCCCTAGATCGCATGGGCCGAGACACGCCTGTGTTGTTAGACCTCAAGCCATCGGGTCAGTTTTACATGGAAGATTTTCACCATGCAGGCGGCATGGCCACCTTGCTGCGCGAGCTCAAACCCCTGCTTCACTTAGATGCCTTGACCATCACAGGTCACACCTTGGGAGAATGGATAGAAGCGGCAGGCCCTGGGTTTAAACAAGATGTGGTCAAGACCAGAGCCAACCCCATTTACAAAGAAGGTGGCATTGCGGTCTTGAAGGGCAACTTAGCGCCCGGTGGCGCCATCATCAAACAATCGGCTGCCAGCGCCAAACTCATGGAGCACGAAGGCCGTGCAGTGGTCTTTGAAAATTTACAAGACATGGCCTTGCGAATTGACTCAGATGAGCTTGACGTCACCATGGACGATATTTTGGTTTTGAAACACATCGGCCCTAAAGGTGCGGCCATGCCAGAAGCGGGCTACATGCCCATTCCCAAAAAACTGGCCAAGGCAGGTTGCAAAGACATTGTTCGAATTTCTGATGGTCGAATGAGCGGCACAGCCTTTGGCACCATCGTGTTGCACGTCACCCCTGAATCGGCCTTGGGTGGTCCTTTGGCTTATGTTCAAAATGGCGATCGCATTCGCCTGAGTGTGGCCCACAGAGAGTTAAGTCTCTTGATCTCCGACCAAGAGTTGGCGCGCAGACAAGCCGCCCAACCCGTCAAAACACCCACAGCCGAGCGTGGCTATCAAAAGTTATTTTTAGACAGCGTTTTGCAAGCCGACAAAGGCGCAGACTTTGACTTTTTAATGCCGCCACAAACCAGTATTATTCCTAAAGTAAAGTAGCGGCTCTATCTCGTACTTTTCTCATCCAAAATATGCCGTGAGCAAGCTTGCGATGAGCATCTCAAACACCTCACATTAACTTCGCACAGTACCCAATCATTAGGAGACCACTTTGAGCCAACTCACACTCGATCAAGCCAATCAAATCATTCAGGGCGCTCGTTCAGCGGCTCGCGCAGCCAACTACAAGCCCATGGGCATTGCTGTATTGGATTCATCTGGCCAGTTAATGGCTTTTGGCCGCGAAGACGGAGCCAGCATGTTTCGCTTTGACATTGCGCGCGCTAAGGCCTGGGGCGCTGTTGGCATGGGTTCTTCGAGCCGCGTATTGGCTGAACGTGCAAAAGACAATCCCAACTTTTTTGTGAGTTTGGCGGCTACGGCAGAAGGAAAATTTTTACCTCAACCGGGTGCTGTCTTGATCAAAGACGCTTCTGGACAGGTGCTTGGTTCTGTTGGCGCCAGCGGTGGTACTGGTGACGAAGACGAGATCATTTGCAAAGCTGGGGTGAATGCCTGCGGCTTAATGACCGACTGAGCCATTGGCAGCCCTGTTCAACATGTCATTGAACAGGGTGCCTAATCAAGCTTGCTTTGCAACTTGATGGGCTGCATCAGAGTCATACCCAAATTGGCAGCCTGGCGTCGCTCATAAGCCAAAAACGCCTCGGTCATTTGGCTACCTCTTACACCGCCCCGCACTGATCTGGCCTCAATCGCGCCAAAGTACTCTTTCCAGAGTGATGGCAGGGGCTGAGCTTGCGGAATACTCAACCAAAGACGCAACAAATGACGCTTTAGCGCTGGCTCGTCGTGGTCTTCAAAATTGGTGCGTGAATGAATGACCACATAATTATTCAACAACTGCATATCGCCACGATCTAATTGCATGGAATAACAAAACTTGTCGTCAGGCAACAGTTCGTCCAAAAGGTCTAACAACTCAATTTGTTTCTGGTCCAAACGTGGTACTTCTGGAAAATCGAGTTGGGCCGCTGTGACATTTTTTCGGTTGGCTCTGAATGAAAAGAATTCAGGGTCATCCCCCAAAATAGGGCACTTGTAAAAAGGTGGCTGTGTCGCGTCATTGGTACCCTGGTAGCTGTAATAAAACGGCTGCTTCATGACAGGAATAAGATCGGGTCTCAGGCGTTTCACTTCATTGACTACGGCAATGGAGCTGGTCACTTTGCTCGTGCCACCTGACTTGGCAGTTTGCAAACAAAGTAAGGCGACTACATCACAAGAGTCAACATGGAAATCTAAGCCCGCATTGGTGTTGTACCCCCGTCCGTTTTTTACTTTGTAGCTTCCGCCTTCGTCACGAACATCGTTCATCACCTGACTGGCCCGGTTTTGAGTTCTGGCCACGCCCACGTTCAAGCCAATGCCCCAATGAGCCAAGCGCGCATCTTCTACAGACCATCGTTCAACCGGAAAACCTTTAAGTAAGCACATGCCATAACCAGTTTGCGTCACTGCAAAGGCTTGGTCAATGGCCTGCTTGGCATGGCGCTTTAATGGAAAGTCGTTGGCTGTCATTTCCAACCAAGTTTTTTGAGTCGCTTTGGCATGTTGCAGCGCCTCTTCAATTTCATGGATAGCCTCACGATGAAGATGGTGAATCCATGAAAAATCTTTGTGAAGCTCTGGCGGCAACCATGCACGCGGTTTTTCAATATGGGTTTGAATAGAGGGGCTCATAAGACTTTGCTTTTCTCCAATCGACTGCGGGTGTAAGCACATCAACTCAATGCCCGATAAGGCGTTTCATTTTGAAAGCCATCATAATGATCCAATACGTGCCTAATTCTCACATAGGGACAACACCAATGCCTTGGTCTTGCTAGACTCAGGCAACTGTCCCTACACTTCAGGCTTTATTTGTATCGGCAATCAAAGGCTTCCTATGAAACGATTTTTAGCTGTCATTATTTCCCTCATTTCATTCACAAGCTATGCGCAAGATCAAGCCTACCCTGTGAAACCTATTCGCTTGTTGGTAGGTTATGCGCCGGGAGGTGCAACCGACATTGTGGCGCGAAGCATTGCTATCAAATTACAAGAAACGCTGGGACAACCGGTGGTGGTTGAAAACCGTGCCGGTGCCAGCAGCAACATTGCCTCTGAATTTGTCGCTAAAAGCACTCCCGATGGCTACACCCTGCTTTTGGGCACCATTGCCAACGCCACCAACATGACTGCCTACAAAAACATGGGATACGACACCATGCGTGACTTTGTGCACATCACGCAGTTGATGACCGCGCCTTCGGTTCTGACACTCCACCCCTCTGTGCCAGCCAAAAATCTCAAAGAATTCATTGCTGTCGCCAAACAAAATCCCGGCAAATTTGCATTTTCCTCCAGTGGCAACGGCGGTTCACCCCATCTGGCGGGTGAACTTTTGAAAATGCGTGCCAATATCGATTTGATACACGTGCCCTACAAAGGTGCGGCACCGGCCATTGCAGACCTCATAGGGGGTCAAGTTCAAATGAGTTTTCAAACTGCATTGTCAGCCATCCCACACTTGAAAAGCGGCAAACTCAATGTGTTGGCAGTAGCCAGCAAAAAGCGCATGGCCACACTGCCCAACGTGCCCACCATGGCAGAGGCTGGCTTGACAGACTTCGAGGTGTCGAGTTGGAATGGCTTATTTGCTCCCGCCAAAACACCGCCACACATCGTCGCTGCGCTTTACAACGCCTCCATCAAAGCCCTGCAGTCGCAAGACATCAAAGACAAAATGGAAGCTCAAGGTGCTGAACCTGTAGGCAACAGCCCAGAAGAGTTCAAATCATTTGTCAAAGCCGAAATTGACAAATGGGAGCAAGTGATCGTGAAGTCTGGTGCAAAAATGGACTAATTTCTAGCACAGGCTTGTTTAAAAAATGACGCTTGGAATCAACTCGGATCATTCAAACCAGTTGACTCCGCAATTAACACTTGTACGTGAAGAGACAGTGGCTGCCAATTTGTACGAAGGTTCACATGTTGAAATTAGAAGATTACGCAAACAAATATCAAACAATTCAAATGAGCCGAACTGACGGCATCCTTGAAGTCAAATTGCATACCAACGGCGGTCCGCTTCACTGGAGTTTATTGCCGCACGGTGAACTCACAAAAGCCTTTCATGAGATTGGCCAAGATTATGAAAATGAAGTCATTATTCTGACTGGCACGGGCGCTGCATTTAGCGGGCCTGCCCTTGGCCCTAATGGACACAACCATGTGAGTCATCCAGTGACAGCCATGGAATGGGACAAAATTTACTTCGAAGGTAAGCATTTGCTGCTCAATCTTTTGAACATTGAAGTACCCATCATCGCTGCAATCAATGGTCCAACACTTCGACATGCCGAGATTCCATTGCTTTCCGATATTGTTTTAGCAGCAGACACTGCAACATTTCAAGACTCAGCCCATTTTTGGGGCGGACTGGTACCCGGTGATGGCGTGCACATTGTGTTTCCTCATTTGATGGGCACCAATAGAGGACGATATTTTCTATTGACAGGCCAAACCATCAATGCGCAAGAAGCCAAAGAAGTGGGATTGGTCAATGAAGTATTGCCTTTGGAAAATTTACTGCCAAGAGCATGGGAGCTTGCTCGATATCTCAAAATGAGAAGTCCGTTGCTCAGACGCTACTCTAGGGTTTTGGCAACCCAAGAGTTGAAAAAGAAAATTCTAGATTTGCATGGCTATGGACTTGCACTTGAGGGATTGGCTGCAACGCACAACTCAAATCAAAGTGGGCATGCATAAGCTCTCATTCGCCATCTATTAACATTAGTTTCAAGGCCTCATTTCATGCGACTTCTTACGTTTACACACAACAACTCCGAGCCTTTAATAGGTGTTCGAACCCAAGAAAAAATACTGAATCTCAAAGAAGCAGCCAAGATTGCAGGTGAAGTAGGCATACCCAGCAGCATGAAAATCTTGCTGGCCTCAGGCCCAGAGGGCATGGCGCGTGTGCGCAATTTAAATTCAAAAGCATTGAACGATGCGACTCAATTTCGCAGTGCCTGGTTGGACAAAACCTCGATCAGCTACCTGCCACCCATCGTGGATGCAGACAAATTTTTATGCGTAGGCAAAAACTACCGCAAGCACTTAGAAGAACTTCAGCGAACAGATTTGATCAAAGAGATTCCACAAGAACCCACAGGCTTCATCAAATTGAATTCATGTCTAGTAGGCCATCAAGCAGAGGTCAAGAAGCCTGATGGCATTGTGCGCCTAGACTACGAGCCAGAGCTTGTATTTGTGATGGGCAAGCGTGCTTTGGGCGTCAAAAAAGCTGATGCATTTAACTACGTTGCCGGCGTCACAATTTTGAATGACCTGACCTGCAGAGATCTTCAACAACGCGAAGTAGCTTCAGGCTCTCGCTTTTGGACCGCCAAAAATATTCCTGGGTTTGGTCCTCTCGGCCCTGAAATTATCACCATGGATGAAATTCCCGATCCCTACAATTTGTGGATGACATGCTCCGTCAATGGCGAGGAGCGCATGCGTGTCAACACAAGCGATCAAATTTGGAAATTACCCGATATTTTGGAGCACTTCTCTCAATACATTCCGATTGAGGCTGGTGATATGTTTTCTACGGGCGCGCCTGGCGGTGTTGCCGTAGGCAAACCGAATGCTGCAGATCTGTTTTTAAAGCCCGGCGACGTCGTTGAATGCGCCATCGAGGGCATTGCTAGCTTAAGCACAAAAATTGTCTGAAGTCTTATTGATTCAATGATTAAAAGGGGTCTCGCATGAAACAGTCCAACAGTATCGGTTTTTTAAGTACTTCCAAACTTTTAAAGAAAGTCAGCTTTATTTTTCTGGGATGCTTTGTTTCTTTGTTTCAGGCTGCACAAGCCCAAACATTTCCTAGCAAGCCCGTCACCATCATCGTGCCATTTACACCTGCAGGTGGCGCTGACAATTTAGCTCGGATCTTGGTGCCCAGACTCAATGCGCTTTGGGGACAGAGCGTCATTGTTGAATACAAAGCCGGCGCAAGCGGACAAATAGGTGCTGACTATGTATCGAAGGCCAACCCCGATGGCTACACATTGCTCATGGCGACCACTGCGGTCATCAATGATAAAAATGTTTCAAAGTTTACGGGTGTTTCTTTGGTTTCTGCCGATGCCTATGTGTTGGTCGTCCATCCAAGCCTGCCTGTCAACAATGCGGCTGATCTGATTGCGTATGGCAAATCAAATCCCAAAAAACTTTCATTTGGCTCCAGTGGTATCGGAGCAGCTTCTCACCTTTCAGGTGAACTTTTCAAAGCCCGCGCCGGAATTGACATGCTGCATGTGCCCTACAAGGGTACAGGCCCAGCTTTGAACGATCTTTTGGCCAATCACATTCAACTGATGTTTGCACCAACTCAAACAGCGATGTCGCAAATTCAAAATGGCAGAATTAAGGCCATTGGTGTCACAGGCACTAAGCCAATTGAAGCTTTACCAAACGTGCCCCCCATCACTAATTCGGGGCTGAATGGCTATGATGCGATTGGTTGGTTTGGCTTATTGGCTCATGCCAACACGCCAAACGACATTGTTAAGAAGTTACACGATGACATTCAGCGCGTCATGAGCATGCCAGAAGTTCGCAAAGCCATGCAGGAAAAAGGTGCCGAACCAGGCAATTTGACATCCACTGAATTTAGCAACTTCATCAAGCAAGAACAGACCAAATGGACTAAGTTGATGAAGGACGCCAACATCACGATTGAATGAAAAGATTGGAATTGGGATCTAACCCATTTTTAATTTTTGCGAACAGTTCTAGATTGCGTCAAAAATTCAAGCAGACGATCGCGCCAAATTTTGTAACCTTCATCATTTGGATGCAATCCATCGGTGAAATAGCTTGAAATTTGCACGCCTTTGCTGTCTGTGAACAAAGGGTAAAGGTCTAGGTAAACGCTGAATTTTGAAAACTCAGGCTGCAGCACCAGAGCTTTTAAGCGTTGATTGACCACTGTCACGACATCTTTGTTTTTAGCGACTTCGTTGGTTGGCAGCAAAGATTGCAAAACAATTCGGGCATTGGGTTTTTGAGCATGCAGGGCGCGCAAGTTGGCAAGCACCCCTGCATAAATACTATCTGCAACTGGCTGCTCTGCAGCCCAGCTGTTGTTAATGCCTAGCATCACAAAGATGAATTCTGGATTGAGGTGTGGTGAATCTAACTGACCCAAGCCACCCTGCGCTTTTGGCAAGATTCTAAACAAAACATGTTCTAACCTATCACCTGAAATGCCAATGTTAAATGCGTAGTTTTCAGAGCCAGGCTTGGCAAACGTTTCATCCCAAATTTTTCGTCCAAACTTTTGTCCGCTAACCCATGGGTTTTGATCAAAAAGCCAGAAGTCAGTGATCGAGTCACCTACAAAAAGCAATTTAACAACGCTCAGGTCTTTGGACTCACTCAAGAACCGCTGAATATCTACTTGCCGTTTTTGCCAGTGTTCAACACGAGCTGCAGCTTGGCTTGAGGCAAAAGTTGGCGAACTCTTAGCTTGAAGTTGGAGCCCAAGTAAACCAACAACGAAGCAGAGCACAATCACTGAATGACGAGAATTAAATGGATTGATTGAGAACACGATTCAGCCTTTTTTTTGAAATACTTTTGGTTTTTTAAAAATGAAGTCTATATTGATTTATTCTTCAAATCATCTGCTCCAACCAGCCAAGCCCTAGCAAGCCATGTGCATCAACTTCACCCCCACCCGAAATGCGCCTTGGGTCAAACAGCATTTGGGGGTAGATTTGCCAACAGCCGACTATCCCTTAGAGGCCTACCCAGGCTATGCTGCCCCTATCGTCCTAAAGAGCCACAACTCTGGCAGAACGGCATGCGGACTGGCACGTTTTGGACTCATTCCCGCTTGGGCCAAGGACGACAAGATAAGCCGGCATACCTACAACGCCAGAAGTGAAACAGCATCTGAAAAACCAAGCTATAGAAAATCTTGGAAGCTACGACGCTATGCCATCGCTTTGCTCGACAATTTTTTTGAGCCCAACTATGTCACTGGCAAAGCTGAACGCTGGCGAATTGAGTTGCCATCACAAGAGCCCTTTGGCATTGCCAGTTTGTGGGACACATGGACAGACTCTGCGACAGGTGAACTTGTGACCAGTTTCACCATGCTCACCGTCAACGCCGATGATCACCCCGTGATGAATCAATTTCACAGACCCGGTGACGAAAAGCGAAGCCCTGTCGTTTTAAGAAAGAGTCAATTTCATCAATGGATAAGCGCAGACGAAACTCAAGCTATGTCCATGATGAATGGGACAAACATGCCCACGCTCATAAGCCAAAGAAGTTAAACTAAGTCCATCACAGCCTGGGCATCACGCTGTTTATATATTTACCCAATGATTACGGAGCTTTCCATGAAAAAACGCCACTTGCTTAGTGCCATCACCATCGCTGCTTCTGCGTTTTTGATCCCGCTCGTTGCCACTGCCCAAGACTTCCCTCCCAAGCGTCCCGTCACGCTGTTTGTTGGCTTTGCTCCGGGCGGAGCGGCCGACGCAGCCGCTCGTTTGATTGCCAAAAAGCTCACCGAAAATATCGGTCAGAACGTCATCGTCGAAAACAAGGCTGGTGCCGGCGGCAATATCGTTCACCAGCAAGTAGCCAACGGTGTGGCAGATGGCTCTGTCATTTTGTTGGGCTCAATCGGCCCCATGACCATCGCCCCGCACATGATGAAGGTGGGCTACGAGCCGTTCAAAGATCTGGCTCCCATTTCGGGCGGTGTCAACTTCCCCAACATGCTGGTGGTCAACAAAGAGTCTGGCATCAAAAATCTAGCTGATTTTGTTGCCATGGCTAAGAAAGCGCCCGACACGGTGTCGTTTGCCTCCACAGGTGCAGGATCAGCATCTCACCTCACAGGTGAATTGTTTGCCATTCGCACCAACACAGAGATGCTCCACGTGCCATACAAAGGCGGCGCCCCCGCCATGCAAGACCTTTTAGCAAATCGTTTCACCGGCTATTTTTCTGCACCGCCCACATCCATCCCTCACGTCGAGTCTGGCAAGTTGGTGGCTATTGCAACCACCGGCCTCACTCGCCCAAGCTATTTGTCCAATGTGCCCACTGTGGCTGAATCTGGCTTCCCTGGCTTTGAAGCGCTCAATTGGTACGCATTCCTTGCATCAGCCAAGGTACCTTCGGCCATTTTGGACAAGTGGAATGCAGAAATTGTCAAAGTGCTCAACGACCAGAGCACCAAGGACGCACTCACCAAGCTGGGTTTGTCTGGTGCACCCTCAACCCGAGCTGAGCTCACGGCCTTCATGCAGAAGGAATCAGAGAAGTGGGGCAAGTTGGTGCGCGAGAGAAAAATTACAGCCGACTAGATCGATTGTCAATGTGCACCAATAAAGTTTTTGCCTCGAGGTCCTTGCATGGCAGTTTCTAGCATTTGACTTGCGTCATGCTCTGAAACGCCATAATCTTTGAAGTTACAAGAAACACCAACTTTATCCAAGAATTTTTCAAGTTCATCCGCAGGATTGGCCACCTCGTCTCCAAAGATCTGACTTAAAACCAAATCACGATCAGCCAACTTGCCCTGTGCTAAGCGCCAGACCATGGGTAGAGTAAATGAACACGCTAAGCCATGCGCCAAGCCATGCTTCAGCGTCATTTCATAAGAAATATTGTGGGCCAAGGCCGTCTTGGTGTTTGAAAATGCCAAACCTGCAAGCAAACTTGCCTTAGATGCCAATGTCCGAAGTACCTCACTTTGTGGATTTGCAAGAAGTGAAGGCAGATTTTGAATCACGGTTTGAGCTGCTTGAACAGCCATTGCATCAGAAACAGGATTGGCATTCACATTCCATATGGACTCTAGGGCATGCGAAAGAGCGTCCAAGTTACTATCGCGAGTGACAACTTGAGGCAAAGACAAAGTTAACTGAGGGTCAACCAAAGCAGCCTCTGGCCAAGTCTGTTCTAAATGAAGAGAATACTTTTTATGCTCTGCAGAAGTTCGATCCCACAAAGTAGCCCAAGGCGTCACCTCGCTACCAGTACCGGCGGTGGTAGGAACTGCAATCATGGGCAAGGCGTGTGTCACGGCCGGGGCTTCAGACTTCGCCAAAGCGGCATGAATGTCTTGGAACTGTCCACTGGCAACGCCAGGCAAAAACATCTTTGCACTGTCTAAAACAGAGCCACCGCCAACTGCAACAACAACGCAATCTGAATATTTTTTCCAAAATTCAGCGTAATGCCCGGTGACCCAACTTAATTCTGGATTGGGCTGAACATCATCGATGACGCCAGCCAATTGGCTGCCAATCAAAGCACGAAGTGTGTGCAGTAAACCAGTGTCTTGGGCTTGTGGAAATGTGACGACAACAGCTCTTCTTCCCTTCAAGAGCTTAGGCAACTGGGTCAATGAACCCCAGCCAAAAGTCACAGCAACCGGGTTGTGGTAACGCCACGTTTTCATCGCGTACCTCTAAATAAATTTTTTGCGAATGAATGAAGACAGCAAATCAATGCTGGTCACAAACATGATGATGATGAGCAGTACTGCACATGTCTGCGCATATTGAAAGCCACGAATGACTTCGTAGAGCACAACGCCAATGCCACCTGCTCCTACCATACCAACCACTGAGGCAGAACGCACATTTGACTCGAATCGATAAAGAGAATACGAAATCCAAAGCGGCATGACTTGAGGCAATACACCATAAACAATTTCCTCAATGGCCAGCGCACCCGTCGCTCTCACTCCCTCAACAGGTCTTGGATCAATGGCCTCCACCGCTTCTGAAAAAAGTTTTGCCAAAGTGCCAGTCGTGTGAATCCATAAAGCCAAAACACCCGCAAATGGTCCTAAGCCCACAGCAACGATAAACAGCATTGCAAAAACCATTTCGTTGATGGCACGACACGCATCCATCGCACGTCTTACAGGTTGGTAGACCCATGGAGGCACAATGTTAGAAGAACTTAGCAAACCGAAGGGCACTGCACATATGATGGCCATGACTGTTCCCCACACAGCGATGTGCATGGTTGTGACCATTTCCTTGAAATAAATTTCCCAATCTCGAAAATCAGGTGGGAAAAATTCTTTTGCATACTTGACCATATTTTCCGAGTCGCGAAAAAGATCAAGGGGTCTAATCTCAGCACCTTGCCAAGCCCAGCTTAAGAATATCAAAAACGCAGCCCAACCAAATAGTTGAGGCAACGATCTCCCGCCATGAGGGTCAGGCGGGAGGGTAACCCTTTCGGACTGATTCATAAATTACTTTGAAAGTTTGGCTAAATCAGCAAGTTTCTTGTCTATTTCAGCCATCTTCGCAGTCTTTTCAGCCGCATTCATTTTGTCGTCATTCTCAAACTTGATTCGGTCTTTGTAGAGTTCAAGTTGGCGAATAGGGACCAATTGCAAGTCTGTAGATTCACGGAAGCCCGCAATTTGCTGCATGCCTTTGAGGATTTCTTTTTCGCGTGCATCCTTGCCATACCCCAACACAAATTTTTTGATAGTTTCTTTGGTTTCGGCTGGCAAATCTTTTTTCCAAACCAAGGGATCACGGGGAATTAGAGGGGACGTCCACAAGATTTTGATTTCAGCATGCTTGGCTGCATCGCGAAGTTTGAGTTTGTCTATCTCTTCACTGTTGTTGGTGGCTACATCAATTTGTTTGTTCAAAACAGCCAACAAATTTCCGCCATGGTTCGAGCTTCTGGTCACGCGAAACACATTTTTTGGATCCAACTTTCGTTGACTGAACACATAGTATGTGGGAACCAAGGTACCAGAAGTAGATTGCGGATCGCCCATACCAAAAGACAGACTCTTTCCGTTCGCAAGCATGTCGTCTATGGATTTCAGCGGACTGTCACGGTGCGTAATGACATATGAGTAATAACCCAGTCGGCCTTCGAGATCGATGAATTGGGCAAACACTTCACCGCCTGCACGATCGACTGCTTCAATGGCTGATTTATTGCCATGCCATGCAACTTGAACTTTGCCAAAGCGCATGCCTTCAATGATACCGGTGTAGTCAGTGGCAAAAAATCCGTTGATTTTCAGCCCAGTCGCTTTGCCCATGTCGTCTAGGAAGGGTTGCCATAACGACTTCAATGCAGACGAGGAGTCCGTAGAGATAATTCCAAAATTAATTTCTTTCAGACCTTGAGCCTGCGTTGTGCTCATCAGCAGTACAGATGTTGCTGCTGTCAAAAACATTTTTCGAGTCAATTTCATGGCCAATGCCTCCTTTAAGTTTGGGGAAAAAAGAACAGTGTTTAGCCCGACACAAAGTCGACTGCTTCCGTACCGTCCAACAACTCTTCTACGCTTGCACCATAGAGCGTGCGCAAGTGTTGAGGGGTGAGGTCTTCTGAAGATCCGTCATAGATCACTTCTCCTAAGCGCAAAGCGATCGTTCGGGGGCAGTATCTGCGCGCAAATTGCACTTGATGCAAAGAAACTAGTACCGTGATACCGTGATCTCTGTTGATTTTTGCCAGAATTTCCATGACGGTCCTGGCGCTTTCAGGGTCCAGTGAAGCAATTGGCTCATCTGCCAAAATGATTTTGGCCTTCTGAACCAGACAACGTGCAATGGCAACCCTTTGTTGTTGTCCACCCGAAAGTGTGCTGGCTCTTTGATAGGCTAAATTTTCGATGCCAATGACCTTGAGGGCTTCATATGCTTCTTGCTTTTCCTCTTGCGTAAACAAGCCCAATAAACTGCGCCATAAGGGCACTCTGGGTAGCATGCCCGTGAGAACATTGGTTAAGACATTCATTCGCCCTACCAGATTAAATTGCTGAAAAATGAAGCCGATATCTGCTCGCATTTTTCTAATCTGACTGTCTATACGACCATTGTTTTGAATGGTGTGACTACCTACTTGAATCGAACCACTGCCAGAATCTCCAGCCAAAAAACCTGCGACATGCCTGAGCAATGTGGATTTTCCAGAACCCGATGCACCGATCAATGCCACCATTTCACCGGGCGAAACTTTTAAATCAGTTTTATTCAAGGCAACAGCTCCACGTCCAAAAGACTTCGTAATACTGTTGACCTCTAGACCCGCCGTGAGAAATTGATTCATCTTGTCCCTGCTGCTTACAACTGATTTGCACCTGCATCATCTCAACTGAGCATGACATTAGCGTGACAATATTGTTAATTGTCAACAATTTACAGTTTGAGAGTTCTATGGATTACCCTAGCATTCTCAACTTAAAGAACAGAGATTGATGGGTTGAGAAAGATGAGTGTTTACTTAAATCCCACGCGGTCCAGCATCTGCTGAACCTTGATTTGGTTCATGCCCACCGCACTCACAGGCAGTACTTCACTTTTGAAACGGCCACCCGACATGGCCTTCAAAGCAGGATTGTCAAAAATCAAACCTTTGGTGGCTGGCCATTCGTTGTTGCCATTGGCAAAATGATTTTGTGCCGATGTACTGGCCAAATATTCTAAAAATTTCAACGCATTGGTTTGATTTTTTGAATTTTTTGCAACTGCACCACCTGCAATGTTCAGATGCGTACCCCAACTGCTCTGGTTGGGAAAGACCACGCCCACTTTGTCTATCAAGGCTTTGTCGGCAGCGTTTGTGGAGCGCATCAGGCGCGCTAGGTAATAGGTATTGGTGACTGCCGCCGCGCACTCGCCCGAGGCTACTCCCTTAATTTGATCCGTATCGCCGCCGGCAGGATTTCTAGCCATGTTGTTAACCAGCCCTTTGAGCCAAACTTCTGTTTTTTGAGGGCCGATGTGTTCTGTCATGGCACCAAACAAGCTGAGGTTATAGGGATGTGAACCCGAGCGAATACAGAGTTTGCCTTTCAATTTGGGATCAGCCAATTTCTCGTAAGCATCAACATCTGATTTTTGAATCTTGAGCTTGTCATAAACAATGACTCGGGCTCGCGTAGACAAACCAAACCAAGGAATGCCGCCATTGTCTGAGCGCTTGGCTCTTAGGTTTTCAGGAATAGCCTCTTCTAACAACTTAGAGTTGACTGGCAAAAACATGCCCTGCACTTCGGCACGCCATAGCCTGGCAGCATCGACCAACAAAATGACATCAGCTGGTGATGCTGAGCCTTCTGCACTCAAGCGCGTCAAAATACCGGCGTCATCTGAGTCAACCCGGTTAATTTTGATGCCGGTGCTTTTGGTGAAATCGGCATACAAGGCCTCATCAGTCGGGTAATGGCGGGCCGAATAGACGTTGATTGACGCTATGGGTGCTTGTGCTGTGGAAAACTGAGGTGCTATGGCAAAGACTGCCATCAAGCAAGAACTCGCAACTTTGAATTTCTTTTGACTCATTTTGAAAAGAATTAACTTTCGGATGAGTCAATTCTATATCAAATAAGAATGATTCTCATTTGCAAAGAACCAGGTGCTACCAAAGAATCAATTGAAGACTCTAATTTAGGGCTTGACGGTCAAATGTCACCACGTGGTCCACCTCGGCACGAATTCCAATCCACTCACCCACCTTGTGGTCGTGATGGCTGGGGACATGTGCCATGACTGTTTCACCTGACTGCAAACGCAGGGTGTATAAAAACTCAGAGCCTCTGAAGGATTTTCTCAAAATCTCGGCTTTAACCGGCGCACCATCGTCATGAACAATGTCATCGGCTCGCAGCAACACATCACAGGCATGAGCGCCCTCTTCGGCTTGGCTAGATACGAGGTCGGTGTCGATCAAATCGCCTAAAACGGTTTGGACTTGAATGTGCCCTTGGTTCACAGACCGAATGCCTTCAACGAATACACCATGTCCAATGAACTCCGCGACGAAACGAGATGCGGGTCGGTGGTACAGGTGATAGGCATCATCCCACTGTTGCAGATGACCTTCTTGAATCACGCCAATGACATCGCCAATGGCAAATGCTTCCATTTGGTCATGCGTCACAAACAAGGCAGTCGCGTTGGCAGCCTTCAAAATGTGCCTGATTTCCATGGCCAAACGCTCACGCAAATCGACATCAAGGTTGGAAAATGGCTCGTCCAAAAGCAAGAGCTCTGGTTTGGGGGCCAAGGCTCTGGCCAAGGCCACGCGCTGTTGTTGGCCACCCGAGAGTTCGTGGGGGAATCGATCTTGGACACCCTCCAGCCCCACCAATTGAAGCACCTCGGCTGTGCGTTGTGCTTTGGCAGACGCGGCCTGGCCATGCAGGCCAAATGCAATATTGCCGGCCACGGAAAGGTGCGGAAATAAGGCGTAGTCCTGAAACACCATGCCCATGCGTCGCTTCTCTGGGGGTGCCGTTAAACCTGGCTGGCTAACCACCCGGTCGGACAACTGAACGGAGCCAGCAGAGACCGGCTCAAGACCCGCAATGGCTCTGAGTAAACTTGTTTTGCCACAACCGGAGGGGCCAATCAGAACCCCAATCTGACCCGCCTTCAATTGCAGGGAAACGCTATTGACCGCTGGCTTGGCGCTGCCGGGGTAGCAAACATCAACGTGGGATACTGTGAGATACATATTTGCAATTGTAAGGACAGATCAAAACCCTATGATCTGAGGCTAGATGGGGCTACTTACAATGCAAGGAATTGCGGTGCTGGTAAAACCGGCACCCTTATGAAATTTCACTTCTAATGATCTGACCGATGCACGCTTTCCGAATCCGTTCGGTTGTTTTTGTTTTCACAGCCCTCCTTATCAGTTTGCCAGTCTTGGCGCTGATCAGCTCATGGCTGGAGTGGAATGACGTGTCTGCGCAGGTTTTAAGCGAGCTGACTCAAACCGTTTTGCCAGATTACTTGATCACCAGTTTGCTGCTGTGCGCAGGCGTTGCAGTGGGGGTCACGGTTTTAGGACTTAGCACTGCAGCCGCGGTCACCTTGTTTAGATTTCCTGGGCACAAGTTTTTTGAATGGGCTTTGTTGTTGCCTATGGCCATGCCTGCTTACGTGGTGGCCTATGCCTACACCGACTTTTTTCAATTCAGTGGCACTCTTCAAACTTTTATTCGAACAACTTGGTCTTTAGAGGGACGAGTTTTTCCAGAAATCAGAAGTTTGGGCGGTGCCATATTTGTCTTTTCGCTGACGCTCTACCCTTATGTGTATTTGCTGGCTAAAACGGCACTGAGCGAGCGCGCCGCCAACCTGATGGAGGCAGCCCGTATGTTGGGCGCCCCACTCCACAGACGAATCACGGAAGTGGCTTTGCCATTGGCCAGACCTGCCGTTGCCGCGGGCGTGGCACTTGCGCTCATGGAAGCATTGGCTGACTTTGGTGTATCCAGCTATTTCGGCATTCAAACCTTTACGGCGGGTGTTTACAAAGCTTGGCTCATCATGGACAACCGCATTGCAGCGGCTCAGTTGGCCACACTTTTATTGGGTATGGTGCTTATTTTGTTGCAACTTGAAAAGCAAGCCCAAGCCAGAATGCGCTTTACCGACAGCAAAAACACCGCCTCCAACTCTCGGGAAGCACAGCCCGCTCGGCTCAGCTCTGCCAAGGGCTTGGCAATCACCACTTGGTGCAGTTTGCTGGTCTTTTTGGGCTTTGGCTTGCCCATCTTGCTCATGCTCAAACCTTTGCTTCTTTCTGAAACATTAATTCCTTGGGAACGCTTTTTGGAGTGGTCGTTCAACAGCCTTCGATTAGGCGGTATCACGGCCTTTTTGGCCGTTAGCTTCTCCTTGCTCATTGCCTTCAGTTTGCGAAACAAAGCCGACATCTTTGCGCGTTTTATTTCACAATTGATTGGATTGGGTTACGCCATTCCAGGGGCCGTGGTGGTGGTTGGCCTGCTTTTGCCAGTCACATGGATTCAAAAGCAATGGCCCGATTCACACTTAGGCTTCTGGATCACAGTATCTGTGCTTGGCCTCATTTGGGCTTACTTGGTGAGGTTTTGCGCTGTGGCCTTGCAATCCATACAAAGTGGCTATGCCCGTATTCCCTCAAGCCTAGATGACTCAGCGCGAACGTTAGGCGTGACAGGACTGGCCTTGCTTAGCCGTGTTCACGCACCACTGCTGAAGCGCTCTGTTTTTGCGGCCGCGCTTTTGGTGTTTGTAGATGTCATGAAAGAGCTACCCGCAACCTTGGTACTCCGGCCATTTAATACAGATACCTTGGCTGTGATAGCTTTCCAGTTGGCCAGAGATGAAAGACTGGGAGAAGCGGCACTGCCTAGTCTGGCTTTGGTGGCCGTAGGTTTGATACCTGTGCTTTTATTGAGCAGGGCTATGCGGCAAACAACTCGCATTTAGCTTGAAAAAAAATCAAGATATATTAGCGGTATGGCCTCTCCAAGAAAACCTGTGATTCAATTTGAAACTCTTGAAAAAGATGATGCGACTTTTCACCGCGCCGCAGAAATATTCAGAGTCATGTCTGCACCTATGCGTTTGCGGATTATGAGTTGTCTATGTGCAGGTGAAAAGAACGTCAGCGAACTACTTGAAGAAGTAGAAACAACACAATCCAACATGTCGCAACACTTAAGCACATTGTATCGAGCAGGTATTGTGCACAAACGGCGTGAAGGCGTGCAAATTTATTACGTCATCTCTAACCCTAGCTTTGTCGATCTTTGCAAAGCAGTTTGCTCACAAATTGCTTCTGAAAGTCTTGCGTCAGATTAAAGTGGGGTTATTACTGTATTCAGGCACCTGGTCGTCAGATTAATATCGCAATAAATAAGGAATGGCTAATGAATAACTACTTTTGCACCGGGGCGCTCATTATGAGTTTGTCTTTAAGTTCCTTGGCGCAAGCCCAAGTCAAAGTGGTTTACCACATCAACGAAGGCGTAGCTCAAGCCTATCGGGCCATGGGCAATATTCGAAACCATTTGTCCGCCGACCCCACAGCCAAAATCACAGTGGTCACTCACGGTCCTGGCATTGATTTCTTGCTTGATGGCGCAACCAATGCCATTGGTGAAAGCTTTGCCGGTAGCATTGGAGATCTAGCTTCAAAGGGCG
Organism: uncultured Burkholderiales bacterium; assembly: GCA_903961095.1. GTDB lineage: Bacteria > Pseudomonadota > Gammaproteobacteria > Burkholderiales > Burkholderiaceae_C > Limnohabitans_A. The sequence goes on along the minus strand of CAJCDH010000110.1, from coordinate 173 downwards.
TAGAGTTCAAGGTCTGTAACAACACGCTTGTGAGTCGTAAAATTTCGAAAGACCGAGTTGTCATGGAAGCTTCCGTCGTGCCATCTGGCGTATCAGAAGTGGCCATGCTTCAAGCCAAATCCGGATTCGTTTACCTGAGGCCGTAAGCGTTTTTTTAATCGCACTTTTCCCAA
>CAJCDH010000109.1 GCA_903961095.1 uncultured Burkholderiales bacterium | reverse complement strand
TTCAATTGTTCAGTTTGCGGTGTCAGCAACAAAGCATTCAACATGGTCACAAACTCTTCGTGTGTGTGGTCCATTCGACCATCGCCAGTATGCAAGTTAGCAGACCAGTTGAGACCCGCGGCATAGGGAGACACCGCTGTTTGTTCAATTTGATTGGTTTCCATGTCAACCTCAATTTAAAAACTCAAACGCGCATGATGACGCGAAATTTGAAACCGGATTTGATTTGGCGCAGTACCACCTAAAGTATTGCGAGCATTCAAGGACCCCACCAAGCTAAGGCATTCGAAAACATCGGCTTGAATGCTGTGGTTGAATTGCTGTAAGGTGGTCAAAGGCAGTTCGCTCAAGTCTAGGTTTTGCGATTGCGCTGTTTTCACAGCATGTGCAACCACCTCATGTGCATCGCGGAAGGGTAGCCCTTTCTTGACCAAATAATCGGCCAAATCGGTGGCAGTGGCATAGCCTTTTTTTGTAGCGGCAAGCATCGCCTCTGCATTGACCGTGATGCCACCTTCTTTTTGGCCCGTCTGCGTGTTGGTTTGTCCTCCAAGCATTTCACTGAAGATGCGCAAAGTGTCTTTCAGCGTATCGACAGTGTCAAACAAGGGTTCTTTGTCTTCTTGGTTGTCTTTGTTATAGGCCAAGGGCTGCCCCTTCATGAGGGTGATCAGTCCCATGAGATGGCCGACCACACGGCCAGTTTTGCCGCGCGCCAATTCGGGTACATCGGGATTTTTCTTCTGCGGCATGATGGAGCTGCCTGTGGAGAAGCGGTCGGCAATTTTCACAAAACCAAAGTTTTGGCTCATCCACAAGACGAGTTCTTCACTCAAGCGGCTGATGTGCACCATGCACAATGAAGCGGCTGCTGTGAATTCAATGGCAAAGTCGCGGTCGCTCACACCATCAAGGCTATTGTGGCTGACGCAAGCATGGCCATGCTCATCTACCATGCCCAAACTGCGAGCCACGCGCTCGCGGTCAAGCGGATAAGTGGTGCCAGCCAATGCGGCTGAACCCAGAGGCAAACGGTTGGTTCTGCGGCGAACATCGGACATCCGTTCGGCGTCGCGCGCAAACATTTCGACATAAGCCAACAAGTGATGCGCAAAGCTTACGGGCTGGGCTACTTGCAAGTGCGTAAAGCCAGGCAAGATCACATCGACATGCCGCTCTGCCACCTCAACCAAGGATTTTTGCAAGTCATTCAAAAGACCGCTGATCAAATCAATCTCGCTGACCAGCCACAAGCGAACGTCGGTTGCCACTTGGTCATTGCGACTTCGTCCAGTATGCAGGCGTTTGCCCGCGTCACCCACAATTTGTGTCAAGCGTGCTTCAATGTTCAGGTGCACGTCTTCCAAGTCCAATTTCCAGTCAAACTGACCCTTAGAAATTTCATCACCTATTTGCGCCATGCCACGCTGAATGTCAGCCCAGTCTTGTGCGCTGATGATTTTTTGGGCCGACAACATTTCCGCATGGGCCAGGCTGCCCTGAATGTCAGATTGCCAGAGTCGTTTGTCGAAGAAGACGCTCGAGGTGTAGCGCTTCACAAGGTCGCTCATGGGCTCAGAAAACAAGGCTGACCAGGCCTGGGACTTTTGATCGAGTTGGTTTTTAGACATTTCCTCATTTTATCGGGTTGCTGGGCTTCTCCAACCCGCGGCAGACCCTGAAAAACAAGCCAAAATGCCAAAAAATGTGTCGGTCTTGCGCTTAACCCGTGTTCCTAAGCCCTGCCGCAATGCCATTGATGGAAATGTGGATGCCGCGCTGGACGCGTTCGTCAGCTTTGCCTTCTCGGTAACGGCGAATCAATTCAACTTGCAAATGGTGCAAAGGGTCGATGTAAGGAAAGCGGTGACGGATAGAGCGAGCCAGTGCAGGGTTATTGGCCAAACGGTGTTTGTCGCCTGTCAGCAAGCTGATGGCATGAGCTGTGCGGTGCCACTCAGCTTCAATGCTTGCAAAGATTCTCTTGCGCAATTTGGCATCAGTCACCAGTTCACTGTAGCGTGAGGCCAAGGCCAAATCACTTTTGGCCAGCACCATGTCCATGTTGGACAGCAGGGTTTTAAAGAAGGGCCACTGCTTAACCATTTTTTGGAGCAAGGCGAGGGCCGCCTTGCGTTCTTTGTCGGTCGGCCTGTCCAAGAACTTCTCGACCGCTGAACCAAAGCCAAACCAACCTGGCAGAGTCAGCCGGCACTGACCCCAACTAAAGCTCCATGGAATGGCTCTGAGGTCTTCAATTTTTTGATTGGCTTTGCGCGATGCTGGGCGAGAACCAAGGTTCAGCTCGGCTATTTCTCGAATTGGGGTAGCCCCAAAAAAATAATCGTTGAAGCCTGGCGTCTCATAAACCAATTGGCGATAAGCATCCATACTGGCTTGTGAGAGTTGTGCAGCAGTTTCAAGAAAGTTGCGAGCTGCTGTCTTGGTGGGCTGCAACAGTGTGGCCTCCAGTGTGGCCGCCACCAATGTTTCTAAATTGCGCCTGCCAATTTCTGGATTGGCATACTTAGACCCGATCACTTCACCTTGTTCGGTGAGTCGAATTTGACCGCGAACAGTGCCTGGTGGTTGAGCCAAAATGGCTTGGTAGCTAGGTCCGCCGCCACGGCCAACAGTGCCGCCGCGGCCATGGAACATCCGCAATTGAATGTTGTGACTGTTGGCCAGAAGATCAAAGTCTTTAACCAACGCGACCTCTGCTCTGTACAGCTCCCAGTTGCTGGTGAAAATGCCGCCATCCTTGTTGCTGTCAGAATAACCCAACATGATGTCTTGCTCTGCACCAGAGCGCTGTATCAAATTGGCAATACCTGGCAAGGCATAGAACTCGCGCATGATGACTGCTGAGTTGCGCAAATCTTCAATCGTTTCAAACAGAGGCACCACGATCAAATCGACCTCGGACAAGTCGTCCAAAGTGCCTCGCATCAAGCCCACTTCTTTTTGCAACAACAAGACTTCCAACAAGTCACTCACTGTTTTTGTATGGCTAATGATGTAGTGTCGAATGGACTCTTTGCCGTATACCTCTCGCATTTTCAAGGCGGCCTCAAAAATAGCCAATTCTGCTAGGCAGTGGTCGGAGTACTTTCTTCCAGGAATGCGCAGGGGTCTTGCGTCATTTAACAATTGAACCAAGACATCGCGTTTGTCCAGTTCGTTCAAACTTGCGTAATGATTTTCAATGCGTGCAACACGCAGCATTTCTGAGATCACTTTCTCATGTTGATCCGAGCTTTGTCGCAAGTCTACCGTCGCCAAATGAAATCCAAAGACCTCTACAGCACGCATCAGGGGTTGCAGGCGTTGCGCGACCAAGGCCTGTGCATGGTGGCTTCGCAATGAGGCTGCAATGATTTTGAGATCATTCAAAAAACTTTGAGAGTCGGGGTAGGGGTTTTGGGGCTCAATGGCATGGCGTGCAGCGTCGCCACCCGT
>CAJCDH010000108.1 GCA_903961095.1 uncultured Burkholderiales bacterium | reverse complement strand
GGTGGTGGTGGAGGTTATGGCGGCGGCAATGGCAGTGGCAATGGTGGGGGCCGCTCCTTCGGTCGCTAATTGGTTTTCATCAACAATTAGCCCGGCGATGATCGGCAATGGCCCGATCATCGAACTTCATTTCGGGACTGCGAAGCTCGCGGTGCTTGGTGGTTCTGCCACGCATTCAGGCGCGCCACCTTTTGAAAGCACGTGCACTGAGTTCAGCGCGCATGATTTTGATTACGCCGGGTTCTGTCACACCGGTCCTTTCAAAAATTGTCTCAAACGTGGTTCGATCTTCCCATGCCATTTGAATCACAGCAGAGATATCCCCAAGACTGAGGGGAGATGAAGTTTCAGGCGATTGAGTCATGGTGTCGAGACAATATAAAGAGTTGAAACAAGCTAGGGACATTATCGAGCAGGCCTGCAAATTCGAGAAGCTTCCCGCCACAATAGCCCCATGAAGACCTCATTCAAAGGCAACAAACAAAGCCTTCCTAGCAAGCCTTGTAGCGTGTGCGGGAGAGACATGACTTGGCGCAAAGCATGGGCCAAAAACTGGGAGCAAGTGATGTATTGCTCAGACGCATGCAGAAAGAAAAAATTAACAAGCCCTTTGGGGAGCAAGCTTCATGGCTAAACCCTTGCGACACTTGGTTTTGATTTTGGGCGATCAGTTGAACCTAGACTCAACTGCCTTGGCAGACTTTGACCCCTCACAAGATGCCATCTGGATGGCCGAGGTGATGGAAGAGTCCACTCATGTCACCTCGTCTAAACAACGAAGTACCTTGTTCCTGAGTGCCATGCGCCACTTTGCAGAGTCCCTCAAAGAAAAGGCTTGGCCACTTCATTACATTCAGCTTGACGATACAGACAACACAGGAAGCTTAGCGGGAGAACTCGATAAAGTCCTTCAGCACACCCAAGCACAAGGACTTGTGATGACCGCTCCTGGTGAATGGCGGGTCTTGCAAGACTTGCGGGCCATTGCCAAGAAAAACAGCCTGCCATTGGAAGTGCGCGATGACACACATTTTTTTAGCACAGTGCGCGAATTTGCAGAACATGCCAAAGGCCGAAAACAGCTGCGTCAAGAATTTTTCTACCGAGAGTTGCGTCAAAAAACTGGCATTTTGATGGACGGCAAAAAACCGCTTGGCGGACAATGGAACTTTGACGAAGAGAATCGGGGAAGCTTTGGCAAAGCCGGGCCTGGTCAGATGCCTCCACCCTTGAGATTTGAAACAGACAGCATCACCCAAAATGTGATGCAGTTGGTCAACACCAAGATGGCTTCACACCCCGGCACATTGAACACCTTTGGTTGGCCGGTTACACGCAGCCAAGCTCTTGAAGCACTCAATGGTTTCATTCAGTACAGATTGCCATCTTTTGGACTGTACCAAGATGCTATGTGGGAAGGTGAGGTTTGGCTTTACCACTCACATCTTGCTAGCGCAATGAATTTGAAACTTCTCAATCCCAAAGAAGTGGTGAATGCCGCCGAAAAAGCCTACCAACAAGGGCATGCACCACTGCCCGCTGTAGAGGGCTTCATACGGCAAATTTTAGGTTGGCGCGAATATGTACGCGGGATCTACTGGACACAAATGCCTGAATACTTGGAACGCAATGAAATGAAGTCAATTGCGCGCCTGCCAGAGTTTTACTGGACTGGCGACACAGACATGGCCTGCTTGCGAGACGCCATTGTGCAAACCTTGCAACATGGCTATGCCCACCATATTCAACGTCTGATGGTCACGGGACTTTTTGCATTGCTATTGGGTGTTGCGCCCAAAGAAGTTCACGCTTGGTACTTGGGTGTTTATGTCGATGCCGTGGAGTGGGTCGAGCTGCCCAATACCTTGGGCATGAGCCAGTTTGCAGATGGTGGTGTGATGGCCAGCAAGCCTTATGTGGCCAGCGGCAAATACATTGATCGCATGAGCAATCACTGCAAGGGCTGTCGTTTCAATCCCGCGTTATCAATTGGTGAATCCGCCTGCCCCTTCACCACCCTGTATTGGGATTACCTCAATCGACACGTTGATGTGCTGGCAAAAAATCCTCGCATGCTCATGCAATTAAAGAACCTCAACCGACTTTCAGATGAAGAGCGACATGCCATCTCAGTGCAAGCAAAATCTTTGATGAACCGCTATAGTTAAATCATGACGCACTTTTACGAACCACATTTAGGCCATCAACTTAAGCACGATCCATTCAATGCCATTGTGGGCCCACGACCCATTGGTTGGATATCCAGCAAAAGTGCTACCGGTGTTTTAAACCTTGCCCCTTACAGTTTTTTCAACGCCTTCAATTACGTCCCGCCGCTCATTGGTTTTTCTAGCATTGGGCGCAAAGACTCTCTCAACAACATCGAAGCCACTGGTGAGTTTGTCTGGAACTTGGTCACTCAACCGCAAGTTGAAGCCATGAACCAAACTTGCAAAGCAGTACCACCCGATGTGAGTGAATTTGACATTGCAGGCTTGTCAACGGCACCCTCTCGCTTGGTCGGCGTGCCTAGAGTTGCAGAAAGTCCTGTTAGCTTTGAGTGTCGCTGCACCCAAATCATGCAAATGAAAAATTTGCAAGGTGAATTGATTGAAACTTGGATGGTCTTTGGCGAAGTGATTGGCGTTCACATTGATGAACGCCTGATTGCATCAGGCATTTATGACACAGCCAACGCCCAACATGTGATGCGAGGCGGCGGCCCTGCCGACTACTTCAGCATAGGACCTGAACAGTTGTTTAAGTTGTATCGGCCCACAACTTGAGGGGCAAGCCTGACAGGCCCTAATCTTTGAGAAACAAAGTTCTCAAGGGCTCGTCACCCACCTGGCGGCTCCAATGTCCATGCACAGAGGGGTCAAAACTTGCGCCCTCTGGCAATGTATCTGCAGAGTAGAAATGCTGGCCTGCAGAAAATACACGCGAGCTACCATCTTGCAATCCAATTTCCATTTGCCCTGACAAAATAAACACCCACTGTGGTTTGCCTGTCGTGTGAAATTGGCTTCTAAAACCAACCGGGCTATAACGCAGTTGGTAGCCGTCTGCTGAGAATATTTCGGTAAGCTGGCTTTGTGGATTGCCCTCCCCCATTGGCATGCTTTCCTCTTTGAATCGGGCTTTGCCATCGGTGTCTGTGAACAACACCACCTTGATGAAATTTGTCATGATGATTGATTAAACGAGATTGAAAATGAGGCACGCGTGTGCAAGCTCATGGTGCTTTGATGAGCTTAGCAGGACCCGATAGTGTTGGCAATTTGCGTCGAGATGTTAAAACATGCTCCATATCTTGATGCGCACCTTCTATTAAAACGCGTATGGCTTTTTCTGCTTTGTCGGGGTTCTTTGAAATGACCGCATCGAGCACAGCTTTGTGCAAAGGCAATGCGGCTTTGGGTGCATCCTTGCGTGTGGTCGAAATTTCAAAACTGGTTCGAAGCAAAGCTCCTAAAGCTTTGCTCATTTGAACAATCATGCGGTTGTGCGAAGCCACCAACATGCCCGTATGAAAGTGCATGTCGTGGGTGACGTAGTCGCCACCCTCTTCAATGGCTTTTTTCATACCGGCATATGCAGCTGAGACGCCGTCGATATCGGCTGGGGTGGCACGTTCGGCTGCCAAGCGGACTGCTGCAGGCTCAACCACTCTACGCAACTCCTGCAGGTCGCGCAAAAATTCGGCTGTCAGCCCTGCTTTGGCCTGCCATGCAATGACATCGGGGTCAAACCAGTTCCATTGCTCCTCTGGCAAGACTCGGGTACCCACTTTAGGGCCTGTGAAAATAAGACCCTTGGCGACCAGCGATTTAACTGACTCGCGAATAACGGTGCGGCTCACACCCAATTGTTCACACAGAACAGGCTCGGGCGGCAAGCTGCCACCCACGGGGTACTTAGCGCTGACAATGGCTTCGCCCAAAAAGTCAACCGTGTTGCCGTGAACGTTTTTAATCATTCGAAGCGATGGTCAATTTGGTGATTTTTTTTGCACGGCTTGCTGCTTAAGCGCGGCATTCAGGAACGGGCGTTAAAACGGCTTTGCCTGCCATGTGAGCTTCCAAGTTGGCCAAGGCCAAGGCCGACATGGCTTTCCTCGTTTCAACTGTACCGCTGGCAATGTGAGGCGTCAGCACCACGTTATCGAGCTTTCTCAGTTCAGCGGGCACATTGGGTTCATCCACATACACATCGAGGCCTGCACCTGCAATCATTTTCTTTTGCAATGCTTCAATGAGGGCAGCTTGATCAACCACTGAACCGCGTGCCACATTGACCAAGAAACTCTGCGGACCTAAAGCCTTCAGCACTTCGGCATTGATGAGATTTTTAGTTGCAGCACCACCAGGTGTGATCACCACCATGAAATCAACCTCAGAAGCCAATGCAGTGACATTGGGCACGTACTTGTAAGTGACATCAGAGCGCTGATGGCGTGTGGTGTAACTGATGTCCATGTCAAATGCAGCTGCACGTTTGGCAATAGCTTGGCCAATGCGTCCCATGCCTACGATACCCAACTTGGCGCCAGTGAGTTTGCGCGTTAACTGAAACGGGCCGTCTAGCCAATCGGCGTTGCGGGTAAAGCGATCGGCTGCTGGAATCTTGCGCGCAACCGCCAACAACAAGCCCAGAGCCAAATCAGCCACATCATCGTTGAGGACATCAGGGGTGTGAGTGACCATGATGCCGCGTTTTTTTGCGGCCGCCACATCAATGCCGTCGTATCCCACACCACACACTGAAATCATTTCTAGTGCAGGAAATAGTGCCATGTAACTCGCATCAATTTTGGCCTCGCCACCGCCCACCAAGGCGCGCACACGGCCAAAGACTTGACGATCGCGAATGTGATCTCTTTCATGAACCACAAACTTCTCTTGCAAGCCTGTCGTTAAAAAAGGCGGAATGCGTGAAGTGATCACTATTTCTGCTTGGTAAATACTCATGATGAAAAGCTCCGAGTCACAAAGAGGACCGCCCAAAAGGCGACTAAATTGAGGGTTTGCACGAGTGCCTTTGAATGACAAAAGCATTTCAAAAGAGACTCAATTACCTTATCATCATACGATAATATTGACAGCACTGACAGACTCACAACCCTTCCTTTGAAGAAAAATCCTATGACACAAAGTCCCAAGAAAAAACCCGAAGACCTGCGCAGCCAAAAGTGGTTTGGCCGCCAAGACCGAGATGGCTTTGCCTACAGAAGTTGGGTCAAGGGCAAAGGTGTGCCGCATGATCAATTTGATGGCCGTCCCGTCATTGGTATTTGCAACACCTTCAGCGAACTGACACCCTGCAATTCACACTTTCGCACCTTGGCGGAGCAAGTCAAGATTGGCGTGTATGAAGCGGGCGGATTTCCACTCGAATTTCCCGTGATGTCTTTGGGCGAGACGCTGCTGCGGCCAACGGCCATGCTGTATCGCAACCTGGCTTCAATGGACGTCGAAGAAAGCATTCGCGGCAACCCCATCGATGGCGTGGTTCTTTTGATGGGCTGCGACAAAACCACACCTTCCTTGCTCATGGGGGCTTCAAGCGTTGACTTGCCCACCATTGGCGTCTCGGGTGGCCCTATGCTGAACGGCAAATGGCGCGGTCAAGAACTTGGCTCCGGCACAGGCTTATGGAGCATGAGCGAACAAGTGCGAGCAGGCACCCTCAAACTGCAAGACTTCTTTGAAGCCGAAAGCTGTATGCATCGCAGTCATGGCCACTGCATGACCATGGGCACGGCCAGCACCATGGCCAGCATGGTGGAGTCATTGGGAATTGGCTTGCCGGGTAATGCAGCCTTCCCTGCAGTCGACGGCCGTCGCAACGTGTTGGCGCGTGAATCAGGCAGGCGCATTGTGGACATGGTACACAATGATGTGAAAATTTCTCAAATTCTGACGCGCCAAGCGTTTGAAAATGCCATTCGCACCTTGGCAGCCATTGGTGGCTCTACCAATGCGGTCATTCACTTAATTGCAATTGCTCGTCGCTTGAATATCCAACTCACCATAGACGACTTTGAAAAATTGGGCAGCGACATGCCCAACATTTTGAATTTACAACCCTCGGGTGATCACCTCATGGAAGACTTTTGTTATGCCGGCGGACTGCCCGCCGTGATGAAAGAAATTCAAGAATTTCTGCACAAAGACATCTTGACCGTGAGCGGCAAGACGGTGGCTGAAAACGTGGCCAGTGCAGAAAACTACGATCCTCGCGTTATCAAAACAGTTGCAGCGCCCTTCAAAGAAAAGGCCGGCATTGCCATCTTGCGTGGCAACTTAGCGCCACGTGGCGCAGTCATCAAACCCAGTGCGGCGACACCAGCTCTCTTAGTTCACACAGGCCGTGCCGTGGTGTTTGAAGACAGCGATGACTTTCACAAGCGCATCGACGATGAGTCTTTGGATGTTGATGAAAACTGTATCTTGGTGCTTAAAAACTGTGGGCCCAAGGGCTATCCCGGCATGGCAGAAGTGGGCAACATGCCACTGCCCCCAAAGGTCTTGCGCAAAGGCATTACCGACATGGTACGCATCAGCGATGCGCGCATGAGCGGTACGGCCTATGGCACAGTGGTGTTACACACCACGCCCGAGGCAGCCGACGGTGGCCCCTTGGCCGTGGTTCAAAATGGCGACATGATTGAACTGAACGTGCCCGAACGAAGAATGCAGTTGCTGATCAGCGACGAAGAGCTCAAAACTCGTTTGACCAAGTGGGTCAGACCAGAGCCTCCACTGAAATCAGGCTACTGGAAACTTTATGTCGACACCGTTCTACAAGCTGACGAAGGTTGCGACCTCGATTTCTTGGTGGGACAGCGCGGCGCATTTGTGCCCAAAGACAATCATTGATCTCAATATCATCAACATCACAAAGTATTCATTATGAAATTACTCATCACCGGTGGCGCAGGATTTTTAGGCGCTCGCTTGGCCCGTGAAATTCTCAAAAAAGGCCAACTCAACGGACAACAAGTGACTGAGCTTCACATTGCCGACTTGTTTCCAGCACCTGCCGATTTGCTTGCCGACGCTCGTGTCAAGGGCCATGCTGGCCCCATGCTCGAGCAAGGCGCTTTGTTTCAAAGCGGCTTTGATGGCGTGTTTCATCTGGCTTCTGCTGTGTCTGGCGAATGCGAACAAGACTTTGATCTGGGCATGCGCTCCAACCTTGACAGCACTCGCTTGTTGTTAGATGGTTTGCGCAAAGCTGGCAATGTACCCCGCATGGTCTTTGCCAGCTCGGTGGCTGTGTTTGGACCCGACCCTAGCAACCCGATGCCCGATATCGTGGCCGACAACACACTGCCATCGCCTCAAACTTCTTATGGCACTCACAAACTCATGCTCGAGTATTTGCTGGCCGACTTCACACGCAAGGGCTACATCGATGGTCGTGCCGCGCGTTTGATGACCGTCACTGTCAGGCCAGGCAAACCCAATGGTGCAGCATCTTCGTTCTTTAGCGGCATCATTCGCGAGCCTCTCGCTGGCATGGAGTCTGTTTGTCCAGTTGACGAAAATGTCTCTCACTCCGTCTCTTCTCCCAACAACACCATCAAGGGTTTGATCACTGTATTTGAAGCCACTCGTGAAGCCATGCAAGGGCGCTTGGCGCTGAACCTCCCCGGACTCAACGTCACAGTGAAAGAGATGTTACAAGCGCTGGAAGATGTCGCCGGCCCAGCAGTGCGTCAGCATGTCAAATTTGTTCGCAATGAACAAATTGCAGGCATTGTGGCCAATTGGGCCAAAGGTGGCTCAGCACAACGTGCAGCGGAATTAGGCCTGACGCCCGATGCTTCCTTCAAAGAAATCGTGAAGCAATACATAGAAGATTGCAAACTGCCCTACTACCCTGCGCATGCCTTAGACGGATTGAAGAAATAAGCATGAGCCGCAAGCTACTGGCTGTTGACTGGGGCACCTCATCCTTAAGGGGGGCGCTGCTTAGCACCGATGGCGTTGTATTGGACAAAAGGGCATTCCCACAGGGCATTTTGCAAGTGGCGCATGGGCAGTTTCAAAACGTTTTTGAACAACGCTTTGGCGATTGGATGGGTGCCGATACACTTTGCCTCATTTCCGGGATGGCGGGCAGCAGACAAGGGTGGCGAGAAGCGCCCTACTGCCCTTGTCCTAGTGGCTTTGAGGACATCTCTCAGCACCTGCAGTGGATTGAAAAAGACCGCATTGGCATCGTACCGGGCTTGTCCACTTTCAATGACAACACGCCTGATGTGATGCGCGGCGAAGAAATTCAAATCTTTGGCGCACTGAACACTCTGCAAATTGACGCTGCGCAGTTTGTATTGCCCGGCACGCACAGCAAATGGGCACAAGTGGCGGGCGGCAACATTGCATCCTTCAAAACGTTCATGACCGGAGAGTTTTATGCGCTGCTCAGTCAGCACTCCATCTTGGCAAAAACCTGTCTGCCCGATGCACCTTGGAAAAAGGAAGTTTTTTTGGAGGGTGTGACACAAAGCCAAAAATCTGGTGGCTTGTTGCACCATGCTTTCTCGGCCAGAAGCTTGGCCTTGTTTGAAAAACTCAGCCCCGCCCAATCGAGCAGTTACATTTCTGGTTTGCTCATTGGCGAAGAAATCAACTCAGCGAGATCGCAAGAGCTTGGCTCTCACTCCCCTCTCTTTATATTGGGTAACAGCCAACTGACCCAGCGCTATGCCTGCGCACTTGAGGCCTTTGAAATCCAAACTCAAGCCGTCACAGAAGAAGTGACTTGGAGTGGTTTGTGGGCCTTGGCACATCATTTGTTTTCAGAAGATTTCAGTGTAAGCTAAAGCATATGTCTGCTTTGCTTAACAAGTTTCAATCACACATGGACAGCTTACCGCTGGTGGCTATTTTGCGTGGTCTGAAACCAGAAGAAGCCTTGGCCATGGGCCAAGCCATTGTGAATTCGGGTTTTCACATTTTGGAAGTTCCGCTCAACTCGCCCGAACCTCTTCGCAGCATTCAAATTTTGGCCCAAGCTTTTCCAAATGCACTCGTAGGTGCAGGCACCGTGACCTCTGCACAACAAGTACGCGAGATCAAAGCCGCAGGTGGACAGTTGATTATCTCGCCGCATCTTGACGACAACGTGGTGTGTGAAGCCGTCAATTTAGGTTTAATTTCTTTGCCTGGAGTGGCCACACCCTCCGAAGCTTTTCGTGCCATCGCGCTAGGCGCCAATGGGCTGAAGTTGTTTCCTGCCGAAATCATCAGCCCAGCGGCTGTCAAGGCAATGCGCGCTGTATTACCCCAAAACATCAAACTCATTCCCGTGGGCGGCATTGGCATTCACAATATGACCGACTATCGCAAGAGTGGTGCTTCAGGCTTTGGCCTTGGCTCGGCCTTGTTTGCACCCGGTAAATCGGCTGAAGCTGTGGGCGAATCTGCAATGGCCTTTGCTGAAGCTTGGCACAAGTTTTGATTGGCAAAATTCACACTTCAAAATTACCAAATCAGTAATTTTTTTATTCTCATAATTTTTCTCACAATTTTTCAATCAGACACCCTAGGACCTATGAGACTTCTCCACACCATGCTGCGCGTTGGCAACCTTCAACGCTCGATCGATTTCTATACCAAAGTCATGGGCATGACATTGCTCAAAACCACAGAGAACACGGAATACAAATACTCATTGGCTTTTGTGGGTTATGGCAGCAACCCCGACCATGCCGAACTTGAACTCACCTACAACTGGGGCGTTGAGACTTATGACATGGGCACCGCTTACGGTCACTTGGCCATTGCCGTGCCAGATGCCTATGCAGCCTGCGAAAAAATTCGCAATGCTGGAGGCAAAGTGACACGCGAAGCCGGGCCCGTCAAAGGCGGCACCACGGTGATCGCATTCATCACCGATCCCGATGGTTACAAAGTCGAATTGATTCAGCGCGACTTTGCCTAAGCCGCAATTCAAATCAAAAAAAGTCCTGGATTTGTGCTCGGGGCTTTTTTTGAATGCGCTTCAAGCTCGTTTGATTTGACTGGCCTCTCGCGCCAACTGCTCAATGCGCGCCCAATCGCCTTTTGCCAAGGCATCTGCTGGCACCAGCCATGATCCGCCCACACAAGCCACATTGGACAAGCTTAAAAACTCAGTGGCATTTTGGGGTGTGACACCGCCCGTTGGGCAAAATCGAACATCAAAGAAAGGGCCGGCCCAAGCTTTCAACATGGCCGAGCCACCTGCCTGCATGGCTGGAAAAAACTTCAACTCGGTGTAACCGTCTTCTTGCGCCATCATGATTTCACTGCCAGTGGCCACGCCGGGCAACAAAGACAGAGCGACATCACGACATGCTTGTCCAAGCGCCGATGTATAGCCAGGACTTACCGCAAACTTCGCTCCCGCATTGGCCGCTGCTTTGGCATCGGCAGCACTGCGAACCGTGCCAGCACCCACCACGGCATCGGGCACTTCTTTGGCAATGGCCTCCATGCATGCCAATGCCTGCGGCGTACGCAATGTCACTTCCAACATGCGAATGCCACCGGCCACCAAAGCGCGTGCCATGGGCACTGCGTGAGCCACATCGTTCAACACGATGACAGGAATAACGGGCGCATCTTGCATCACTTGCAAGGCAGTCAATTGCGGGATGTTCATCTTATTCAAAGCCATGTACAGGCTCCCTCCTCAGCTTTCAGCGCATGCTTGCGCAAATTGGTAAACAGCTCTCTTCCCATGCCGCGGCTGTTGGCCACTTTGAGATCTGAAGGCATGCTAGCGGGTGTTCGGGCATCCCATGTTTCTGGATCCACCAAAACTTGCAAGGTTCCGGCCACAGCGTCCAAGCGAATCACATCGCCATCGATCACTCGCGCCAAAGGGCCACCTGAAGCCGCTTCTGGTGAAACGTGAATAGCGGCTGGTACTTTGCCAGAAGCTCCACTCATACGGCCATCCGTTACCAAAGCGACTTTGTAGCCTTGCCCTTGCAACACGGCCAAAGGCGGAGTGAGCTTGTGCAACTCAGGCATACCATTGGCCTGAGGGCCTTGCCAGCGCACCACGCACACCACATCTTTGTTCATGCTTCCTGCTTTGAAAGCGTCCAGCAATTCTTCTTGTGAGTTGAAGATCTGTGCCGGTGCTTCAATCACATGGCAGTCTTCAGGCACAGCAGACACTTTGATCACACTGCGTCCTAGATTGCCTTGCAACAAACGCAAACCACCAGTGGCACTGAAAGGCGATGAAGCGGGACGTACCACCGAATTATCTTTCGATGCGCCGATGTCTTGCCAAGTCAATTCACCATTTTTTGAGACTGGCTTTTGTGTGAATTCACGAATACCACCGGGGCGTACTGTCAACACATCTGCATGCATGAAACCAGCATCCAACAATTCACGAATGACATAGCCAGGCCCACCAGCTGCTTGAAATTGGTTCACATCAGCACTGCCGTTGGGATAGACGCGGGTGAGCAAGGGCACCACGTCTGACAAAGCAGAGAAGTCATCCCAATCAATGGTCAATCCGGCAGCGCGGGCCACTGCCACCCAGTGAATCAAGTGATTGGTAGAACCACCCGTAGCCAGCAAGGCCACCATGGCATTGACGATGCATCGCTCATCCACCAACTTGCCAATGGGCGTGAAGTTTTTGGCTTTGACCAATTGCAAAACAGTGCGTACCGATTCTCGCGTGAGCTCCTTGCGCAAACCATCGCCTGGATTGACAAAGGCCGTACCGGGCACATGCATGCCCATAGCTTCAAGCAGCATTTGATTGCTGTTGGCAGTACCATAAAAGGTGCAAGTGCCCTCACTGTGATAAGCCGCAGATTCTGCTTTCAACAATTCTGCACGTCCCACCAAACCAAGCGCCGCTTGCTCACGTACTTTGGATTTTTCGTTGTTGGACAAGCCACTGCCCATGGGGCCAGCAGGCACAAACACGGTGGGCAAGTGGCCAAACTGCAAGGCCCCAATCAACAGACCAGGCACAATTTTGTCGCAAACACCTAACATCAGCGCAGCATCAAACACATCGTGGCTTAAGGACACCGCTGTTGACATGGCAATCACATCGCGACTGAACAAGCTGAGCTCCATGCCAGGCGTTCCCTGTGTGACGCCATCGCACATTGCAGGAACACCACCTGCCACTTGGGCTGTTGCACCCCACTTTCGGGCCTCGTCTTTGACCAAGTCGGGATAGTGCTGAAACGGCGCATGGGCCGACAACAAATCGTTATAAGCCGTGACCACGCCAATGTTGGGGCCACGTTCGGTGGCGTTGACAACCGGAATGGCCGCCAAACCTGAGGCTTGTGATTTATCGTCTGCAGGCATGGCTGCAAAGGCATGCGCTACATTGGCACAGCCAAGGCGATCTGCACCAGGCTTGCGCGCTGCGGCCTCCTCTACTTGCTGAAGGTAGTCTGCTCGGCTAGCTTGACTGCGCTGTGCAATTCGGGCGGTCACTTTGGCAAGGGTGGCATTCAAGGTCATAGGCTATGTCATTTCGGTTGAAATAAAACTTGTAACTTAGTTACAAGCTGAATGGTAACTCGACAAAGCCCTCTTTGGTGCAAGCAAAGTTACAGACCGGTTACGAATATTCAAGACTCAATTTTTGAGAAGCTTTGGTTTGCCCTCAAAATTGACATAATCCGTTTCAAAGATGACCTTCATTTCAAGCCTCAACCCAGTTGGCAAACGCGATGACCAAGGATTTTGCGCACCTACACGCGAAGCTTTGCTCCAGCATTGGCCTGATACTCAAGATTTATGGGTCTTTGGATATGCCTCGCTCATCTGGCGACCTGAGTTTGAAATTTTAGAAAAACATCCAAGCAAGGTTCAAGGCTGGCATCGCGCTCTCAAAATGTGGAGTCGCCTCAATCGCGGTACGCCCGAATGCCCAGGTCTGGTGTTTGCTTTGCTGTCTGGAGGATGTTGCCAAGGCCTGGTGTTTAGAACGCCAGCACGGCAAGTCAAGCAGACCATCGAACAACTTTGGTTGCGCGAAATGCCAAACAGTGTTTATGCCACACGTTGGTTGAAATGCCCCACACCCCAAGGACCGGTGAACGCACTGGCGTTCACATTGCCTCGCAGTAGCCCCAGTTTCACAGGTGACTTATCTCCTGAGCAATATCAACATATCTTTCAAAATGCAGCAGGGCGCTATGGCACTACCTTAGACTACGCACAAGAAACCTTCAACAGCTTGCAACAACATGGCATACACGACAAGGCCCTTGAGGGCTTGTTGCAGCATGCCAAGGACTGAACATGAATATCGCCGATTTGCGAAAAAGTTACGAAAAAGCCGAGCTCAGTGAAGAGGCTTCAGCCTCTGACCCACTCAAACAATTCGAGCGCTGGCTCAACGAAGCCATTCACTCAGAAGTACCCGAGCCCAATGCCATGACGGTTGCCACCGTGGCCAGCAATATGCGTCCCAGCACACGCGTGGTACTCATCAAAGGCTACGACGAAAGAGGCATTGTTTGGTACACCAACTACGCCAGTCGCAAAGGCAAAGAACTTGCAGGCAACCCATTTGCAGCATTGCAATTTCATTGGGTAGAGCTCGAACGGGTGGTGCGAATTGAGGGACGGATGGAAAAAATCAGTGACGCAGAAAGCGACGCGTACTTTCACAGCCGCCCTCTTGATTCGCGCATTGGCGCATGGGCATCGCCTCAAAGTCAAGTGATTGACGGACGAACTGTGTTGGTCACCAACGCAGCAAAATATGCAGCTCAATTCATGCTCAATCCACCTCGCCCACCACACTGGGGCGGCTATCGCTTAGTGCCCGATGAGTGGCAGTTTTGGCAAGGCAGAAAGAGTCGATTGCACGATCGTTTGCGCTATCGCTTGAACGAAGGCAATTGGATTCGCGAACGCTTGGCGCCATAAGCTGACAAGCTTGACCTCATTTTTAAAATGAGGCCAACACGCCCAACTTGACGCTTCGCCCTGGCAAAGGCGCTTTGCCAGGCGCGGTAGAAGTCAAAATGGAAGTGGCACTGTAAGCCCATTGGTTACTGAGATTGTCGACCCTCGCAAACCAATTGAGAACGCTGCCAGGTACCTTTTGCCTGTACCCTACATGACCGTGCCAAAGCGTGAACTGCGGCGTGGCCAGGCTAGCTTCAGGCACTCTTTTTTGAGCAGCATGCCAATCGAAACCCAAATGCGCCGACCACGGTCCTGAAGCGCTCACCAAACTAGCACCAAAACGCAAGGGTGCAATTCGAGGTAATGCCTCGTCAGTGTTGAGATTTTGAGCTCTGACAGAATCGGCTCGCCAAGTTAAATCCAAAGTACCCCCAGATTGCATCAAGCGCCATTGGCCTGATGCCTCAAAGCCTGAAAACTTGGCGCGCACACCGCTGTAGACCTGCAAGGGCAGATCTTCTTGAAACTCTGAAGTTCCTAACAAGCCAATAAAGTTGGCAAACCGACTTTGAAATGCCGTTAACTTGAGGTCATGCGGGCCTTGTTGCCACTGCGCTGTCAGATCCATGCTGTTGGCTTTTTCTAAGCCAAGCCCAGATTGGCCGCGCTCCCAAGCAGCCGTTGCAATGTGGGGGCCATTGGCAAACAGCTCATAATCTTTGGGCGCTCTTTCTGTGCGAGAAGCATTGGCACTCAAGCGCCATTGTGGCAACCATTGCCAAGAGGAAGAAAAGGCATAGCTTTGGGGTGAAAATTTGCGCGTACCTATTTCAAAGCGATCGACACTGGGATCTGGATTGCCCAATGACCGAACCGAAACTTGCTCTCGGCGCACGCCCAAATTGAAACTGGCTTTGCCAATGGAATACTCTTCAATCGCAAACAAGGCTTGTGTTCGAGTGTGACTGAAAGGCGCAAAGGCCTCTGCACCGTCTGCTGAAAACCGCCCTTGTTCAGTTTGCCAACCCCAAACGCCCTCCCATGTGCCAGCGTCCGATCGCCATGGCTTGTGTTTGAGTTGAATGCGCCCGTCATGGCCTTTGTTGGCAAACAAAGTGCCTGCATCAATGCCTTCAAATTCTGTGTGTTGGTAAAGGCTTTGACTGGCTTGCCATTCAACACTTTTAATCAGGCCGCTTCTTGGGCGCCACTCACCCTCCAAAGATGCGCGCTCTGACTTCATGCCAATGGTCACTTCATCTTCGGCCACTGTGCCGTATTGGCTTTGATAGGTTTGAAGTGAAAGGCCCATGAAGCCCTGATCAAAGAACAAGCTGGCTCCAAAGGCGCCGCCACTTGCATCATTGGCAGAGTTGCAGATGCGCTTGTCAAGCGCAAGTGAGCCAGGCTTGGCGCAGGGCAAAGCTTGCGGCACTTTGACATCTTTTGATTGGCGATCGAAAGCATCAGCGTGCAAAACCCAAGGACCGAAACCAATTTCCAGCAATGCAGCTTTTGACACTTCCTGATTGCCTGAAGCACCTTGCAATTGAACCTTGCCCAAAATACCCTGCATCGGTTTTCGAGGGATGCGATTGTCGATCACATTGACCACACCGCCAATGGCACTACCGCCATATTGCAAGGCGGCAGGTCCCCGTAAAACTTCAATTCGCTCGGTCGACAACACATCAAGGGGAACTGCATGGTCGTAACTCAGTGATGAAACATCCATGCTTGCGCCACTGTTGCTTAACACTCTGATGCGATCGCCATCAAGTCCACGAACAATGGGACGACTGGCATTAGGACCAAAATAAGTACTACTCACACCTGGCAAATTGTTCAGCGTTTCGCCCAATGTGCTCTGACCCTGTTGGGTTAAGTTCATACCCGACAAACTGCTGACATTGTTGGCGTTTTGTGACTTAGCCAAGGGATTGCCCGTGATGATCACTTCAGAAACCACCTGAGCTATTGCTTTTGGCACAAAGCCAAATTGAAACATGGCCACGGTGGCCAAGATGGGCAGCGAAATGTGAAATGAATACGGCGCGCACGACGTATCTTTCAATGAAGAAAGTTGAAACATGAAAATCCTTTGAAATACAGCAAAGCTCTTTCCGTGAAGGAAAGAGACAAAACAGGGATGCGATCAAAGGAAATTGGGCGGGGCGCGAGCAGAGAAAAAATGGACTGGTGCTTGAGTTCTTTTCTCAATAAAAACCCAAGCATATTGGGCAACAGGTCGCAGGGTTGCATGCACCACGTCATGGCTAACAGGCGCTTCACCAGAGCCCAAATGGTCAAGTGCCAAACACGACAGCGAGCCTTCTTCGTGCTCGCTGAACAAGTCTGTTTGAGCCAGCTGATGATCATCGTGAGCGTGCAAAATTTGATGGACCCGCCCAAAAGCTGGTGCCAACAAAACAGCGCTGACAAGCAGCGCTTGAAGAACACGAACAAACAAAGATGACCGTTTCACGCGGGTTTGATCCATTCAGAAAATGTTTTCTTGAACTTCCACACTTTGGGTGCCGCAACGGCCAAACAGTAGCCTTGGGTTGGGTTGCGTTCAAAGAAGTCTTGGTGGTATTCCTCGGCAGCACTGTAGTTTTGCAATGGCAAAACTTCTGTCACAACAGCCGAATCAAACACACCCTCAGCTTCAATCTCGGTCATCAGCTTTTTTGCCACTTCGGCTTGGGCTGCTGAGGTGAAATAAACCCCACTTCTGTATTGAGTGCCGCGATCATTCCCCTGCCGATTGAGGGTGGTGGGATCGTGAATGACAAAGAAGATTTCGAGCAAGACCCGCGTGCTGATAATTTCTGGGTCGTAGGTCAGTCGGACAACCTCGTTGTGCCCCGTATCTCCACCGCAAACCTGTTCATATGTAGGGTTAATGGTTTTGCCATTGCAATAGCCAGATTCCACGTCGAGCACACCTTTGACTCGAACATAGACTGCCTCTGTGCACCAAAAGCACCCGCCTCCGAGAACCAAAGTTTCAGTATTTGAAGGATTTATCATGGGCACATTCTCGCTCAGTTTGAGCCATCTTGAGTTAAAACACTTTGCAATTGAAGCTTCACTTAAGCCGTTTAGGGTCTGTCCATAGGACATCTACATGAAACATTTCGCATTGCGATAAAATCAAGCTTCTTTGAGTTTTTTTGGATTTAAATCATGAAGCCCTCCTTTCAATGGCAAGACCCCTTTCTCCTTAATGCGCAACTCAGCGATGACGAAAGAGCCATCGTTGATGCGGCTCATGATTTTTGCCAAGAAAAATTGCAAACCCGTGTTTTGATGGCGGCACGTCACGAGAAGTTCGATCGTGAAATCATGAACGAGTTTGGCAACATGGGCTTTTTAGGTTCCACCATAGAAGGCTACGGCTGCGCAGGCTTGAACTACGTCAGCTATGGCTTGGTGGCTCGCGAAGTTGAGCGAGTTGACAGCGGCTACCGCAGCGCCATGAGCGTGCAAAGCTCCTTGGTCATGCATCCCATCAACGAATATGGCTCGGAAGCTCAGCGCCAAAAATACTTGCCCAAATTGGCCACTGGTGAATGGGTGGGCTGCTTTGGTTTGACCGAGCCCAACCACGGCTCAGATCCTGCCAGCATGATTACCCGTGCCAAGCCCGTTGATGGCGGCTTCATCATGAAGGGCGCCAAAATGTGGATTACCAATGCGCCCATTGCAGATGTGTTCGTTGTGTGGGCCAAATTAGAAGGCGAAGGCGAAGGTCAAGCGGCCATACGCGGCTTCATTTTGGAAAAAGGCATGAAGGGTCTCACTGCTCCCAAAATTGAAGGCAAGATGAGTTTGCGTGCCAGTATCACTGGTGAAATTGTGATGGACGATGTGTTTGTGCCAGAAGCAAACATGCTGCCCAATGTGTCGGGTTTAAAGGGGCCTTTTGGTTGCTTGAACAAAGCACGCTATGGCATCGCTTGGGGCGCTTTGGGTGCTGCCGAAGACTGCTGGCACCGCGCTCGCCAATACACCCTGGACCGGGTTCAATTTGGACGCCCTTTGGCCCAAAACCAATTGATTCAGAAAAAATTGGCCGACATGCAAACTGAAATTGCCTTAGGCCTACAGGCCTGTTTGCGTGTTGGAAGACTCATGGACGAGGGTCAATCTGTCCCGGAAATGATCAGCCTCATTAAGCGCAACAGTTGCGGCAAGGCCTTAGACATTGCCCGCATGGCCCGCGACATGCACGGCGGCAACGGCATTCACGACGAATACCATGTCATTCGTCACATGATCAATTTGGAAACCGTTAACACTTATGAAGGCACGCACGATGTGCACGCTCTGATCTTGGGTCGCGCACAGACAGGTTTGCAGGCTTTTTATTGAAATTTGATTCAAACAATCTGTCTTCAAAAGACCGCTCAGGCGGTCTTTTTTTTGAATTAAACCGCCTTAAGCCTTGACGCTCACTTCCTTGACACTTACATTACTAACCAACGAGTCATTAAACGTGTCTGAATCCCTCATTACCCCCAAAAGAGAGCGCCGCAAGCAGCACCGCCCTGGCGAACTGCTCGAAGCAGCACTCGATTTATTTGTTGAAAAAGGCTTTGCGGCAACCAAGTCTGAAGAAGTTGCGGCCAAGGCGGGTGTATCCAAAGGCACCCTATTTTTGTACTTTCCCAGCAAAGAGGAACTTTTCAAAGCCGTGGTTCGCGAAAATGTGGTCAAAACAGTCACGGAAGGTGCTTTGGAAGTAGCCAACTTCAAAGGGACTTGTAGCGAGTTGCTCAAAACGCTCATGCTGGAATGGTGGCGAAGATACGGTGCCACCAAGGCCTCGGGCATTACCAAATTGATCAGCCTTGAGGCCCATCACTTTCCAGACTTGGCAATTTTTTATCAAGAAGAAGTGATAGACCCTGCCATGCGTTTACTCGAAGGAATTTTAGAACGTGGTCGCGCAACCGGAGAGTTTCACAACTTCAATACTGCGCACACAGCCATGGTGGTCATTGCCCCCATGCTGTTTCTCATCTTGTCCAAGCACACCAACGGCGTTTGTTTGGTTGGCAATGGAGAAACGAATCCCGAAGATTTAATTGCTCAACACGCAGATTTGATCGTGCGTGGACTTTGCGACCCCCAAAAACCATGCTGATTCCAAAAAAATATGCCCTTGGCATCCTCGTCCTGGCCTTGGCTGGGCTTATCGCTCTAGGCTTTCAAAAAGGCTGGATCGGAAAGCGGACCACACACAGTGTCGCGGTTAAAAGCAATGCCCCTGTGAACATCGAGATGGCTGAGGCTGACATTGCAATTGCACAGAAAATGACCATGACGCAAGGCTTGCCAGTCTCTGGCACGCTCAAGGCCGTCAGAACCGCCATGGTCAAAGCCCGTGTCGCGGGAGAACTTGTGATGCTTGATGTGCGCGAGGGTGACCCAGTGAAAATGGGACAAATTGTGGCGCGGGTCGACAACACAGAATTCCTTGCGCGACAACGCCAAGCACAACAACAAGCAGAGGCAGCGCGTGCACAAGTGGAAGTTGCCCAAAGACAATTTGACAATAACAACGCACTGGTCAATCAAGGCTTTATTTCAAAAACAGCCTTAGAGACCTCTATCGCCAACCTGAATGGGGCCAAGGCAACCTATCAAGCGGCCTTGGCCGCGCTTGATGTCAGCACAAAAGCCTTGGATGACAGTGTTTTAAAAGCCCCTCTCAATGGTTTTGTCAGCCAGCGCTTTGCTCAACCGGGTGAACGCGTCGCCCCTGAAGCTCGCATCATTGAAATTGTCGACCTTGCGCAATTTGAACTCGAAGCCACCATCACATCGGCAGAGGCCATGAATGTCAAATTAGGACAAATTGCCAAACTGATTGTGGAGGGCACTTCACAAGAGATCTCTGCAAGCGTTTTGAGAATTAACCCCAGCACTCAAACAGGGAGTCGAAGTGTCTTGGTTTATCTGGGGCTCCAATCGCATCCGCTTCTTCGTCAAGGCGTCTTTGTTCAAGGCAGCTTAGGCACGCAAAAAGTGGATGCCGTTGTGGTGCCCCTTGAAAGTGTGAGATCTGACAAAACCAAGCCCTATGTTCAAACGCTGCAAGACGACAAAGTGATTCACCTCCAAGTAGAGCTGGGTGCTAAAGGGGAAGCCAATGGCAAAGCAGTGATGGCCTTGAAAGAAATCAAAGAAGGCACACTGGTTCTAGCACCTAGTGCGGGGGCTGTGAGAGATGGCACCTTGTTCACCAGAGCTGCAAAGGCCAAGGCTTCGACAGCAAACTCCCAACCTTAAGCCAAGCGCATGTGGTTTACCAAAGTCAGTCTTCAAAATCCGGTCTTCGCGACCATGGTCATGCTTGTGTTTGTGGTCATGGGTTTATTTTCTTTTCAGCGACTGAAGGTCGATCAATTTCCCAACATTGATTTTCCTGTGGTGGTGGTACTCACAGAATATCCTGGCGCTTCACCTGAAATTGTAGAGAGTGAAGTTTCAAAAAAAATTGAAGAAGGTGTCAATTCAATCGCTGGTATCAACGCACTGACTTCACGCAGTTACGAAAATCAATCGGTGGTCATCATTGAGTTTCAACTTAACATGGATGGCCGCAAAGCGGCCGAAGACGTGCGCGAAAAAGTGGCTGGAATACGTGCAACGCTTCGCGATGAAGTCAAAGAGCCTCGAGTCATCCGTTTTGACCCTACCAGTAAATCAATTTGGTCATTGGCAGTCTTTCCTGAAACACAAAATGACACCAAGAGTGCCAGCCTGGTTCAGCTGACCAACTACGCTGAACAAATTATTAAAAAACGCCTGGAAAATGTTCGAGGTGTTGGTGCTGTGAATGTACTCGGGGGAAGTCGAAGAGAAATCAACATTTATCTCAGGCCCGATGCCATGGAAGCTTTGGGTGTGTCGGCGGATCAAATTGCCGCTGCTGTTCGCAATGAAAATCAGGACTTACCGGTTGGTGCTTTGCGCTCATTTACCCAAGAACGGGTCATACAGGTTCAATCTCGCATCAAACGTCCTGAAGATTTTGCAAGCATCATCGTTGCACGCAAGGGCAGCACGCCCATTCGACTTTCTCAGGTTGCACATGTCAATGATGGTGCTCAAGAAACAGAGAACATGGCGCTCTACAACGGCGAGCGAACTCTGGTTCTCACGGTTCAAAAATCACAAGATGCCAATACCATCGAAGTTGTAGACGGTCTGCTGAGCACACTCAAGGTCTTAAGGGAACAACTGCCACCAGGCATTCGCTTGGAGCCTGTCTCTGATGGCTCGCGTCAAATTCGCGTCTCTGTTGACAATGTTCGCAGAACGCTCATTGAGGGCGCAGTGCTAACCGTTCTGATTGTATTTTTGTTTTTGAACTCATGGCGCTCTACTGTCATCACAGGCCTCACGTTGCCCATTTCACTGATTGGTACTTTTTGGTTCATGAGCATGTTTGGCTTCACCGTCAACATGATCACCCTCATGGCTTTGTCTTTGTGTGTGGGCTTGCTCATTGACGATGCCATTGTGGTGCGTGAAAACATAGTACGGCATGTGCAAATGGGGAAAAAAGCCTACGACGCAGCCATGATTGGCACTCAAGAAATTGGGCTTGCTGTTCTAGCCACCACCCTTTCCATCGTGGCGGTATTCCTGCCCATTGGATTCATGGAAGGCATCATTGGCAAGTTCTTTCATGAATTTGGCATCACCATTGTTGCAGCGGTCCTCATTTCAATGTTTGTGAGTTTCACGCTAGACCCCATGCTTTCGAGTGTTTGGCATGACCCCAGCATTCACCATGCAGGTCAAAACAAGGCTCCTGCAGATTGGTATGACAAAACTTTAGGGCGAGTGACACATTGGTTTGAAATTCAAACAGATCGAATGTCAGACAGGTATCAAAACATGCTTGCTTGGGCTCTTCACCACAAGCTCACCACCCTGCTGTCAGCATTGAGCATCTTTGTTGCCAGTGTGTTCATGGTGCCACTCTTGGGTACTGAATTTGTGCCCAAAGGTGATTATTCAGAGACCACTCTCTCGTTTCAAACGCCAGTAGGTACTTCGCTAGAAAGCACCGCTTTGAAAGCCAAGCAGGTAGAAAAAATTGTGCGTGAATTTCCAGAGGTGCAATACACCCTGACTGGCATGAACACGCCCAACGCACAAGGCAAGAACAACGCCAGCATTTACATCCGTTTGGTTGACCGCAAACAGCGTCAACGAAGCGTAGAAGACATCGCATCACTTCTGCGAGAGCGTCTCAACAAGGTTGCTGGTATCACCGTCACCCACGTGGGTACTTTGGATTCGGTGGGAGGCGGTAAGCAAATTGAATTTTCCCTTCAAGGCTCCGACCAGCGTGAGCTAGAGCGGCTCACCTTGCAGATCTTGGAGAAGGTTCGCCATATTCCTGGCCTTGTCGATTTAGATTCCAGCGTCAAGCCCAACAAGCCATCCATTGCGATCAAGGTATTGCGCGAATCTGCATCTGATCTCGGCTTAAGCGTTGCGCCTATCTCAGGCGCACTGCGCACTCTCATTGCAGGTCAAACGGTAGGCAATTGGCGCGCACCCGATGATCAAACCTACGACGTCAATGTGCGCCTTGCACCAGAATACCGCAACAGCCCGCAAGATTTGGAACGATTGCCATTCAGTCTGCCCGCATCCGATAGCTCATCTCGCACCGTGCGATTAGGTCAAATTGCACAAATTCAAGAAACCACAGGGTCTAACCAAATTAACAGGCGCGATTTGATGCGAGAGGTCTCCATCAATGCCAATGCGTCCCGAAGGTCAGCGGGTGAAATTTCAAATGAGATTCGAAAAATTCTAGAGGCTGTTGCATGGCCTCCGGGTTATCGCTATCAGTTTGGCGGCACCACCAAAAGCATGGGCGAATCATTCCAATATGCCATCACAGCACTCATCATGGCAGTGATCTTCATTTACATGATTTTGGCCAGCCAATTCAAGAGTTTCCTGCAACCATTGGCCCTCATGACCTCCTTGCCTCTCACTTTGATTGGTGTGGTCTTGGCTCTGATGGCTTTTAAGTCTGCCCTATCCATGTTCTCTGTCATTGGCATTGTGATGTTGATGGGCCTGGTCACCAAAAACGCCATTTTGCTGGTCGATTTTGCAATCAGAGCACGCGAAGGCAGTGTTTCTGACTCTGGTCAGCCAATTTTGGGCTTAAACCGGCACGACGCTTTGCTGATGGCAGCCAAAGTTCGACTTCGCCCCATTTTGATGACCACTTTGGCCATGATTTTTGGCATGATCCCGCTTGCATTTGCAATGACCGAGGGATCCGAGCAGAGGGCTCCCATGGGACAAGCCGTGATTGGCGGCGTCATCACGTCTTCCTTGCTTACGCTGGTGGTGGTTCCAGTGGTTTATTGCTACATGGACGATTTGAGTGAGTTTTTGAAAAGGCTCTGGTCTGGCAAGCAAAAATCAAAGCCTGGAGCCCCTGTAGAAGCTAAAATATAAGTTGCTAGAATTAGATACCCCCTGGAGTAGCCATGAACAACGATATCGCCCGATTTAACATGATCGAACAACAAATTCGTCCTTGGGAAGTCTTGGATGGACAGGTTTTGTCCTTGTTATCTGTGGTGAAACGTGAAGACTTCGCCCCAATGGCGCACAAAGCTTTGGCTTTTGTTGACATGGAAATTCCCTTGAAAGACGCCAGTCATCCAGGTCAGGTCATGTTGGCACCGCGCGTCGAAGCTCGCTTTTTGCAAAACGCTGCCGTTCAAAGTACCGACAAAGTTTTGGAAATTGGCACTGGCTCAGGCTACATGGCTGCGCTGTTAGCGCATCAAGCTGCCAGCGTCATCAGCTTTGAACTTGATCCTACTTTGGCCCTTCAAGCTCGCGCCAATTTGCAAGCTGCTGGCGTTCACAATGTAGAAGTTCGACAAGCCGATGGCTGTCAAGGGGCGCCTGCAGAGGGTCCTTTTGATGTCATCATGCTGAGCGGCTCGGTGCCCGATGTGCCACAAGTGTTGCTGAACCAATTGAGCATTGGTGGCCGATTGTTGGCCGTGGTTGGCGAAGACCCTGTCATGCGCGCCAGCGTCATCACTCGCACAGCCGATCAGCAGTGGCAAACTTCAGAACCATGGGACACCGTGGCACCCCGCCTGCAAGGCTTTCCAGAACACAACCGTTTTTCTTTTTAAAACGCTCGATTGATACACTTTAGAAAAGAAATTTTCATTGATGCAACAAGTTAGCCCCGACCAATTTAACGACTGGATCTCGCAATCATCTGCCCAAGGTCAACCCCTTATTTTGGATGTGCGCGAAACTTGGGAATGCCAATTGGCAAGCATTGCTCCTGCGGGCTGTGAAGTCCAAATCATGCCCATGCAAACTGTGCCCGAACGCATCCAAGAACTGGACCAAAACAGGGCCATTGCATGTCTCTGCCATCATGGCGGTCGCAGTATGCAGGTGGCTGCATTTTTAGAGCACCATGGCTTTACCAATATCACCAACATCAGTGGCGGCATTCACGCTTGGTCTAACCAAGTTGATGCCTCTGTGCCTCTTTATTGAATTGACTTTACTTCCCATTGGCTAATGCCTCGAAAGATTTTTATGAATTTGCGCTTTCTTCCAATCACATTGGCTCTTTCGGCTGCTTTCGCTGGATCAGCGCAGGCTCAAAATTTAATGTCTTTGTTCGAGACGGCTCGAGGTTACGATGCCACCTACAAAGCTGCCCAGTCTCAATACACTGCCAACTTGTCAAAGGGTGAGCAGGCCAAAGCACTGCTTTTACCCACTGTGGGCTTGTCTGCCAATATCAACAGGACCGAAGTCGATCCCACTACCAGTGCAGCCGTTAACTCGCAAAGTATGGCCTTCACCATCAACGCCACGCACCCCCTTTACCGCCCCGCCAATACGGCAGCCTATCAACAAGGCATGCGTCAATTGCAATTGGCCAGCATTCAACTCAAGGCTGCAGAGCAAGACCTGATGGTCCGCTTGAGCCAAGCCTACTTTGATGTGCTCATTTCGCGTGAAAGTTTGGAGTTTGTAAAAGCCCAAAAAATGGCTGTTGCCGAGCAATTGGCCGCAGCCAAACGCAACTTTGAAGTAGGCACCTCCACCATCACTGACACTCGTGAAGCACAAGCTCGTTATGACTTGGTGTTGGCTCAAGAAATTGCGGCAGACAACGATTTGCGCATCAAACGCATGGCTTTGAATCAACTGGTCGGACTCAACAACATTGAGCCCAAGTCTTTGTCGCGCAACGCCAAATTGTCTGCACCAGAAACTTCAGCGATCGACCAATGGGTCAAACAGTCCTCTGAATTTAACCCTGCTGTTCTCCAAACTCGCGCAGCCCTTGACATTGCCAAGCTCGAAACCACGCGAGCAGAGGCTGGCAACAAGCCTACCCTCGATTTGGTGGCTGGCTTCACCCCAACGCGCTACAAAAGCGGCAGAGGCATCAACTTGTCCCAAGTTGATAACAATGCAAACACCATCAGCTTGGCCTTTAACATGCCCTTGTTTAGTGGCTATGCCACTCAAAATCGCATCAAGGAAACTGTGGCTTTGGAAGAGAAAGCTCGCTCAGACCTCGATGCTGCAGAGCGCAATGTGGCCCAGGCCACTCGCACGGCCTTTTTTGGATTGCAGTCTGGCATTGGCCAAGTCAATGCCTTGCAAGCCGCAGAAGCCTCAAGCCAAAGTGCCTTAGATGCCAACAAATTGGGCTACCAAGTAGGTGTTCGCATCAACATTGATGTACTCAACAGCCAAAGTCAACTGTTCCAAACCAAACGCGATTTAGCCAAGGCACGTTACGATGTTTTGCTAGGTCAACTCAAATTGAAACAAGCTGCAGGCGTCTTAACTGATGCCGATCTGGCTTCGATCAATGCGCTCCTAAATCCTTGATCGAATTCTTGATTTAATCTATATCGGAATTCAACTGCGCCAGCACAGCAAGCACCGTGCGTTGCATCGCACCACCATGCTGCCGTGCAAATTGCATGGCATTGGCTGACTTTTGTTTTTGCAGTTGCTGACTCCGTGCAGTTTCTACAGCCATTTGTACAGCTTCGTGCATGTCGGTAGCACGTTGCGCAGCACCGGCAGCTTCAGCTGCTTGAGAGGCCTCAGCAAAATTGAAGGTGTGGGGCCCCATCACAACAGGGCAAGCGCATGCAGCCGCTTCAATTAAATTTTGACCACCTAATTTTTCGAAACTTCCACCCAGCAAAGCAGTATGAGAGAGGCTGTAATAAAGCGCCATTTCGCCAAGGCTGTCCCCCAAAAATACAATTGATTCTTCTTGGGCGCCTGTCTGCCAATGAGCTTCCAAGAAAGGACCTTGCTGGCCCCAAGTTGAGCGCCTAGAAACCTGCAGGCCATTTGACTGCAACAATTTTTCAACATCACTCACACGCTGTGGATGTCTTGGCACTATTAACCAATTGATTTGAACTTCAGGATGTTGCTTAGTGAATTTGAGCCAAGCTGCCAGCCATGAACTTTCTTCCCCCTCACGTGAACTGGCAAGCATGACAACAGGTGCCTTCAATTTTTCACGCCAAGAATGACCCAGAGCCACTTGGGATGCGTCAGGTTCCGCATCAAATTTTAAGTTGCCAAAAACACCTTGAACTTGAGCCCCCAAGTTCTTCAAGCGCGCTGCATCCTCCGGTGCTTGTGCACAAACTGCGCTGAGTCCGGCAAATGCGGGTTGCATCAATGAACGCCAACGCTGAGCTTGACGCATCGACTTCTGGCTCATGCGGGCATTGATGAGCATGACAGGAATACCCTTCGCTTGGGCAGCATGAATTAACTGTGGCCAGACTTCAGTTTCAAGCAACAAGCCAATTTTCGGTTTGAATGCAGACAAGAATCGATCGACCGCCTCTGGTGAATCCCAAGGTTGCCAAACCTGAATATCGCCATCTTGCAATAGCTTGCGCCCTTCTTCGCGCCCAGTTGCAGTGCCATTCGTCAGCAATAATTTCATACTGGGCAGGGCTTTGCGCAAACCCTGCAGCAAGATGGCAGCTGTGCGTGTTTCCCCCAAAGAGACAGCGTGAATCCAAATCCAGTCTTGACTCGCACTTTGCTTGTAACGACCAAATCGTTCTTCTATATGTTGCTCATATAGCGGCTCAGCTTGCGCTCTTTTGTGTAACTTACGGCGCAGCAGTGGTTGCGCCAAGCGCATGACCAAGCCATAAACCCAAAGAGAGAAACCAGGCATTACTCAGTTCATGCGTAAAAATGGGGC
>CAJCDH010000107.1 GCA_903961095.1 uncultured Burkholderiales bacterium | reverse complement strand
TGTGAACGGGCGCCCACCACCTGAGCCTGCGCGGCTTGTGCCGCCAAAGCGTAATCTTGGGGATCGATCTCTGCTAGGACCTGGCCTGCTTTAACTCGTTGACCCGCTTCAACTTGTCTGACCAAAACCTTGCCGCCAACCCTAAAACCCAAACGGGTTTCGACTCTGGCCCTTACCTCTGCCGCATATTCCCCTTGAACATTCAAATCCGAGGCGCCCACTGTCATGAGTTTGACGGCTCGAATAGGCTCTGGCGCTGCTTGCTTGGGCGAGCATGCTGAGAGCGCAAGCATGACAAAAACAGTGGCTGCGACAGCCAACGATGTTTTCAAAGTGGGACTTAAGGGTAGAACGCCCAACAAGAGCGTGCCGTTAGACGGCATCAAAGACTGACGCATGGGAATTTCCAAATTAATGACTGACTGGTTAGTAATCTAGGGTAATCCATGAGTCTTGTCAAGCGAGAATACTGAAATACATGGTCAAACAAGCTACATCTCTAGAAGAAGTCAAAGCGCTTCCAATGACACACGCGGAAAACTTTCCGGTGGCATCCTGGTTGTGCCCACCACACTTGCGCCCCGCCATTGCTGCCATTTATGCATTTGCCAGGGCTGCTGATGACATGGCCGATGAAGGTGAACAAGGCCCCGCCCAAAGGCTTGACGCCTTGCAGGGCTTTCGCTATGAATTGATACATGGCCCATCGGTTGAGTGTGTGCATCCTGAAATCTTTGTCCCGCTGCATCAAGTGATTCAAAGTTTCAATTTGCCGGTTCAATACTTGAACGATTTGCTGAAGGCTTTTGAACAAGATGTCCAAGCAACGGCGCATGCCAGCAAACCCAAAAACATCGAAGAATTGCTGCAGTATTGTCAGTTGTCAGCCAACCCAGTGGGCCGACTGTTGCTCCACCTCTACGGTGTGAACGACGACGAAGCACTCCGGCGCAGTGATGCCATTTGCAGTGCACTGCAACTCATCAACTTCTGGCAAGACCTGAGTGAGGACATTCCCAGAGGCCGGTTTTATGTGCCACAAGATTTACAAGAAACAATGTCCAACACCGATCTTGTCAAGCACCTATGCCAGCATGCACACAGCCTAATGATGTCGGGTGCGCCATTAGTTCATCAAATTCCTGGCCGTGCAGGATGGGAACTTCGGGGAGTTGTCCAAGGCGGGCTGCGAGTTTTAGAAAAGGTTGAAAAACTCGGACCATTGGCCTTTGTTCAAAGACCCACTTTGAAAGCATGGGATGCGCCAGTTCTTTTGTGGCGCACGCTTAGGATGTAGACAAGAGAGTGGGACAATTAGACACCATGACACCCCAAGAATACGTTCAACAAAAAGCTGCCAACTCTGGCAGCAGTTTTTATTACGCCTTTTTGTTTTTACCCGCTAACAGGCGCGCCGCCATCACTGCCTTCTACGCTTTTTGTCGTGAAGTTGACGATGTGGTCGATGAAATTTCCGATCCCAGCGTGGCCCAAAGTACCTTGGCTTGGTGGCAAAACGAAGTGAACCAATCTTTTGCAGGCTCACCTACTCACCCAGTCATGAAAGCCCTCATGGTGCATGCCAGCAACTACGACATTGAAGCGCGCCATTTGCTGGCGGTCATTGAAGGCTGTCAAATGGACCTGACGCAAACACGCTATTTGGACTACCCTGGCCTGAAGCGCTACTGTCACTTGGTAGCGGGCATAGTGGGTGAAGTGGCCGCCAAGATTTTTGGCCAAAGCGACCCACTAACAACCCAATACGCGCACACCTTGGGCTTGGCTTTTCAATTGACCAATATCTTGCGCGATGTGGGCGAGGATGCCATGCGCGGTCGGATTTATTTGCCCATCGATGAGCTCAAACAATTTGATGTGAAGGCGCAAGATTTAATCCAGCGTCAATATTCAGATCGCTTCACAGCCCTCATGAAATTTCAAGCGGCACGTGCACATGCACTTTATGAAGAAGCTTTTGCCTTGCTACCTGCGGCAGACAAACAAGCCCAAAAACCAGGCCTCATGATGGCCAGTATTTACAGAACTTTGTTGCGTGAAATTGAGGCAGATAATTTTCAAGTTTTGCACCAACGAGTTTCGCTCACGCCGCTTCGCAAACTCTGGTTGGCCTGGAAAGTCCAAGCCCTTGGACGGCTCTAAGGCCTCATGTGGCTGTGACACTCAACGTTCCTCAAAAAATTGCAGTGGTTGGCGCTGGTTGGGCTGGTCTTAGTGCAGCTGTTTGCGCAACGCAAGCAGGTCATCAAGTTACCCTGTTTGAAGCAAGTCGCTATTGGGGCGGCCGCGCACGCAGTCTGGCACTGCAAGGCAACGAGGCAGTGACCGTCGACAACGGTCAACATATTTTGATTGGCGCTTACCATCAATGCTTGCGCATGATGAAGTCAGTTGGCGTTCAAGAAGAAACAGCCCTTTGGCGATTGCCACTGCAATTGATCAAGCCCGACGGCACGGGCTTGGCTTTAACCCACTTACCATTCCCAATCAATTTACTTTGGGGCATTGCAAGCGCCAAAGGATGGACTTGGGCTGACAAATGGTGCTTGATGCAAAAGGCATTTGAATGGCAAAGGCAAAAATTTACATGTGATTCGCTCTTGAGCGTGAGTGATGTGTGCCAAGGTTTGACCCCCAACCTGATGCAAGATTTGATTGAACCTCTTTGTGTTGCAGCACTCAATACGCCTGCACATGAAGCAAGTGGTGCGATTTTTTTGAGGGTTATGAAAGATGCTTTGCTCGGCCCCTCTGGGAGTGCTGACTTGCTCCTTCCTAGGCAAGATTTAGGTCAAGTTTTTCCAAATGCGGCTGTGCAATGGCTACAAAAAGAAAAGGTGAACTGCAACCTAGGTGTGCGAATTGAAAACTTAACTTTTCACGAAAATAGCACCCCGCGTTGGCAGGTCAATGACGATCGTTTTGACCATGTGGTGGTGGCAACGACACCCAACGAAGCCGCCCGCTTGATAGCCCCCTTCAATGCCATATGGGCAGAACAAACACAAGAAATTAAATATGCAGCCATTGCCACTGTTTACGTTCAAGCACCTGTGCATGTGCAATTGCCACACCCCATGTTGGCTTTGATTTCTTCAAATCAAGCACCTGCGCAATTTGTCTTTGACCGAGGTCTAATTTGCACCCAAGCCGCTACACCAGGTTTGTTGGCCTTTGTGGCCAGTGCCGTGCAAGTAGACAAAGCGAAGCTTGAAGAACAAGTCATGCAACAAGCTCATGAGTTGTTGAGAACATTAGGCTATTCAGGCCAAGGCCACGACCAAGAATTAGGCAAGCTTGAAATACGACAAACCGTTGTTGAAAAACGTGCAACCTTTGCGTGTACGCCCAGTTTGCAAAGGCCAGCCAACAATCCGCATCCAGGTTTGACTGTCTGCGGCGACTACATTGAAGGCCCCTACCCTGCAACGCTGGAAGGGGCCGTCATGTCGGGCATTCGAGCCATTTTGCGTGCATGAGAAACGCGGGGCGACTCACACAGGTTTTGTTCCGAAGCATCTGCAATAACGGAAATGTGACCCATGGGATTGAGGGCCAAAAATTCGGACGACTCGCGCAAGAAGCACCGACGCCATCAAGTTTTAAACCCATTTGGTCTCATAACAACTTTGATTAAACTGGCCAAGCTCTGCACAATTCTTTCAAACCCACCACAGTGAAGGGTGCAGGGTGGGTGTCGTGGGTCCACTTTTTTTCTTCACGATTGACCCAAACAGATTGCATACCAGCACGCTGTGCCGCCAACACATCCAAATGTGGGTCGTCACCAATGTGCAGTACCTCTTCTGGCAAAACGCCTAGCGCTTCAGCGCCTGCATGAAACATTTTGGGATCTGGTTTACCAACACCCAAGCTGATGGGATTGAAGGCCGCCACAAAATAATTGCTAAGACCGACCTTGTGAATATCGGCATTGCCATTGGACAAGGCGACCATTGGGTACTTGGACTTCAAGAAATCGAGTGCCGGAATGGCGTCATCATAAAAATTGACCTTTTGCCTCGCTTCAAAAAAGACCTCAAAAGCTGGCTCTGCCAAATTGGGATCTTCGCCCGCTCTTTGCAACAAAACCCGAATGGCCTCGCGCCTGAGTGCCGACAAATCATTTCCCAAGTCGGGACGCAGCGCCGGCATTTCCTCCCGAATTTTCCTTTGATACCCAGGAATGGCGCACAGGGCCACTGTTTGGGGCGCTTTTTGGGCTAGCCAAGCTGCAAGCGTTTCCTCTGCGCGACCAATAGTGGGCCAAACGGGCCACAATGTGTCGTCCAAATCGAGGGAGATTGCCTTAATTTTAAAAAAATCGATCATGGTGAGAGAGAATAACGCATGGCTTTTCAAAAAGAACCCCCTTTCCAACATGGACAAAGTGCCAAAACTGGTGTGCTTTACTGCAATCTAGGCACGCCTGACGAACCCACAGCGCCTGCATTGCGTCGCTATTTGGCCCAATTTTTGGGCGATTCCCGTGTCGTTGAAATTCCAAAGGCCGTCTGGTGGCTCATTCTGCACGGCATTATTTTGCGCGTACGTCCAACCAAATCAGCGGCCAAATATGCCAGCATTTGGACCGCCGAAGGCTCGCCCCTCAGAGTTTGGACTGAAAAACAAGCCAAGGGACTTCAATCAGCATTGAACGAAAAGGGCCATCATGTGGCGGTGAAGTACGCCATGACTTATGGCTCTCCCAGCATTGAGTCCCAAATAGACGCGTTGAAATTAGAGGGCGCAACGCGCATCTTGTTGATACCCGCTTACCCTCAATACAGCGGCACCACCACGGCGCCCGTTTTTGATGCCGTTCATCGTTGGAGTTTAAAAACCAGAAACTTACCTGAGTTTCGATTTGTCAATCATTACCACGATGATGCGGGTTACATCAGCGCGCTGGCACATCGGATTCAAAAGAATTGGGATGAACATGGCCGCGCAGAAAAGTTGGTCATGAGTTTTCATGGCGTTCCAGAACGCACACTTCAATTGGGCGATCCCTACCACTGCGAATGCTACAAAACAGGCCGCCTTTTGGCTGAAAATCTAGGCCTAACCAAAGACCAATACATGGTGACCTTTCAGTCAAGATTTGGCAAAGCCAAATGGCTAGAACCCTACACAGAACCCACGCTTATTTCACTGGCTCAAAGTGGTACGCAAAGTGTCGATGTGGTGTGCCCAGGTTTCACAGGCGACTGTCTTGAAACCCTCGAAGAAATTAGCATGGAAGGCCGCGAAGCCTTCTTGCATGCGGGTGGCAAAACTTTCAACTACATTCCCTGCTTGAACGATGAACCTGTTTGGGTAGAAGCGCTTGCAGGCATTGCGCTGCAACACATGCAAGGCTGGCCCACACAGCACCTTCAAGTTGAAAATGCAAAAATGGCCGATGCAAAATCCAAAGAACTGGCCATGTCTTTGGGTGCCAAAGATTAATGACTTAGCAGTTTGAAATTGATCAAAGTTTGCCTCAGTTGCTGCGAACTCTGAAACCAAATGCCAGTCCAGTCATGTTTTTCGGCAGCTTCCACGTTGTGTTTGACATCGTCAATGAAGAAAGTGTTTTTGCCTGACACTTTGAATTGATCATTGGCCATTTGAAAAATCTGTGCACTAGGTTTGATGCATTGAACGCGCGCAGAAAAAAGACCATCAGAAAAATACCCAAAAAAATCACACGAACTTTCTAAATAGTTCGCATAGCTTGCCGGCATGTTGGACAGAAAAAACAAGTCATGGCCTGCAGATTTCAAGTCTGACAATATGTCGACAGTGCCTTTCAGGGGCGCTAAGTGTTGGGGAATACTTTCAATCAAGGTTTTCATTTCTGTCTTGCTCACCCCTATCCTGCTGGCAATTTTGATGGCCAATTCATCTGGTTCAAGTAAACCCAAATCAAATTGAGCCCAATCACTTTGAGGGTTGAAGCTCTGGAAAATTTGATCCGACCACATTTTTGCTTCTGTATCGTTTCCGATGCGATGTGACCAAACTTGATGAAGCAATTTTGAGGGGTGCCAATTTAAGAGCACACCCCCTAAGTCAAAAACCAATGCCATCCCTGCGTTCCCTTGAATTCAATTTGAATATATTTTCCATAAGAATTCATGATTTTTGAAATATCATTTAAATTTATAAGAGAATACTAAATAGCTACTTATTGGAAAGCTGCTAATTTGTAGCTTGATTGTGAGGTACGCCAACAATCTTAGATGACATAATATTTTGATAACAACTGACAGTTTTACTGATACATCTTCACAAATACAAAAGAATATATAGACGCACTTTGCTATGTATTTTTGCGTTGATATCCGCATATCAAATTCCTAGTTGTTAATTTAAGTTTTCTCTTTATCAGAGAATCAGGCACTAAGAATTAGATTAACAAGATCGAACTTAGCTCTTCGATGCAAACATTTCGCTATACCCGTGGTAAGAACTTTTTTATAAAAGGACCACCATGGCCAACTCAACTGACAGTAGAACGTTACACAAACTTACTAAACCATGTCGATACACAATACCCGGCGCTAAAGGATTACACCTGTGGGTAACAAAATTGAAAAAGAAGTATTGGATTTATCGATACACGTTTCATGCGCAAAGATTCGATATCAGTCTTGGCACATTTCCTGAAATTTCTTTGAACGAAGCAAGGACAAAAGCAATTCAACTCAGAGCAAAAATAATAAATGACATCAATCCAAGGGATGAGCGAATAGAGGCAAAAGAAAAGATTAAAAAATCTTTACCGAAGATTGAATTTGAAAAATTTAGCCATGAGTTCATTGCGCGAATGTCTCCAAAGTGGAAAAGCGCCAAGCAAGAATCACAGTGGTTAAGTTCTCTTTCCGTTTACGCCTTCCCTTTAATCGGGAAACTTTCGCCTGAAGAAATATCAACTCAACATATTTTAGATATCTTGGCGCCAATATGGTCATCAAAACATGACACCGCCGCAAAACTGAGGGGGCGTCTTGAAAGGATTATTTCGGCTAGCATTACAAAAGGACTGAGGTCCTCGACGAATCCAGCGATATGGAAAGGACACCTTGAAAATTTACTTCCATGGGTCAAAGCAAGTCAGTCTCATCACGCTGCAATGAATTACAAAGAAGTTCCCGCACTGATGGAAATATTGCAAAGAAATGCAAGTCAATCTTCTTTAGCCCTCCAATTTACAATCCTAAATGCGTTGAGAACAAGCGAAGGTTTATTCGCACGAAAATCCGAAATTGATTCCGGCATTTTTACTATTCCGGCAAATAGGATGAAAGGCAATCAAGAACATCAAGTACCACTTTCGAAGCATTCTTTAAATTTAATCGCAAGA
Organism: uncultured Burkholderiales bacterium; assembly: GCA_903961095.1. Classification (GTDB taxonomy): domain Bacteria; phylum Pseudomonadota; class Gammaproteobacteria; order Burkholderiales; family Burkholderiaceae_C; genus Limnohabitans_A. The sequence continues at coordinate 5,100 of CAJCDH010000107.1, read as the reverse complement.
TTACCCAATACAAATTTAACTACTGAGCTGCTTTTTCACAACCAGGGAAAGCGACTATCGAATATGTCAATGCTTATGCTATTACGCCGCGTTGAGCCAAATATAACTGTTCATGGTTTTAGGAGTTCATTCAGGGACTGGGTAGCTGAAGAAACAAACCATAGCCCCGAAGTTGCTGAAATGGCACTTGCGCACAAGATTGCAAATAAAGTGGAAGCTGCCTATCGAAGAGGCAAACTTGTTGAAAGAAGGCGGGCATTAATGGAGGATTGGGCAAATTATTGTATGTCGACTTGTAGAACAAATTTGTCCACCTAATTAAGGCTCACTTTTATATAAAAAATCATTGTCGGTTCTATTGCAATTATTGAAACAAGGCGTCATAAATAATAAGCTGCTCAACATTCCAGCAGGAAGGCACAAACCGAAGAAATTAAAGCCGCATATCCAGATTCCGCCAGCATACGAATGGATAAGCCCCTTACGGGGCTTTTTTCATGTCACTGGGCCATTTTTAATCAATTTTGATGCCCACCTTGTTAATGATGGTGCCCCATTTGCGCGTTTCGCTGTCAATGAATGTTTTGAAACTGGCAGCTGATCCGCCGCCAATGATCAAGCCTTGTTTGATCATATTTTGTCTAAATGCAGGCTCGGCCATGGCCGCATTGATGTCGGCATTCAAGCGATTGACGATATCAACTGGGGTGCCTGTGGGTGCAAAAATGCCATTCCAAGCTAATGCATCAAAGCCAGGGAAGCCTGACTCTGCAACAGTCTGCAAATCGGGGCGAGTGGGTAAGCGTTGCTGGCTTGTGACAGCAATCAATTTAAGGCGGCCACCTTGAACCAAGGAAAGCAATGCGGGCTCGACAGCCAGCAATGCCTGTGTTTCGTTTTGTGCAACTGAAAGTGCTGCAGGAGGCGAGCCGTTGAAAGGAACGTGCGTGGCTTCAAAACCTGCAGACGCCTTGAGCAATTCCATTGACAAGTGCGACGAACTGCCCAGCCCCACAGAGGCATAGCTCACTTTGTCACCTTGCGTTTTGGACCAAGCGATGAACTCTCGCAAATTGTTGGCTGGGTGCGCAGCAGGCACAGCCATGACGTTGGGTTGTGAACTGGTAAGCACAATGGGTAGCAAATCCTTGGCAGGGTCATAAGGCATTTTCTTGAACATGAATGGGCCAAAGGCGATCGGGCCGTTGAAGCCAATTCCAAGTGTGTAGCCATCTGCAGGGGCTTTGGCAACGTAGTCCATGCCGATGGTGCCTCCTGCGCCTGGCTTGTTTTCTACGACCAAGGTCTGTCCCCAACGCTTGCCCAGTGTTTCGCTCATGCCGCGAACAATGACATCTAAGGAACTCCCTGCTGGCGCAGGAACCACCACCTTCACTGGCTTGGTTGGCCAAGTTTGAGCGACTGCAGACAGTGACATGACGCTCATCAAACAAAGGCCAGCTGTGGCCACTGTTGTTTGAAGAAGGCTGCGTCGGGTAGTGAAGGATTTCAAGATGTGCTCCTTTGGAATTGCAAAATTGATAGCCATCATCATAGCAACTCACTTGCCAAGGCTCGCAACGTCTGCGTTCCTATTCTGCCTTGATGCCAGCGCGCCGAATGATCTGCGTATAGCGGTCGAGTTCCACCACAATGATTCGGCTAAATTCAGGGGGGTCTGTGGCGTACAAGTCAAAGCCAATGTTCTGTAGCTGGTCTCGCACATCGGGCTGGTTCAAGATAGCGGCCACTGCTTTGTGCAACTTGTCAATGATCGCTGGCGAGTTGCCGGCTGGGGCGAGGCATCTTGGCGCAACAGCCTTCTATGCTCAAAGACGTCCGAGCGGGACGACCCATTGAGTTCGATCCCATCATGAATGCCGTTGTGGAGTTGGCGCAACTTACCGGGGTGCCTGTCCCGACGTTGAAGTCAGTTGCGGCGATGCTGGATGAGCTTAATGCGGAGATTATTCGGCAAGGACAGGGTTTTGGGTTTCAAGGCTAGTTTGCGCGCAAAGGTTTAAGCCAAAAAAAATAATGTCGATCTGACCCCAATTCATCTGACCTCAATTCATCATTGGTAGCACACAGCTATGATTGACAGCATGTCTTTGGAGAAATTCTTGGCTCATTTCAAACTCTTTAAATTTTGCTTGCGTTCTGCCGTTGGTGCAGCTGCTCTCATGTGTGTATTTTTTGTAAAGGCTCAAGCCGTGAATTCAGCGCTCATTGATCCCAATTTGTGGTTAGAAGAAGTGCAGGGCGAGAAAGCTTTGGCTTGGGTGAGGGAGCGCAATGCAGTCTCTACTGCTCAATTGCAAGCTGTAACTGTGTTTGCAGAGAACCGAGCCAAAGTTCTGGGCGTGCTCAACAACCGCGATCAAATTCCAGGTGTTACGCGAAGAGGAAATTACTTTTACAACTACTGGCGGGATGCCAAAAATCCGCGTGGACTTTGGCGCCGAACAACACTGGAGGAATACCGCAAACTGCAACCTAAATGGGACGTGCTGCTAGATCTTGATGCGCTTGGCAAGACTGAGAATGAAAATTGGGTCTGGGGCGGCTCAGACTGCCTAGCGCCCGATTACAAACATTGCTTACTTTCACTGTCGCGTGGCGGTGCAGATGCCAAGGTGACACGAGAGTTTGACATCGACAAGCGAGCGTTTGTGAAGGATGGTTTTAACCTGCCAGAAGCTAAGTCTCAGCTCGATTGGATAGACATCAACACGGTGTTGGTTGGCACCGATTTCGGCCCAGGCAGCATGACGCAAAGCGGTTACGCACGAGTGATCAAGCGATGGAAGCGAGGTACACCGCTGATCGAAGCAGAGGTGATGTACGAGGGGCAACAAACTGACGTGACTGCGTTTGCCAACGTTGATAAAACGCCAGGCTTCGAGCGCATCACCTTTGGCCGTTCTACCGACTTTTACAACACTGAGATCAGTCTGCTGGTCGATGGCAAATTGATCAAAATTGACAAGCCCAGCGATGCCTCCTTGTCATGGCAGCGTGAATGGGCGTTTTTGTTGCTTAAGAGCGATTTGAAGGTGGCCGCCAAGGTTTACAAATCGGGCAGTTTGCTAGCCATCAAGTTGGATGACCTGATGAAAGGTGAACGCAAGTTTGAGCTTTTGTTTGAGCCTTCTGCTACACGCTCTTTGTCTCGCTCTGGTCCAAGCACAACTCGCGATTTTTTGTTGCTCAATATTCTGGATAATGTCGCAAGCCGCATAGAAGAGTTGCGATACCTTGACGGCAAATGGCAACGCCGCGAAGTTAAAGCGCCGTTTCCAGGTGCCTTAGGGGCAGTTGGTTTGCACGACCCGTTTGTGAAAGACGACCCACTGGCCAATCACTACAGCATGTCTTACCTCGACTTTTTAACTCCAGCCAGTTTGTACTTGGGCAAAGCCGGGAGCGACGAGCGAGAGTTGCTCAAACGCAATCCTACTTTTTTCGACAGTACAGGTATGCGCACCGAGCAACGCTTTGCGACATCTAAAGATGGCACCAAAGTACCTTACTTTGTGGTGTATCCCAAAGGCGCTAAAACCGATGGTACCAATCCAACCGTGTTGTACGGTTATGGTGGTTTTCAAATTTCAATGACGCCGTTTTACAGCGGTGGTTGGGGAACCACTTGGCTTCAGCGCGGGGGTGTCTTTGTGGTTGCCAATATTCGGGGTGGCGGGGAGTTTGGTCCATCTTGGCACCAAAGTGCTGTCAAGCAGAACAAGCAAAAAAGTTATGACGACTTTGCAGCAGTGGCTGAAGACTTAATCAAAGTGGGTATCACCAAGCCGCAACACTTGGGCATCATGGGCGGTAGCAATGGCGGTTTGTTGGTCGGTGCTGTCATGGTGCAGCGACCTGAGTTATTTGGCGCTGTGGTGTGCAGTGTGCCCTTGCTGGATATGCAGCGCTATCACAAGCTATTGGCAGGTAACAGTTGGATGGCGGAGTATGGCAACCCTGATAAGGCGGATGAGTGGGCCTACATCAGTCAATACAGCCCCTATCAAAATGTTAAAAAAGGTGTGAAGTACCCTAAGGTGTTGTTTGCTACCTCTACACGCGATGATCGGGTGCATCCTGGGCATGCTCGGAAAATGGCAGCTCGCATGATTGAGCAGGGACATGATGTTTTGTATTTTGAAAACATAGAGGGCGGACATGGCGGGGCTGCTAACAATGAACAGCGTGCCAACTTGGTGGCTTTGGAAAATACGTTTTTGTGGGTTAGTTTGGGGGGGCTCTAATTCATGTGACGCCCCCCAATTTAACAAGCCCAATTCAATTAAAGCCGAATGTCCAGGGACAAGTTCAACTGAGGTTTGGCATAGCGCTCAACACGCGAATAATCGCCATTGGCATACTGCGTCAGAATCGAGCCATTAGGTGGGCCAAACTGCTGAACGCCGGCACTGGCAGCCGCTCTGAATGACATGGTGGGGCTTAAGAACATCATCGCAAACAAGTCAATACTGCGTGCAGTGGTGCGTGTCACGACTTGATCAACAGTCTGTCGTGTGTCATAGCCAGGGGTAATGCTCATGTTGCCTCCCACACTCAAAGGCAATCCAGCGATGCGTTGATCAAAACCTAAGTTGGCTGACCAAGGTTGTTGACCATCTAAGCGGTTGTTGGGTCCAGCCAGTGAAGCAATTCGCGAGCGATAAAAATTCAACGAGGTCCTGATATTCAAAGCCTTGGCATTGCCAAGTAAACTGGGCATCAAATCGGAAGCACGTCCACGCAACTCAAACTCAAGCCCGCTTGTGACAGCGTCTGAGAAGTTTTGCGGTTGCGAAATCCAGCGCGGTGCAGTTGCCCAACTCACAGTGCGCAACTCGGTCACATTTCTAACCACATTGGTCAAACTTCGATGAAAGACGCCAACACTGAAGATGCCGTCGTTGGTTAAATAATTTTCATAAGCGATGTCAAGGCCCGTGGCCAACTCGGGTGTGAGTGCCGGGTTGCCCATGCGGTCAGGTGAAACAGACGTGTTGCTAAGGTTTGTGTTGGTAAAAGCGCCATTGATTTGAGGCCTCGCCAACAAGGTGTTAAGACCTGGCGCTTTGTAACTTT
>CAJCDH010000106.1 GCA_903961095.1 uncultured Burkholderiales bacterium | reverse complement strand
TTAAACGCAATTCCGCCGCTCGAGCATGCGCTTGGAAACCTTCGCCATAGGCCAGTTCTGCAGCAATTTTGCCCAAGTTTTGAGCGCCCTTCTCACTCACCTCGATGAGGCTAGAACGCTTTTGAAAATCGTAAACCCCCAATGGCGATGAAAAGCGCGCTGTGCCGCTGGTGGGTAGCACATGGTTGGGCCCTGCACAGTAATCGCCTAAGGACTCGCTGGTGAAAGCACCTAAAAAGATAGCGCCCGCATGCTTGAGCAAGGGCTCCCATTCATGGGGGTTGCGACTTGACACTTCCAAATGTTCGGGAGCGATGCGATTGCTGATCTCACATGCCTCTTGCATGTTTCGCGTTTGAATGAGCGCACCGCGATCAGTCATGGATTTGGCGATGATTGCAGCTCGGGGCAAGGTGGGTAGCAAACGGTCGATGGCTTCTTGCACTTTTTCAATGTAGTCGGCATCTGGACAAAGCAAAATGCTTTGGGCCAATTCGTCGTGCTCGGCTTGGGAAAAAAGATCCATGGCCACCCACTCAGGCGGGGTGCTGCCGTCGGCTATCACCAAAATTTCACTAGGACCCGCAATCATGTCAATGCCCACTGAGCCAAATACGCGTTTTTTGGCGCTGGCCACATAGGCATTGCCGGGGCCTGTAATTTTGTCAACTTTGGGAACCGAAGCAGTGCCGTAGGCCAAGGCAGCCACCGCCTGTGCTCCACCTATGGTGAAAGCACGTGACACACCCGCCACATAAGCTGCAGCCAACACCAAATCATTTTTCACGCCCTGAGGGGTGGGCACCACCATGATGATCTCTTCAACACCCGCCACGTGCGCAGGGATGGCATTCATCAAAACCGAAGAAGGGTAAGCGGCCTTGCCACCTGGGACATAAATGCCAACACGATCAAGGGGCGTGACTTTTTGCCCGAGCAAGGTGCCGTCTTCGTCTTTGTAAGACCAGCTTTCGCCAGAGGCTTTTTTCTGCGCTTCGTGGTAGCTTCGCACTCGCTTGGCAGCGGCTTGCAATGCATCCTTTTGGGCAAGGGGCAAGGATTCAAACGCGGCTTTCAACTCTGCTTGCGACAAGACCAGCTGCTGCATGCTGTCGGCCTTGAGGCCATCAAAGCGATGCGTGTAATCCAAGACGGCAAGGTCGCCCCTTTGTTGCACATCTGTCAGAATTTCAGCAACGCGCGATTCAATGGCAGCATCCGCATCCGCAGACCAATGCAAACGCTTTTGAAAAGCAGCCTCAAAATCTGTATCGGTGGTTTTCAAACGCAAGGCTTTGGCTACTAGCGTGGTCATGAATCAATTCTCTTTTGGTGAAAAAGTGCTGTTCGAGCTTGAGCGCAATAGACCTTAAGCTTTGGCTGCAGCACGCACGGCCACAGCGCTTGCAAAAGCATCAATGATGGCGCGAATGGGTTTTTGTTTCAACTTGAGTGAGGCTTGATTGACCACCAACCTTGAGCTGATGTCCATGATGCGCTCAACCTCAATCAGGTGATTGGCCTTCAAGGTACTGCCCGTTGACACCAAGTCCACAATGGCATCTGCCAATCCGGTGAGTGGCGCCAACTCCATGCTGCCATAAAGCTTAATCAGGTCGACGTGGACGCCTTTTTGTGCAAAAAAATCGCGTGCAATGCTGGTGTATTTGGTAGCCACTTTCAAGCGCGAGCCAGATTTAACGGCAGAAGCGTAGTCGTAATCGGCGCGGACAGCCACACTCATGCGGCACTTGGCAATTTGCAAATCCAGGGGCTGATACAAACCCTGACCGCCATGCTCAATGAGCGTGTCTTTGCCGGTCACGCCCAAATCGGCGCCACCATATTCCACATAAGTAGGCACATCGGTTGCACGAACCAACACCACTCGAACACCCTCTTGGTTGGTAGGCAAAATGAGCTTGCGGGAAGTTTCTGGATCTTCCAGCACTTCAATGCCTGCCGCTTTTAAGAGCGGCAGTGTCTCATCAAAAATTCGTCCTTTGGACAAGGCCAAGGTGATCATGTCAGTTCCTGTGATTACTTTGAACGTTCAATTTGAGCGCCCACTTTGCGCAGTTTGGCTTCCATGCGATCGTAGCCACGGTCTAGGTGATAGATGCGGTCGACAATGGTTTCGCCCTCGGCCACCAGGCCAGCAATCACCAGGCTGGCAGATGCCCGCAAATCGGTGGCCATGACCGTAGCACCTGACAACCGGGTCACGCCCTGCACCACCGAAACTTTGCCATCAATTTGAATGTTGGCGCCCAAACGAACCAGTTCATTGACGTGCATGAAACGGTTTTCAAAAATGGTTTCGGTCACTTTGCTGGTGCCCTCTGCAATGCAGTTCAAAGCCATGAACTGCGCTTGCATGTCGGTTGGAAAACCGGGGTACTCAGTGGTGCGGAAACTTTGCGCCTTCAGGCGGCCTTGTGCTTTCACCCGAACAAAGTTTGAGCCCACTTCAATTTCTGCGCCAGCGTCTCTGAGTTTTTCGATGACCGCATCAAGGTGGTCGCCACGCGCATGCTGCAAAACAACATCGCCACCTGTGGCCGCTACAGCGCACAAAAATGTGCCCGCTTCAATGCGATCAGCCACCACAGCATGATCGCAGCCTTTGAGTTTTTCAACGCCTTGAATGTGAATTCGGCTAGTGCCATGACCCTCGATCTTGGCACCCATTTGAATGAGCATTTCTGCCAAATCGGGAATTTCGGGTTCTTGCGCCGCGTTTTCTAAAACGGTCTCACCCTCAGCCAATGCGGCAGCCATCAGAAAGTTTTCTGTGCCAGTGACAGTCACCATGTCTGTGGCAATGCGGGCGCCTTTCAAGCGCGTTCGGCCATGCTTCAAACTGGCCACCATGTAGCCATGTTCCACCACAATGTGTGCACCCATGGCCTGCAATCCTTTGATGTGCTGATCAACAGGACGAGATCCAATGGCACAACCTCCTGGCAATGACACGCGCGCCTTGCCAAACCTGGCCAACAAGGGACCCAGTGCCAGCACTGAAGCACGCATGGTTTTCACCATCTCGTAAGGCGCCTCAGGCTTGTTCAAGGCACTTGCATCCAAGCGAACAGAGCCGTCTTCTTCAGACAAACAAGTGACACCCATGTTGCGAATGAGTTTCAGCATGGTGCTGACATCTTGCAACTTGGGCACATTGCGCAGCACTACAGCCTGATCGGTTAACAAGGCGGCGCAAAGTTCTGGCAAGGCAGCATTTTTAGCGCCTGAGATTTCGATGTCGCCATTCAAGGAATGACCACCACGAATGATAAGTTTGTCCATTTTTTTGTTTAATTTGCGAACGAAGCGCGCTGTTTGTACCGGTTGATCAAGCTTGCGTTTTGGCCCACTCAGCTGGCGTGAAAGTTTTCATGGACAAGGCATGGACCTCATCGTTTTGCATTTTGTTGCCCAAGGTGGCGTAGACCTTTTGATGGCGCGCAATGAGACGCAGGCCTTCAAATTGAGCCGAAACCACCACGGCTTGCCAATGGCGACCATCGCCATCGACCGTCAAGTATTGGCAGGCCAGGCCAGCGGCGATCATGTTTTGAATTTGCTCTGCAGTCATTTTGCTTGGTACTCGAAAATTGAATCAGCCTCTGATTTTGTAACCTGATTTCAGCAATTGGATGGCCAAAGTACTGACGGCAAGCATGGCCACAGAGACAACTGCCAAGCTGGTCCAAGGGGAAACATCGCTTTGGCCAAAAAAGCCGTATCTGAAACCATCAATCATGTAAAAGAAAGGATTGAGGTGACTCAAGCCTTGCCAAAACGGAGGCAAAGAATGAATGGAATAAAAAACGCCCGACAAGAATGTCATGGGCATGATCACAAAGCTTTGGAAAGCTGCCATTTGGTCAAATTTTTCGGACCAAAGCCCCGCAACCAAGCCCAATGCACCCAACAGGCCGGCACACAACACGGCAAAAACCAAGATCCAAACGGGGGAATGGTACTGCAAAGGCGCAAACCACACTGTGACGGCAAAGACGCCAAAGCCAACCGCCAATCCGCGCAACATAGACGAGCCCACATAGGCCACGAACCAGTGCCAATGTGAAAGCGGCGTGAGCAACAAGAAAACAATGTTGCCCATGATTTTGCTTTGCACCAAGCTCGATGAACTGTTGGCAAAAGCATTTTGCAAGACGCTCATCATGATGAGGCCGGGCAACAAAAATGCCGTGTAAGACACACTGTCATAAACCTTCACGTGGTCTTCGAGTACATGGCCAAAAATCATCATGTACAAAACCGACGTTAAAACAGGTGCCGCAATGGTTTGGAATGCCACCTTCCAAAAACGCAACACCTCTTTGTAAAGCAACATTCGCCAGCCGCTCATACCCGACCCTCGGCCATGACATCCAAAAACACGTCTTCCAAATCGGCCTTGCGAATTTCAACATCCTCTGCCACCAATCCAGCTTGGCGAACTGCGGCCAAGTAGGTTTCGATTTCAACGGCATCGTTTGCGGGAAACTGAACAATGCGACCCGTGATGCGCGCTTTGGCAGCCAAATCAGGGGGTAGTTGGCCATCCAACTTAAAGCGAAGCACATTGCTAGAGGCAGATTTCAAAAGCTCCGACGTGCTGGCCAAAGCCAAGACCCGTCCTTGCTTGAGCATGGCCAATCGGCCACACAGCGCTTCTGCTTCTTCCAAGTAATGGGTGGTGAGCAAAACGGTATGACCTTCGCGGTTTAGCTTGGCAATGAATTGCCATAGAGTTTGTCGGAGTTCGACGTCAACGCCAGCGGTGGGCTCGTCCAGCACAATGACACGCGGCTTGTGAACCAGCGCCTGCGCCACCAAGACGCGCCTTTTCATGCCGCCAGAGAGTTGCCGCATGTTTGAATTGGCTTTGTCTAAGAGTCCTAAGTTGTCCAGCAACTCATCAATCCAAGCATCATTTTTTTGAACCCCAAAGTAACCAGATTGAAAACGCAGGGCCTCGCGAACCGTGAAAAAGGGATCAAATACCAACTCTTGGGGAACCACGCCCAGCATGCGCCGCGTTTGGGCGTAATCCAGTTGGACGTCATGGCCATGCACCATGACCCGGCCTTCGCTTGCTTTGGAAAGCCCCGCCAGAATGCTGATGAGCGTCGTCTTGCCTGCGCCATTGGGGCCAAGCAGGCCAAAGAACTCCCCCTCAGCAATGTCAAAGCTCACTTTGTTAAGTGCTGTGAAAGGCTGGCTGCCAGGATTTTTGGCAGGGTAAGTTTTGGATACGGTTTGAAAAGAGATGGCGGGCATGAGCCCCCTATTTTACGGTCAAGCGCTTTCGACCAAGAGCTCGGACACCCCATAAAGCAGGGCCAATTCGCGTAATTTGGCCGGGAATTGCTTGAATTTCAGGGTTTTCGACAAACTTTCGGCTTCCCTTCGGCATCCCAAGAGCACTGCGAGTGCAGAGGAGTCGAAGTTTGACAACTGCCCAGCCTGAATTTCTACTTCTTGATTTGGGCTGTTGCGAATTTGCAGTTGCAGCTTTGACAAGCAATCTGCAGCATTGCCATGTCGCAAATCGGGGGGCAGCGTTAGAAGGGCTGTGGACATTCGCTTGGCTGTCAATTAGGCTTTTTTGTCAATTAGGCTTTTTTGGCATTCGACTTGTTACGGTCTGAAAGGCTCTTGATCAAACCATCGACACCACCCGAATTGATTTCTTTGGAGAATTGCGAACGGTAATTTTCAACCAACCAAATGCCCATCACATTGAGGTCAAAGATTTTCCAGCCAGCGCCTTCGCCAGGTGTTTTTTCTAGGCGATAGTCAAGTTGTATGGGCTCACCCCTGCCTTTGACCTCGGTTTGAACAACCAAATTCTTTTCATCGGTGGCTCCGCGCAAAGGCTTCATCTCAATGGTCTGGTCGCTGATTTGACTGAGCGCACCCGAATAGGTTCGGATCAGAAGCAACTTGAACTCTTCTTGCAAACGCTCTTGCTGTTCAGGCGTTGCTCTGCGCCAACCGGGGCCTGTTGCCAAAGCCGTCATGCGCCGAAAATTGACATGCTGCATCAACTTGCTGTCGACCAGTTGCATGATTTTGTTGATGTCTCCACCCTTGATGCTTTTGTCTGAACGCACTGCATCCAAAGTTTCGTTGGCAATGCGTTTGACAAATACATCGGGTGCCTCATCGGCTGCCAAAACGGCGCCAGAGCTGAGGGAAAAGCCAAAGGCCCAAATAACAGGCCATAAAAAAGTGAAGAATTTGCGATTCATAGGGTGGGATCATAAAGAGCGTTTAACTCTTTAACGCGCGAGCTTCAAAAAAGTTAATTAAACCACCAAGCGCAATTCTTGTTAGACCCAAGGGGTTAGGGGCTAGAAGCTTTCTTCGGTGGCACCTTGATACCCGTGACATTTGGCTGATTGGGGGCGACCATCGGCGCAGGCTGGTCTGGATCTTCAAAATCGTCCAGCATGGGCGGGTTGCCATCGTAAATATCATTCAAACGCTTTTGCAAAAAGGCATCTCTGGTGAATGTATAGGGGTCTAATGACGCTTGTTTGACAGCGTCAGACAAGGACAAATATCGTTCACGCTTGTCGGTCAGGCGCAACAAAGTGAGCGTATTTTTGGCCGCGGTGTCCCTCAACTGTTGGTTCACATCTGTTTTGTTATCCACGTACAAGCCAAAACTGTCTCGAATGGTGGACGGACCAAAGAACGGCAAGACCACATAAGGGCCTGAGGAAACTCCCCAAAACGCCATGGTTTGACCGAAGTCTTCTTTGTGTTTGTCGATACTGAATTCGCTTGCCCAATCAATGATGCCGCCGATGCCTAGGGTGGTGTTGATGCCAACTCGCATGGCATTCTTAGCAGCCGCTTCGAGTTTCAGTTGTGCCAAGCTGTTGAAAAACGACATCACATCGCTCTGGTTGCTGAAAAAATTGCTAATGCCTTTACGCACCACTGTTGGCAAGGCTTGGCCATACAAGATGGCCACTGGGCGAAGCACCATATCGTCGGCAACATCGTTAAAAGCTGTGACTTTGCGGTTCAAGGGTTCGAGTGGGTCAGACGGGTCTGGGCCTTTCAATGAAGCACAGCCTTGCAGCAGCAGCAAAGCTGCAATCGATAAACCCAGGCGACAACGCCAACCCAACATCATTTTTTGGTCTCACTCGAGGGCGCAGCAGGATCAGCGGCCTTGCTGTACAAGAATTGACTGATGAGATTTTCCAAGACCACAGCCGACTGAGTCGATCCAATGTTGTCGCCAGCCATCAGATTTTTTTCGTCTGCGCCAGCCACAATGCCGACGTATTGCTCGCCAAGCAAACCACTGGTGAGAATTTTCAATGAACTGTCTTTCGGAAATGCATATTGATTTTGCAAAGTCAAGCTGACTTTGGCCTGAAAACTGTCACCGTCAAATTGAATTTTTTCAACTCGGCCCACGACCACCCCTGCACTTTTGACTGCCGCCCCTTTTTTGAGGCCCCCAATGTTGTCAAATTTGGCTGTGACACTGTAATCTTTGGACCAACTGTATTGCAACAAGTTAGCAGACTTGAGCGCTAAAAATAGCACGGCCGCCAAGCCTATCATCACAAACAAGCCTACCCACACATCATTTTTTGAACGTTGCATCACGTCTTCCTTAAATGCTGAACATCATCACAGTGAGGATGAAGTCCAGTCCTAAAACAGAGAGCGAAGAAATCACAACACTGCGAGTGGTCGCTGAAGCCACGCCCTCAGGTGTTGGCTTCGCCACATAACCTTGCAGCAAGGCAATGAAAGTCACTGCCACGCCAAAAACAACACTTTTGATCATGCCGTTGCCGACATCTTTGAAAACGTCGACGCCACTTTGCATTTGGCTCCAAAAAGAACCTGCATCAACGCCAATGAGCAGAACACCCACGACATAAGCACCCAAAATACCTACCGCACTAAACACCGCTGTCAGTAGCGGCAAGGCAATGATGCCGCCCCACAAACGTGGCGCCAAAATGCGTAACTTGGGATCGACAGCCATCATTTCCAAAGCGGTGAGTTGCTCGCCAGCTCGCATCAAGCCAATTTCGGCAGTGATGGAGGCGCCAGCTCTTCCAGCAAACAACAATGCTGCAACCACTGGGCCAAGTTCTCGAACCAAGCTCAAGGCCACTAACAAGCCCAAAGCGTCGGCCGCACCATACCGTTGCAAGGTGTAGTAACCCTGTAATCCCAGCACAAATCCTACAAACAACCCAGAAACAGTGATGATGGCCAATGAGTAATTGCCCAAGAAGTGCACTTGATCGCGAACCAAGCCAAAGCGCTTCAAGCACGCACCCGAGAGCAGGGCCAATTGGCCGAATAAACGGGCGCCATATCCCCAGTCGGCCAATTTTTGGCGAACTGCGTAGCCAAGTTCAGCGGGGTGCCAAAAAGTCATGCAGTGGCTCTCCCAAAGTCTTCCGCCACGGTCTTCGCCGGGTAGTGGAAATGCACAGGACCATCGCTCAAGCCGTTGACAAACTGATGAATGAGAGGGTCGGTGGTTTGCCGAAGCGAATCAGGCGTACCCTGGGCTGCGACTTTGCCGTTGGCCAAAATCACCACATGGTCAGCAATTTGAAAAGTTTCATTCACATCGTGTGATACCACTACGCTGGTGATGCCCAAACTGTCGTTCAATCTTCTGATAAGTCGCGCTGCCGTACCCAATGAAATGGGGTCTAAGCCGGCAAAGGGCTCGTCATACATCATCAGATCGGGGTCAAGGGCAATGGCTCGTGCCAAAGCCACGCGGCGACCCATGCCCCCTGAAATTTCAGAAGGTTTTAAGTTTCTTGCGCCGCGCAAACCCACAGCATCGAGTTTCATCAAGACAATGTCGCGCACCATGGCATCAGACATTTTGGTGTGCTCTTTTAAGGGGAATGCCACATTGTCAAACACATCCATGTCGGTGAACAAAGCACCAAACTGAAACAACATGCCCATGCGCCTGCGGGCTGCATAAAGTTGCTCGGTGTTCATCTGACCCACATCGTGGCCATCAAATTCCAGCTTTCCTTTTTGAGCCTTGTATTGGCCCCCGATTAAGCGCAGGACGGTGGTTTTGCCGCCTCCTGAAACGCCCATGAGGGCCGTCACTTTGCCGCGAGGAATGCCAAAGGAAATATCGTTCAGGATGACGCGATCCCCGTAGCCGAAGCTGAGGTTTTTCAATTCAACCAGCAGTGGAGAGGAGCTTAATGTCATTGGAAAAGAAAACAAAAGCCGGGAGTGGCCGGCTTTTGAAGAATAAAGCGTTCAGGTGAAGCTTGTGTAAACCTTTGAAAATTCACAAGCCAGCCTTTCTTCAGACATTTTAGCGGGGTAAGTCAGTGGTTCCCATTAAGAATTCGTCTACAGCACGAGCGGCCTGTCGGCCCTCACGGATGGCCCAGACCACCAAAGACTGGCCACGGCGCATATCGCCAGCTGCAAAAACCTTGGCGACGTTGGTCGCATAGCCGCCTGTGAACTCAGTGCTGGCTTTGGCATTGCCACGGTTGTCTTTGTCCACACCAAATGCATCCAAGATGGTGGCAACGGGGTTGACAAAGCCCATCGCCAAGAAAACCATGTCTGCGGGGTAGGTTTTTTCGGTGCCTGGCACATTGGTCAGCTTGCCGTCTTTGAATTCAACTTCAACGGTCTTCAAGCCTGTCACTTTGCCATTTTCGCCAATAAATTCCTGGGTGGAAACAGCAAATTCGCGGGTGCAACCCTCTTCGTGGCTGGAGCTGGTGCGCAACTTCAAGGGCCAATATGGCCATGTCAATGGGCGGTTTTCTTCTTCGGGCGGCTGGGGCATCACCTCAAATTGAGTGACGCTGATGGCGCCGTGGCGGTTGGAAGTACCCACGCAATCGCTTCCCGTGTCTCCCCCACCAATCACGATGACATTTTTACCGTCAGCCCGCAATTGGTCTTGGTAGCTGTCACCAGCGTTCACTTTGTTTTGCTGGGGCAAGAATTCCATTGCAAAGTGAATGCCCGACAAATCGCGGCCAGGCACATTCAAGTCACGCGATTGCTCGGAGCCCCCAGCGAGCAAGACGGCGTCAAAGTCTATCTTGAGTTGCTCTGGGCTGATGGTTTCTTTGGACCAATTGGTCACTTTTGAGCCTTCAGGCAACTGGCCCACCATGACACCCGTTTTGATGGTCACGCCCTCAGCCACCAACTGCTCTGCACGTCGGTCGATGTGCGATTTTTCCATCTTGAAATCGGGTATGCCATAGCGCAACAAGCCGCCAATGCGATCGTTCTTTTCGAACAGAGTGACGTCGTGACCGACGCGCGCCAATTGCTGTGCAGCGGCCATGCCTGCAGGGCCTGAGCCCACCACCGCCACTTTTTTACCAGTCTTGTGCGCGGCTGGACGGGGCTTCACCCAACCTTCTTGCCAGGCACGGTCAATGATGGCGTGCTCAATCGACTTGATGCCCACAGCATCGTCAGCCACATTCAAAGTGCAAGCGGCTTCGCAAGGCGCAGGGCAAATGCGGCCCGTGAACTCAGGGAAGTTGTTGGTGCTGTGCAGCACTTCAATGGCGTTTTTCCAATCGCCTTGGAACACCAATTCATTGAAGTCTGGAATGATGTTGTTAACCGGACAGCCGCTGTTACAAAACGGTGTGCCGCAGTCCATGCATCGAGCGCCCTGGATTTTTGCTTGCGCGTCATCCAAGCCAATGACAAATTCTTTGTAGTTTTTGACGCGCTCACCCACGGGCTTGTAGCCCTCTTCGAGTCGCTCAAATTCCATGAAACCAGTGATTTTTCCCATGATCAATCCTTGCTTTTTTCGTTGTGCTGAGTTGCAACTTGATTGCAACTTAACTTGCAGCCACAGTGTCTGTGGATTTAGCGGCTGCTTTTCGGGCGTTAATTTCACCCAAAGCACGCTTGTATTCGTTCGGAAAAACCTTCACAAACTTCAAGCGAGCTTGCGCCCAGTTGTCCAACAACTCGCGTGCGCGTTGGCTGCCGGTCCACTTGTGGTGATCTTCCAGCAACTTCTTCAACTGTGTTTCATCGGCTTGGTCGCGGTGCCACACTTTGCGGTCAACCGCAGCTTCTTGCTCGGCCACGGTCAGCACTTTTTCCATGCTGACCATGGCAGTGTTGCAGCGTGAAGCAAACTGTCCGTCTTCGTCGTACACATAGGCGATGCCGCCGCTCATACCGGCCGCAAAGTTGCGGCCTGTTTTACCCAACACCGCCACGGTACCGCCGGTCATGTACTCGCAACCGTGGTCGCCCGTGCCTTCCACCACCGCAGTGGCGCCAGACAAACGA
>CAJCDH010000105.1 GCA_903961095.1 uncultured Burkholderiales bacterium | reverse complement strand
GGAGCACAGGCCATGGCCGCGCGTTGCATCATTGGCAGGTCGGGCCAGTCATCGCCCATGGCAGCGGCCTGGTGCCAGGACAGACCAAGCTGTTTCAAATAATCCTCAGCAGCCGGAAGCTTGTCTTCTGTACCAAAACGGGCGTGCTCAATGCCAAGCGCTTGCAGCCTGACTCTGAGGGGCGCTGAGTCTCGGCCAGTGATGATCACGGGCGTGATGCCTGCATATTTTAAAAGTTTGAGGCCGTGTCCGTCCAAGGTGTTGAATCGCTTGAGTGTTTCGCCGTGCTCAGAAAAGTACAAGCCGCCGTCGGTCAATACACCGTCAACATCGAAAAAAACCACCTTGATGCCTTGCGCTTGAAGCAGCAACTCGGGCGCAAAATTGAAGGCTGGCTGAATTGTTTGCATGGTGTTGAGGTGGGGCGACTGTGAGGCCTGTGAGTGAGCCGCTTAGATGACTTTGGCGCGCATCAAGTCGTTGCTGTTGAGTGCACCGCAGAGTGTGCCAGATGCATTGACGACCAAAACGCTGGTGATTTTAAATTGCTCCATGAGCTCAGCGGCTTCTACGGCTAGCGCATCTTGCTGCACCGTTCGAGGGTTGGCGTGCATCACATCTTTGGCCAGGAGGGCTCGCAGGTCAACACCCTTTTCGATGAGGCGCCTTAAATCACCATCGGTGAAGATACCCAGAACTTGGTGATCGGCGTCGACGATGGCCGATGCGCCCAAACCTTTGTGACTCATTTCTCGCATCAGCTCAGAGAAGCTGGCATTGGGTAAAACGTGCGGTACTTCGCCATCTTTTCGCATCACATCACCCACATGCGTGAGCAAGCGACGCCCCAAGGAGCCGCCAGGGTGCGATCTTGCAAAGTCTTCTGCTTTGAAGCCGCGGGCATCTAACAGGGCGACAGCCAAGGCGTCGCCCAAAGCCAATTGGGCCGTGGTGCTGGCGGTAGGCGCCAAATTCAGAGGGCAGGCTTCCTTGTCGACGCTGCAGTCTAAAACCACATCAGCGTGCTTGGCCAGAGCAGATGTCAGGCCGCCAGTCATGGCAATCAAGGGAATGCCTTGCCGCTTTAAGACGGGCAGGATAGAGACGAGCTCGTCGCTTTCGCCGCTGTTGGAGATGGCCAGAACCACATCCACAGTTTTGATCATCCCCAGGTCGCCATGGCTGGCTTCGCCGGGGTGAACAAACATGGCGGGGGTGCCCGTGGAAGCCAGCGTGGCTGCGATTTTGCAGCCAATGTGCCCGCTCTTGCCCATGCCAGTGACCACCACGCGGCCTTTGACGTTGAGCAGCATATGAACAGCTTGCGCAAAGCGATCGTCCAAGCGGGATTTGAGGCCCATCAGGGCCTGTGCCTCAATGTCCAAAGTCTCGCGAGCGAGTTGAAGAGCTTGGTCTGGGTTGAATGACATGAGGCTATTTTAACGGGGGATGGCTCAAAGCGTGACTATGATGGTGGTTTCGACTTGGAGTGGGTGAGATGAGTCAAGGATTGAGTTCAGGTTCAGGATCAGGTGCAAGCGCAGTTTCAAGTGCAGTTGTAAGCGCAGTTGTAAGTTCAAACAGGCGTGCTGCTGGCGCATCTGATGAGATGGCCTTGTCGGTGAATGAGTATTTAAAAAACAACATCCGAACTGTGCCCGATTGGCCGGTGGCAGGTGTGCAGTTTCGAGATATCACGCCCTTGTTACAAAACCCTCGGGTTTTCCGTGTTTTGATCGACGCCTTTGTCCATCGCTACATGACCCCCTCGATGCGACCCGATGTGGTGGCTGGTTTGGATGCGCGCGGGTTTATATTGGGGGCTGTGGTGGCCTACGAATTGAATGTTGGTTTTGTCCCCATTCGAAAGAAGGGCAAGCTGCCGTTCACCACCGTGGAAGAAACCTATGAGTTGGAATATGGCACAGCCACCGTAGAGCTGCACACCGATGCCGTCAAGCCAGGCCAACGGGTGTTGCTGATCGATGATCTGATTGCAACGGGGGGCACCATGATGGCCGGCATGAAACTGCTTGAAAAATTAGGCGCACAAGTGATTGAAGGTGCTGCCATTGTCGATCTGCCTGAATTAGGTGGCTCAAACAAACTACTGGCAGCTGGCCTGCCCCTGTTCACCTTGGTGAATTTTGAGGGGCATTGAAAAACGGGCTTTTAGGCGTTGAATTGAAGAGCCGCCAAGCCGGCGTAAACACCGCCTAAGGCCACCAACTCAGCGTGCTTGCCCTGCTCTACAAGCCTGCCTTGTTCAAGCACCAAAATATTGTCAGCCTTTTGCACAGTGGCTAGCCGGTGGGCAATGACCAAGGTGGTGCGACCGCGCATGGCCGATTCCAATGCCGCCTGAACCATCCGCTCACTGTGTGCATCCAAGGCACTGGTGGCCTCGTCCAACAACAGGAGCGGTGGATTTTTGAGCATGGCTCGAGCAATCGCGATGCGTTGCCGTTGACCACCCGACAAGCGCACACCGCGCTCACCCAAAAAGGTGTTGTAGCCCTCTGGCAGGTCAACGATGAACTCATCGGCAAAGGCCGCCACTGCGGCAGCCCGAACCTCCTCGTCGCTAGCGTCGGGTTTGCCATAGCGGATGTTGTCCATGGCACTGCTTGAAAAAAGCACGGGTTCTTGAGGCACGATGCCAATGCGATGGCGCAGGTCGTGCAGACTGAGTTTTTGGATAGGCACACCGTCCAACAAAATCTCTCCTTGTTGGGGGTCGTAGTAGCGCAGGAGCAGACCAAACAAGGTGGTTTTGCCAGCGCCACTGGGCCCAACCAATGCAAGCGTTTGCCCAGCAGCAATCTTCACCGAGAAGTCTTGCAGTGCCAACTGCGATGGCCGCGAAGGGTAATGAAACTGAATCGACTTGAATTGCAAAGTGCTGCCAGACGCGGGGGGCGTGGACGTCACAGGCTGGTCTGGCGATTGAACGGGAGAGGTGCTTCCCAGTAGCTCCATCAGCCGCTCTGTGGCACCTGCGGCGCGCAGCAAATCACCATAGGTTTCGCCCAGCACAGCCACAGCGCCTGCAAAAATAATGACGTACAAGACAGCCTGTCCCAGTTGGCCCGCTGAAAGCGCGCCAGCCAAAACGGCTTGCGTGCCTTGATACAAACCCCACAGCAAGAACGCTGCGTTGGCAATGATGATGAAAGCAACCAGCACAGACCGCGCGCGCGTTCGGCGGATGGCCGTTTGAAAACCTTGTTCGGTGGCGCCCGCAAAACGCTGCGCTTCGCGTGTTTCAGCGGTGTAGCTTTGCACCACAGGCATGGCATTCAAAACTTCTGTGGCAATGCTGCTGGCATCGGCCACACGGTCTTGGCTGGCCCGCGACAAGCGGCGCACCCGTCGCCCATAGAGCGTAGCCGGCCACACCACCAGCACCACCGTAGCGACCAATTGCAACATGACTGTGGGATGCGCCCACACCAGCATGGCCATAGCACCAACACCCATCACGGCGTTGCGCAGCCCCATCGACAAAGAACTGCCAACGACGGTTTGCACCAAGGTGGTGTCAGCAACCAAGCGGCTAATCACTTCACCTGTGGGTGTTGTTTCAAAAAAAGCAGGACTTTGTTGCAACACA
This sequence comes from uncultured Burkholderiales bacterium, assembly GCA_903961095.1. Lineage (GTDB taxonomy): Bacteria > Pseudomonadota > Gammaproteobacteria > Burkholderiales > Burkholderiaceae_C > Limnohabitans_A. The sequence goes on along the minus strand of CAJCDH010000105.1, from coordinate 8,627 downwards.
TGGCTGTAAACCGCATTGCGCAAATCGGTGGTGACGCGCTCACCCAGCCAACTCACGGTGAAAAAGCGTGCCGCCGAAAACAAGCCCAGTGCGACAGCAACGCCAAACAGCATTAGAAAATTTCCGCGCAACGCCATTGCCTGTGCACCTGGGTCCGAATGTTGCAAGCCGTTGTCGATCAATTGCCGCAGGGCAATTGGAAATGCCAAGGTTGAAGCCGCAGCCAAGACCAAGAAGACCATGGCCAAACCAATTTGCAAGCGGTAGGGTTTTAAAAAGGGTAGGAGTCCACTCAAAGACTTGGGATTCTTGGGCGCAGGTCGATCGATCGCAATTGATTTGGCCATCGTTTATTTACCGATACAAAAGCTGGAAAAAATAACGCCCAGCAAATCGTCAGCGTTGAACTCGCCAGTGATTTCGTTCAAAGCAGTTTGCGACAAGCGCAACTCTTCCGCCAATAAGTCCAAAGACTGCGCTTGTGCAAGCAAATGATCATCCGCTATTGCAAGATGAGATTGAACGCGTTGAAGTGCCTGAACGTGTCGTTCTCTGGCCAGGTACAAACCTTCATTGGCGGGTTGCCAGCCGGCGGTCTGAAGCAGCTTGGCTCGAAGTTGCTCAATACCGTGGCCTGTTTTGGCAGACAGAAAAATGTCATTGGCAATTGGTGCATTCAGGCCTGCCTCGCGCAAGCTTGCTGACTCGATGGGCATGCCGGTGCTGCTTGAGACCTTGGCAGCAGGGACCAAGTCGAACTTGTTCCAGACGTTCAACAAAGTGACGCTTTGCGGCAATTGCGCGGCAAGACTGTCTTGAATGTGTCGATCGGCATGCATGTAGCCAGAATCCTGACCGCGAGTCAGGTCGTGTAAAAACACAACAGCGTCAGCGCCGGCAATTTGAGCCCATGCGCGTTGAATGCCAATTTGCTCTACTTCATCAATGCCCTCTCCTTCGCGCAGGCCGGCTGTGTCAATGATGTGAACGGGTACACCGTCAATTTGAATGGTTTGCTGAACCACGTCGCGGGTGGTGCCGGCGATGGGCGTGACGATGGCCAACTCAGCGCCCGCAAGCGCGTTGAGCAATGAGCTTTTACCGGCATTGGGTTGGCCTGCAATGACCACCTTGATGCCTTCTCGCAACAAGACTCCCTGCTGCGTTCGCGCCAAGACTTTGGCAAGCTGAGTTTGAAGGCGCGCCAGTTGACCTTGGGCATCGGCCTTTTTCAAAAAATCAATTTCCTCTTCAGGAAAATCCAAAGTGGCTTCAACCAACATGCGCAGGTGAACCAGACTATCGCGCAAGGTGTGAATTTCTTTGGAGAAGTCGCCCGCCAAAGATCGGCTGGCGCTGCGTGCTGCTGCGCTGGTTGATGCGTCAATCAAGTCGGCAATTGCCTCAGCTTGGGCCAAGTCAATTTTGTCATTGAGAAAGGCGCGCTGTGTAAATTCACCTGGTTGCGCTAAGCGCAGTCCTTGAAGCACAGGCAAACCCGTTCGAGGATCAAGCGATTGGGCTAACTCAATGCAACGTGCAAGAAGCAGCTGCAAGACCACGGGGCCGCCATGCGCTTGCAACTCGAGCACATCCTCGCCAGTGTAGGAATGGGGGCCAGGAAAGAAAAGAGCCAGGCCTTGATCAATGGGCTCGCCCTTGACATCCTTGAACGGCAAGTAGTGCGCTTGACGCGATTCAAGAGGCTTGCCACAAAATGCTTCAGCCCAATATTGGAGATCAGGACCTGAAACGCGCACGATGCCCACAGCGCCTCTGCCAGGTGCAGTGGCAATGGCAATGATGGGGTCTTGGTGGCGAGACAGCATGGCAACAATCTATTGAAATTTAGAAAAAATCATTCAAAGCAACAGGGCCGCAAGAGCGGCCCTGTAGAAATCATTCAACGCAGGTGAACAGAACCTGCGATGGATATCAGCGCACTCACCTGAATTTTGGCAGATTGAACTGCGGCGGTACACCCATCCTGGTGTTGATGACCCACTGCTGTGCAATGGACAAAATATTATTCGTAATCCAATACAGCACCAAGCCAGCCGGGAAGAAGAAGAACATCACACTGAAGACCAGGGGCATGATCCACATCAATTTGGCTTGCATGGGATCGGGCGGAGCTGGGTTCAGAGCGGTTTGCAGCATCGTGGACAAAGTCATGACCACTGGCAATATGAAGTAGGGATCGGGCGCAGACAAGTCTTGAATCCATCCAATCCATGGCGCATTGCGCATTTCAACGGATGACAAGAGAACCCAGTAAAGGGCAATGAAGACGGGAATTTGAACCATGATGGGGAAGCAACCACCCATGGGGTTGACTTTCTCTTCGCGGTAAATGCGCATCATCTCTTGCTGCATCTGCTGGGGGTTGTCTTTGAGCCGTTCGCGCATTTCCATGATGCGAGGGTTGATGGCCTTCATCTTGGCCATGCTGGAATATGCCTTGGCATTGAGCCAATAAAAGGCTAGCTTGAGCAAGAACACCAGCGCCACAATGGCCCAACCCCAGTTTTGCAAGAAGCTGAAAAGGCGGTCAAGCAACCAATAAAGCGGTTTGGCCAAGACAGTCAGCCAGCCGTAGTCTTTGACCAACTCCAGGCCGGGCGCTAAGGCCTCGAGCGTTTTTTCTTCTTGAGGGCCGACAAAGAGAGTGACATCCAATGTTTTGGTTTGACCTGGAGCGACCTCATTGAAGGGTGTGATCATGCCAACGGCATACAAGTTGGTATCAACCTTCCGTGCAAAGTTTTCGCGCGAGGTGTTTTCAGGCAGCAACCAAGCCGAAGCAAAGTAATGCTGCACCATGGCCACATAACCTTGTTGGGTTGTTTTTTCAAAATCAGCCTTGCTTTTCTCGATGTCGCTGAATTCAATTTTTTGGAATTTTTTGGCATCTGTGTAAACAGCTGGGCCCGTGAAAGTCATGTAAAAAGCTGACTCACCTTCAGGCTTGTTGCCATCACGCACAAGCTGAACATACAACTGCGGAGTCGCTGGCGCTGTGCCTGTGTTGACGACTTTGTGCGAAACTTTCATGGCGTAACTGCCGCGGGTCAGCGTGTATGTTTTGATCAATTTCAGACCACCCGTTTCGGCAGACTCAAATGTCAAGTTCAATTCTTTTTGACCGGCTTTGAGCTCGCGCTCCCCGGTGAATTGCATGGGTGTTTTGTGCGAAGCAAAAGGGCCGCCTATCAAGCCAGTTTGAGCCAAATAGACCCGAGCTTTGCTTTCGTCGAGCAGCACAAAAGGTTTTTGCTGGTCTAGGGTGTCCCCAAATTTCAAGAATTCAGAACGCACCAGCGAGCCACCTTCCGAGTCAAAGCTCAGCTTCAAGACATCCGTTGAAACATCAATGCGCTCACGCGCCGAGCTAACTGCCGCTGTTGCAGAGACTGGCACTTGTGAGGGCCCAGCGGCGGGGTTCGCGCCTGCCGTGGTGACCGATGCAACAGGCAGGTCTTTAACGCCAGAAGTTGGAGCCGCCGTTTGCTTTTCAGTTGAAGCAGCAGTGGGGGCAGCAGCAGGTGGTGGAAAGAAGGTGGCCTTGTGTCCGTTGTAGAGCTGCCATTGGTCCCACAGTAAAACCATGGAGAAACCAAAAATGACCCATAAAAAGGTGCGGCGAATATCGTTCATGGAGACTTTTTCGAAGAGGTGTGAGTTAACGGGTGATGCAATAAACGCGAAAGCCATTGAGGCGCCTGTTCTGGCACCGGATCATGGCCACCATCGCACCAAGGGTGGCAACGGCCTAAGCGTTTGAGGGTGAGATAACTGCCTACGCCTGCGCCATGCTGCTTTAAAGCAGCCAAGGCATAGATGGAGCAAGTGGGCTCAAACCGACATGCCGATCCTAACCAAGGGCTGAGAAAAAGGCGATACCCTTTCACAATGCCGATCAATAGCTTCTGCATCATGTTGCTTGGGCTGCTCGTTCAAACAGCTGCTCTAATTCAAGACGCACGGCTTGCTTGAGTAGGGTGGATGTTGCGCTGATGTATTGCTTGCGATCAAACCCAGCCCGCAATCGAACCACATGGGCTGCACAAGGCATGCGAACCTCAAACTGCGCACTGACGGCATAAATTTGTCTTTTGATGGCATTGCGAGTCACAGCGCGCCTGGCCCAGCGCTTGGGCACCATGGCACCCAACCAAACAGTTTTGGGGTGAAAGAGGGATGCCATTTCATTAGTGGCTTGAAAACTCGAAGCAGGACCCGTGAGATCTGGCAAGCTAAGGCGATGTAACGCGAAATGTGGCGTGCGAGAAACCGTGCTGCCAGACAGGGCAGCTTGGAATTGAGGGCGGGTTTTTAATCGCTGCACACCACTGCCGAGTTGGAGCTGCTCAGCCGCCAAGTGAGTTGACACAGGCAATTGGCAATTGGGCAGAAAAGACAAGGCGCAATGAGGCGTCGCATTGTCTTGGCTCAAAATGTTGATACAAAGTCTTGGCGAAAAATCTTGGCGCAAAGTGTTGGCGCAAAGTTTGGAAAACCTCAGCGCGAAGCCGGGTCTTTAAGCGGCCAAGCGTTTACGGCCCTTGGCGCGGCGTGCATTGATGACAGCGCGGCCGCCACGTGTTTTCATGCGAACCAAAAAACCGTGTGTACGGGCGCGGCGAGTTTTAGAAGGTTGGTAAGTGCGTTTCATTTTGAGTCATCCCAAGTATCGGATCCCCCAAACCACATGGTTATTTTTGGGGGGAACCCGCGATTATCGCAAACTTTCAGGGGGCTGGCAAACCAACATAGGGATTTCTCCTGAAAAAACGGCGCCCAAGTTCGAAATATCTGGTTTATGATGCCTTTAACAAGTCCACCCCACATGTGGATAAACTCTTGATAAAGTTACTTTTGAGTCGAATGAAACAAGCAACTGTCCACACCCAAGGCGCCAGCCAATGAGCAACGGACAGCACCCCTTAGATGCCGATGAAGCAGGGCAAGCCTTGTGGAAAGTCTGCCTTGATGAACTGGCACAGGAAATCCCTGAGCAACAGTTCAACACGTGGATCAAACCTCTCACAGCGCAAGTATCCGACGACTTCTCCAAGGTTACTTTGTTTGTCGCCAACCGGTTCAAACTAGACTGGATTCGGGCACAGTACAGCGCCAAACTGGCCGATGTCTTGTCTCGTTTGCACGGGCAAAAAATTCAAATTGAGTTAGCGCTTGCTACCAGAGAAGCTCAAGGTAAAACAGCCTTTTCAATGGCAAAGGCTGCGTTGGAGGCACGCCCTGAAACAGTTGATGCACCCGATGAGGCGCCCGCTGATGGCCATCGCCATCGTTTGAACACTGCCCTCACCTTTGACACCTTGGTGGAGGGCTCGGCCAACCGCATGGCGCGTGCTGCTGCCATGCATGTAGCCACCATGCCGGGTCACCTTTACAACCCTTTGTTCATTTATGGCGGCGTCGGTTTGGGGAAGACTCACTTGGTACATGCGGTGGGCAATAAGCTGCTGGCCGACAGGCCCGACGCCAAAGTTCTCTACATACACGCTGAACAGTTTGTCTCAGATGTGGTTAAAGCATATCAACGTAAAACATTTGACGAGTTCAAGCACCGGTATCACTCGCTCGATTTGCTCCTCATTGACGATGTGCAGTTCTTTGCCAACAAAGACCGTACCCAAGAAGAATTTTTCAACGCCTTTGAAGCGCTGCTGGCCAAAAAGTCGCACATTGTGATGACCAGCGACACCTATCCCAAGGGCTTGGCAGACATTCACGAACGTTTGGTGTCGCGTTTTGATTCAGGCCTCACGGTGGCCATAGAGCCGCCTGAGCTTGAAATGCGCGTGGCCATTTTGATCAACAAAGCCATCAGTGAAGGCAGTGTCATGCCCGAAGAAGTGGCCTTCTTTGTGGCCAAAAACGTGCGCTCCAACGTGCGCGAATTGGAAGGCGCGTTGCGCAAAATTTTGGCTTATTCGCGGTTCAACCAGAAAGAAATCTCCATTCAACTGGCTCGCGAAGCCCTGCGCGACCTGCTGTCCATTCAAAATCGCCAAATCAGTGTCGAAAACATTCAAAAAACCGTGGCCGACTACTACAAGATCAAAGTCGCCGACATGTATTCCAAAAAGCGCCCAGCCAGCATCGCTCGGCCGCGTCAAATTGCCATGTACTTGGCCAAAGAATTGACGCAAAAAAGCTTGCCCGAAATAGGTGAATTGTTTGGTGGTCGTGACCACACCACCGTCTTGCATGCCGTGAGAAAAATCAGCGCCGAACGCCAACAATTGACCGAGCTCAACCAACAATTGCACGTTTTGGAGCAAACCCTGAAAGGCTAAGTTTCTAGGGGGTGGCCCAGCTCGCCTAAAGAATGCTGAATTAAGCTGTCAAAAGCTCAATTTGGGGTCAAAAATCAGCGAAAATCGAGGGGCTCCCAAATTCCAAATTGGGACCCCCAAAAACAGAGGAAGACATGATCGTACTGAAGGCCACCCAAGACAAATTGTTGTCTGTTTTGCAATCCGTTTCTGGCATTGTTGAACGTCGTCACACATTGCCTGTTTTGGCCAATGTGTTGATTCGCAAAACTGGCAAAGCTTTGCAGTTGACCACCAGCGATCTAGAAATCCAAATTCGCACCACCGCCGAAATGGATGGCGATGCCGGCGACTTCACCACGACGGTAGGTGCCCGCAAATTGATCGACATTTTGCGCACCATGCCTTCCGATCAAACCGTCAGCTTGGAGTCTAGCCAAAGCAAGTTAATTTTGAAGGGCGGCAAATCCAAATTCACTTTACAGACTTTGCCAGCAGAAGATTTTCCGTTGGTGCAAGAAGCCGCCAGCTTCGGCCCTGTGTTCAGCGTGCCGCAAAAAACCTTAAAGCAGTTGCTCAGTCAGGTGTCTTTCGCCATGGCCGTGCACGATATCCGTTATTACCTCAACGGCATTTTGTTTGTGGCTGAAGGTAAGCAGTTGTCCTTGGTGTCCACCGACGGTCACCGCTTGGCTTTTGCCTCGGCCACCTTGGACACCGATGTCCCCAACAAGCAAGAAGTTATTTTGCCGCGCAAAACGGTACTCGAAATGCAACGCTTGCTCAGTGATGCAGAAGGCGCCATCGACATGCAGTTTGCCAACAACCAAGCCAAGTTCAGTTTTGGTGGCATGGAGTTTGTGACCAAACTCGTTGAAGGCAAGTTCCCCGACTACAACCGCGTCATTCCCAAAGGCCACCGCAACAATTTAACGCTGGGTCGCCAAGCCTTGTTGTCTTGCTTGCAACGCACAGCCATTCTCACCAGCGACAAATTCAAAGGTGTTCGTTTGAATTTGGACCCCGGCACATTGCGCGTCGCGTCCACCAACGCCGAGCAAGAAGAAGCCGTAGACGAACTCGACATTGATTACGGTGGTGACAGCATCGAAATTGGCTTCAACGTGACCTACATCATCGATGTGCTCACCAACATGGGCCAAGACATGGTGCGCATTGATTTGGCCGATGCCAACAGCTCTGCACTCATCACCATCCCCGACAACGACCAGTTCAAATATGTGGTGATGCCCATGCGTATTTAAGGCCTGAACTGATTGAAGGTGACTTAAAAAACACCTCAAGAAGAGCCTTTCGAAACCCGCGTTGATTCGCGGGTTTCGGCCATTCGAGAGATTGAGAAAAGAAAAAATGACCGAAGAAAACAAGCCCACCGCAGAAGAATTCACCACGCTGCAACCCACCATCGATACCAATCAAGCGGGGGCCTCTGAGGGTTATGGCGAGGGTTCAATCCAAATTTTGGAAGGCTTGGAAGCCGTTCGCAAGCGCCCGGGTATGTACATCGGCGATACGTCCGACGGTACCGGCCTGCACCACTTGGTGTTTGAGGTGGTTGACAATTCCATCGACGAATCATTGGCCGGCCACTGTGATGACATCGTGGTCACCATTCACTCCGACAACTCCATCAGCGTGACCGACAACGGCCGCGGTATTCCCACGGGCGTGAAGATGGACGACAAGCACGAGCCCAAGCGCTCGGCGTCTGAAATTGCCCTGACTGAATTGCACGCAGGCGGCAAGTTCAACCAAAACAGCTACAAGGTATCGGGCGGTTTGCACGGCGTGGGCGTGAGCTGCGTCAACGCGCTCAGCAAGTGGTTGCGCCTCACGGTGCGCCGCGAAGGCAAAGTGCATCAAATTGAATTTGCCAAGGGCTTTGTGCAAAACCGTTTGCTCGAAATGGTCGACGGCGTTGAAGTGTCGCCCATGAAAATCACAGGCGCCACCGAAAAACGCGGCACCGAAGTTCACTTCTTGCCCGATACCGACATCTTTACGCAAAACCACGATTTCCATTACGAAATTCTGGCCAAGCGTTTGCGCGAACTCAGCTTCTTGAACAACGGTGTGCGCATTCGTTTAAAAGACGAGCGCACTGGCAAGGAAGACGACTTCTCGGGCGCCGGTGGCGTCAAGGGCTTCGTTGATTTCATCAACGCCAACAAAAAAGTTTTGCACCCCAATGCCTTCATCGCCATGGGCGAGCGTCCTGCCGATTCTTATGGCGGCATTCCCGGCACCAGCATTGGAGTCGAAGTGGCCATGCAATGGAACGATGGCTACAACGAAAACGTT